>CAKPSX010000019.1 GCA_934184665.1 uncultured Clostridia bacterium | reverse complement strand
CACTTTTAAGCGTTGAAGAAAAAAAGCAAAAAGGTAGAATAAATAAATTAAATAGAGACGGTAAGAGAAGCATAATTAGTTTATGTTTTCTTTTGCTGTCTTTTTGTTATGTTGCAAAATAATTAGAATTTTGGACTGTGTCAGATTTCATTTAAAACGCGGTTACATACACCACGTATGCTCCCTTGCCTTTTAAATAAAATCTTCCTTGCCAAAATTTAATTCTTTCCCAACAGGGAGATTGTACAAAGTTTATAAAAAAGGAGAGTTGGTTGATATGAACAAAAAAAATAGTAAAAGGAAACAGAGAAAAGAGGATAAAGAAAAAGTAAATAAGATAAGTGATGTAAAGATGGCATATATAATGTATGGAAAAAAGGTGTTTGTCATACCAATAGTAATAGCCATAATATTAGGTGCTGTTATATGGGGAATTGTGTATAATGCAAGAAAAAATAATGCACCACAGGAAAGTGCTGATAATCAAAAAGAGCAGATAAATTATATATGGGGAGAAATAAAACCAGGGAAGAAAAACGCAAATAATTTCACAACAGTAACAAGCTCAGACGGAATCCAAGTACCAGTTCCAACAGGATATACAGCATCATCTGCATCAGACGAAAATTCTGTAAATGGAGGATTTGTAATATATGAAGGAACAGAGGCAGTAACAGATAGTAATAAATGGGAGGCACAGTGTAATAGAAATCAATATGTATGGATACCAATAGCAGATGTAAGTGATATGTATTGGAGAAACCAGACAACAGGAAAGAAATATGGAACTTGGTATAATTTTGACAAAAGTGCAACAACATATGCTAAAGGTGCAAACCATTCATACGAGCCACAAACAACCAAACATGATATTCAATCGACATATTTAACCAAATATTTAAATGGAATGTCAAGAGAAGATTTCTTAATGGAAATGGAAATAGATTTCGATAAGATGTTAAATAGTGTAGCAACATATGGAGGATATTATATAGGAAGATATGAAACGGGAGACTTAAGCCAAGCAACACCTGTAATTAAAAGAATTAATACTGATATAGATGCACAAAATTGGTGGCAAAAGTGGAAAAAAGCAAGAAAGTTATCAGGAACAAGTGTAGGAGTGCAGATGATATGGGGAATACAGTGGGACGAAACATTAAAGTGGTTAATAGACACAGGAGAAAAGACATATGCAGAAATAGCTTCAGATTCAACGAGCTGGGGAAATTATAGAAATAATAGTTTCACATATTATACAAACACATCAAAGAGCACGGCAACAAAGAAATCATATAATAGCACCATAATCCCAAGTGGAGCATATGAAGGAGCAAATGCGAACAATATTTTCGACTTAGCAGGAAATGCATTTAAATGGACACTAGAGTCCAATGGTTCAGGAGCCAGCGACAAAAGGTCAAGACGTAGTGGTACTGAAAACAACTACGGCAACGAGTATTGCGCGGCGTACCGCGGCAGCTACTATCCTTTCAGCAACTATAGCTATATGAGTTTGCGCTGCACCTTATTTATCAAATAACCCATCGCCTACCTAACTCCAAACCATCACAACTTTATGTAAATTGTTCAACCATTTCCCTCATTAAATTCATAAAAAATAGGGAGTGTCAGAAATTTTGTGTAAAATCAGAAATGATTTGCATAACTTTTTCGGCTACTTTTTCAGCAGCCTCGTATAAAACTATATTAATCAAAAATAAAAATGGCTTAAAATGGATTTAAATGCGAGTTTTAAAAATGGTATTGACAAACATTAAATAAAAGTGATATAAAGTAGGTGATGAAGATATTGTATACATAAAATTTGCAAAATATATTAATTTATGTTATAATATCTTATAGCAAAATAAGACATTAAAGTTTTATTTGTTTGCTCATAATGCATATTACGAAAGTAATTGCATAAAATATAAAAAGGTTGATTGAGGATAGAAAGTGGCAGCTATCACGCCAGAGATGGTCTTATAAGTAGATGTAGGGTACGCCGTCCTACCGATTAGCCGAAATTAAAAACTTAAAAAAGGAGGTACTGCAGTATCTCCTAAATTTATGGCTTTTTGGCAGAAATTAATTTTCCACTTTTAATTGAATTCTTTAATTTTGCTTCTGATATAGGATAAATAGTTCTAAATAATAAGTTTCCACCACCTTTTACAATTTGAATACCAACTAAAGAAATATCATCTAATTTTTTTACATATTGAATATTTCCATTTTTAAATAATCCAATGTAGTCTGGCTCACCAATAATTGATGGTATAGATTGAATTGCTTGATAATAAGAATCTATACTTGAATATTCTACCTTATGTTTTTCACAATGCTCTTCAATTCTGGTAGACCATACATTAATGTTTTGTGGTTTTAAATCTAAATTTAATGTATCTATAACCTCTTGTGAGAGTTCACCGATTTTTATATTTTTGCTTTTCCCAGTACGCAAATACTCTAAATCAAGTTTTTTCATTTTATTTCTCCTTTTGTCTATTGAAATATATTATATATACAAAAGTTTCTAATGTCAATAATTATGTTGCAAGAAAATATCTCATTTCCAGCATAGAGAATGAGTTCTGTTATATTTATACTATAGAAGATTATGAAAAAGAAAAAATCAACAAAACTCTTCCTATTTTACCTAAAATGTGGTATAAATGTATAGAAGGAAAAAGGTTTATGAGTAAATCCTGAAAAACTCAAATATATTGTGCAAGGAATGTGATAAAAAATGAACACAAAATATGTATTTGTAACAGGAGGAGTTGTATCAGGACTAGGAAAAGGAATAACAGCAGCTTCATTAGGACGATTACTAAAAAATAGAGGATATAAAGTTACAATTCAAAAATTCGACCCATATATAAATGTAGACCCAGGAACAATGAGTCCATATGAACATGGGGAAGTATTTGTAACAGATGATGGAGCAGAAACAGACTTAGATTTAGGTCATTATGAAAGATTTATAAATGAGAATTTAACACAAAATTCAAGTGTAACAATGGGAAAAATATATTCAAATGTTATAGAAAAAGAAAGAAGAGGAGATTATTTAGGAAAAACAGTTCAAGTAATTCCACATATTACAAATGAAATAAAAGAGAAAATATATAGTTTTGAAGATACAGATACAGACATAGTAATAACAGAAGTTGGAGGTACTGTAGGAGATATTGAAGGACTATCAATAATAGAAGCAATAAGACAAGTTGGCTTGGAAAAAAATCCAGAAGATGTTGTATATATACATGTAACATTATTACCATATATATTTGGTTCAAATGAAATAAAATCAAAACCAACTCAACACTCTGTAAAAGAATTACAAAGTCTTGGAATTCAGCCAGATATACTTGTTTGCAGAACAGAGCAAGAAATACCAGAAACAATAAAAGATAAATTAGCATTATTTTGCAATGTTAGAAAAAGTAGTGTAATACAAAACAAAACAGCAGATAATTTATATGCAGTACCACTAATGCTTGAAGAAGAAGGATTAGCAAGAGAAGTATGCAATCATCTTAGATTAGATAAATATGTGCCAGATAATAGTAATTGGGAAAAAATGATAAATGAAATAAGACAAATCGGAGAAGAAAAAGTTAAAATAGCAATTGTAGGTAAATATATCCAATTAGAAGATTCATATTTATCTGTTATAGAAAGCTTACATCATGCAGGTTTTGCAAATAAGGTAAAAGTAGATATTGAACTAATAGATTCAGAGACTATAAACAGCGAAAATGTCTCAAGTAAACTGGCAGGTTTACAAGGAATAATAGTTCCAGGTGGTTTTGGAAACAGAGGAGTAGAGGGCAAAATAGAAGCAATAAAATATGCAAGAGAAAATAAAATACCATTTTTAGGAATATGTTTAGGAATGCAAAGTGCAGTATTAGAGTTTGCAAGAAATGTACTAGGCTTAAAAGATGCGAATTCTTCAGAATTTAGTGCAACTACACAAAATCCAGTTATACATATAATGGATGACCAAATAGGTGTTGACCAAAAAGGTGGAACAATGAGATTAGGAGCATATCCATGTATTTTAAAAGACGGAACTTTAGCTAGAGAATTATATGGAACAGACAAAATATCAGAAAGACATAGACATAGATATGAATATAATAATGATTATAGAGAAAGATTAGAAAATGCAGGTTTAATATGTTCAGGAACATCACCAGATGGTAGACTTGTTGAGATTGTAGAATTTAGAGATCACCCATACTTTATTGCAGGACAATTCCATCCAGAATTAAAATCAAGACCAAATAAACCAGCACCATTATTTGTTGGATTAGTAAAAGCAGCAAAAAATGTAAAAGTATAAAATTATTAAAGCAAAATTTATACTAAAATCAGTATATATGAAAGGAATAAGTTTATATGAACAATGAATTTAAAAATTGGCAAGAAAAGTGTAAAGAATCTGGAAACAAAAGAGATGATTACTTAAATTGGGACGAATATTTTATGGCAATTGCAAAATTATCAGCAAAAAGAAGTAAAGACCCTAATACACAAGTTGGAGCATGCATAGTTAGCGATGATAACAGAATTTTATCAATAGGATATAATGGGGCTCCAAATGGGTTTGAAGATGAAGACTTTCCATGGGCTAGAGATGGGGAAAAAATTTATACCAAATATCCATATGTATGTCATGCTGAGATGAATGCTATAATGAATTATAGAGGTTCAAAAAAAGAATTTGAAAATGCTAAAATATATGTTGATTTATTCCCATGTAATGAATGTGCAAAACTAATAATACAAGCAGGAATAAAAGAAGTGATATATTTGTCAGATAAATATAATGGAACTGATGAGAATACAGCTTCAAAAAGATTATTAGATACATGTAAGGTGAAATATAAACAAATAGATTGCAAAGAAATAAATATATAATCACACAATAATATTAAGTTGTAAAAAAAGACTTGGTTTTAAGTATTAAACTTGAAATTAAGTCTTTTTTGTTGAATAAAGTATGTAAAAATTATAAAATAAACAATTTATTTATAGAAAATGGTTAATTTTACATGTGTTACTGAATATAATTATAAATGTGAACATTTTGTGAATTTTAAACAAAACTATTGACAATATAAAGAAATGGGTATATATTATTAGCAGTCAAACATAATGAGTGCTAATAAAGAAAGGAATGTGATATATATGATAAAACCATTAGCAGATAGAGTGCTAGTAAAAATGAATGAAAGTGAAGAAACAACTAAAAGTGGAATTATATTAGCGAGCACAGCTAAAGAAAAGCCACAAATAGCAACAGTTATTGAAGTTGGACCAGGAAGAATCATAGATGGAAAAAGAGAAGAGATGAGTATAAAGAAGGGAGATAATGTTGTAGTAAGCAAATATGCTGGAACAGAAATAAAATATGAGGGTGAAGATTATATCATTCTTAGAGAAGAAGATATATTAGCTGTAGTTGTATAAAAAATATAACTAAAAATAAGATGAGAGGAGAATGTAAAATGGCAAAACAAATAAAATTCGGAGAAGATGCAAGAAAATCTTTATTAGAAGGTGTTAATAAATTAGCAGATACTGTAAAAGTAACATTAGGACCAAAAGGTAGAAATGTTGTATTAGACAAAAGTTTTGGAGCTCCATTAATTACAAATGATGGCGTAACAATAGCAAAAGAAATTGAATTAGAAGATAAATTCGAAAATATGGGAGCACGTCTTGTAAAAGAAGTATCTACAAAAACAAATGATGTTGCAGGAGATGGAACTACAACAGCAACAGTTTTGGCACAAGCAATGATAAAAGAAGGTGTTAAAAATGTTGCAGCAGGTGCAGATCCAATGGCAATAAAAAGAGGAATTGAAAAAACAGTAAAAGAAGCGGTAAAAGAATTAAAAGAAATTACATCACCAGTAAATGGGAAAGAAGATATTGCAAGAGTTGCAAGTATATCAGCAAACAATGAAGAAATAGGAAATTTAATTGCAGATGCAATGGAAAAAGTATCAAAAGATGGTGTAATAACAATTGAAGAATCAAAAACATCAAATACAGAATTAAATGTAGTTGAGGGAATGCAATTTGATAAAGGATATGTATCACCATATATGGTAACAGATACAGAAAAAATGGAAGCAATTATTGATAATCCATACATATTAATAACAGATAGAAAAATAAGTAATATTCAAGAAATATTACCATTACTAGAAAACCTAATGCAATCATCAGGAAAACTAGTAATAATATGTGATGATATAGAAAGTGAAGCTTTATCAACATTAATTTTAAATAAATTAAGAGGAGTACTAAATGTTGTTGCTGTAAAAGCACCTGGATTTGGAGACAAGAGAAAAGCAATGCTTGAAGATATTGCAATATTAACAGGTGGAGAAGTAATTTCACAAGATTTAGGAATGGAATTAAAAGATGTTCAAATAGAACAATTAGGTAGAGCAAAACAAGTAAAAGTTCAAAAAGAAAATACAATAATTGTTGATGGTTCAGGAGATAAAACACAAATATCAACAAGAGTTAGACAAATAAAAGCTCAAATAGAAGAAACAAAGAGTGAATTTGATAAAGAAAATCTACAAGAAAGACTTGCAAAAATTGCTGGAGGTGTTGCAGTAATTGGAGTTGGCGCAGCAACAGAAGTTGAAATGAAAGATAAAAAATTAAGAATAGAAGATGCACTATCAGCTACAAAGGCAGCAGTTGAAGAAGGAATTGTTGCAGGTGGTGGAACAGCATATGTAAATATTATTTCAGAAGTTGAGAAAGCAACAAGTGATTTCAAAGGTGGGGAGAAATTAGGTGCAGAAATAGTATTAAGAGCATTAGAAGAACCAGTAAAACAAATAGCAAGAAATGCAGGACTAGAGCCAGCAGTAATACTTGAAAATGTGAAAAAATCAGGTGTGGGATTCGGATTTGATGCTGACAAAGAACAATATGTTGACATGAAAAAAGCTGGAATTGTTGATCCAACAAAAGTAACAAGAAGTGCATTACAAAATGCAGCATCAATTGCTGCAATGGTATTAACAACAGAAAGCTTAGTTACAGATGTACCAGAAGCAAAATCATGTAATTGTAGTTCACATGACATGGATGCAGGAATGGGCGGAATGTATTAATATCAGCATAATAAAAATTGAGAAAAAGTATTGCTACATAAAAATAGGGGGGATGTATTTTATACATTATCTCCTATTTTTTGGCACAAATACTTGATTTGAACGAAAAATTAAAGTATAATCATATACATAGAATAAAGGCTAAAAGGAGAGATTACAATGAAAGCTATAGAGATAAGAAACAAATATTTAGAATTTTTTAAGAGACATGGACATGTTGTTATACCATCAGCACCATTAATACCAGAAAATGACCCATCAGTATTATTTACAACAGCTGGTATGCAACCATTAGTGCCTTATTTATTAGGAGAAAAACATCCAGCAGGAAAGAGATTAGTAGATTATCAAAAATGTGTGAGAACAAATGATATAGAAGAAGTTGGAGATAATAGACATCTAACATATTTTGAGATGTTAGGTAATTGGTCATTAGGAGATTATTTCAAAGAAGAATCAATAAAAATGAGTTACGAATTCCTAACAAAAGAACTACAAATACCAGCAGAAAAAATATCTGTTACATGTTTTGCAGGAGATGCAGATTGCCCAAGAGATGAAGAAACAGCAAAATATTGGAAAAATGTTGGAATACCAAAAGAAAGAATATATTATTTTGGAAAAGATGATAATTGGTGGATAGCAGGAGAAGAAGGACCATGTGGCCCAGATACAGAAATGTTTTATGACACAGGAAAACCAAAATGTTCAGATAAATGTGATCCATCATGTGGATGTGGTAAATATGTAGAAATATGGAATAATGTATTTATGGAATATTTCAAAGATAAAGATGGAAAGTATACAAAACTAGCACAACAAAATGTTGACACAGGCTTAGGACTTGAAAGAATGGCAATGTTATTACAAGGAAAAGAAACACCATTTGAAACAGAACTATTTTCACCAATAATGGATAAATTAACAGAACTACAAACAGTTGATAATATATCAAGCAGAAGAATAATTGCAGAACATTTACGTTCAAGCATGATGATAATATGTGATGGAGGTAGACCAAGCAACTCAGATAGAGGCTATGTATTAAGAAGATTAATTCGTAGAATGATTAGACATATGAACAAACTACAGATATCTTTAGATGAATTATCAACATTAATAGATATAAATGTGGAAAACCTAAAAGAAATGTATCCAACACTTGAACAAAATAAAGAGATAATAAAAAATGTTATATTAGAAGAAAAAGACAAGTTTGTAAAAACACTAACAAAAGGTGAAAAAGAATTCTTAAAAGAAATTGAAGATGTAAAAAAACAAGGCAAAACAAAAATAGAAGGAAAAATGGTATTTAGATTATATGATACATATGGATTCCCACCAGAAGTTACTGAAGAACTTGCAACAGAAAATGGAATGACAATTGATAAAGCAGAGTTTGAAAAACTATTTAAAGAACATCAAGAAAAATCAAGAGCAGGTGCAGAACATAAATTTAAAGGTGGATTAGCATCAACAGGAGAAATGGAAACAAAATATCATACAGCAACACATCTTTTAAATGCGGCATTAAGAGTAGTACTTGGCTCACATGTACATCAAAAAGGAAGTAATATAACAGAAGAAAGAATGAGATTTGACTTTTCACATCCAACCAAAATGACAGATGAAGAAAAGAAAAAAGTAGAAGACTTAATTAATGAATGGATACAACAAGCAATTCCAGTTGAACATCTTGAAATGAAAAAAGATGAGGCAATAAAAATGGGAGCAGAAGCTATGTTTATTGAAAAATATGGAGATATAGTATCTGTATATAAAATAGGAGATGTTTCAATAGAATTATGTGGTGGACCTCATGTGTCAAACACATCAGAATTAGGACATTTTAAAATAAAAAAAGAAGAGTCTAGTTCATCAGGAGTTAGGAGAATTAAAGCAATACTAGAGTAGTTGAAAAATAATTACAATTTTGAACAGCGTTAACTTTAATTCTGTAATTATTTTTAAACAAAAGGGAGGAGATTTAATATGGAAAAAGAAGAATGTATATTTTGTAAAATCGTAAAAGGGGAAATCCCATCAACAAAAATATATGAAGATGAAGAAGTTTTAGCATTTAAAGATATCCATCCAGATGCACCTATTCATATACTAGTAATACCAAAAAAACATATAGATTCACTTGCTACAATGAAAGATGGAGATGAGCAAATAATTGCTAAAATATATAAAGTTATAAATAAAATAGCAGAACAGCAAGGAGTAAAAGAAAAAGGATATAGAGTAATTGTAAATTGTGGTAAAGATGGCGGACAAGCAGTAGGTCACTTACATTTCCATCTATTAGCTGGAACAGAACTTGGACAAAAAATAGTGTAAAACTATGTAAAAAAATGAATAAGTATGATATAATGAATATAGGGTTGTTACTAATGATTATAGATTGCTAAAAATATAAGCTCTAGTAACATAAATAATATTAAAAATGGAGGTATTAATATGAATAGTAAATATAGTAAATTTTTAACAATTCTATTAGTAATTGTAATAGTAGCTATAGTTGGAATAGTTGGATTTTTAGGATATAAATATTATAAGAGTGTAAAAACAAAAAATAATTCAGAAGATTTTGTAGGCTCATTTTTAAATGACTCAAATGTAAAAAATAGTGATGATGATACAGATACAAGTGATATGTTCTCTGGTATTGATGAATCAACAGCAGACGGAACTTCTGGAAAAGTAAAAAAATATAATGGTTTTGTTGTCGCAGGAACAATAGAAATACCAGCAACTAAACTAAGTTGTCCTATAATATCAAAATCAGAATATTCAAAATCTGCACTTGAAACATCTGTAGTAGAAATATATGGACCAGGACTAAATAAAGTAGGAAATACAACAATAGCAGGACATAATTATAGAAATGGTAACTTTTTCTCAAACAATAAAAAGTTAAATATAGGTGATAAAATATATATAACAGACTTAGATGGAAATAGAGTATGTTATTCAATATATAATAAATATGAAGGAACAGATACAGAATCAGACTATATGACAAGAGATACAAATGGAGCAAGAGAAATATCATTATCAACCTGTACAGACGATAGTAAAGCAAGATTAATAATCTGGGCAAAAGCAGATGAATAAAAATTATCCCCATAATGAATAAAAATCATCATGGGGATAAAAAATATATTTAATGAAAGGAATATTTTACCATGGATAAAAAACAAGCTGAAGAAAGAATAAAAGAACTTAGAAAACAGACAGAATATCATGCAAAAAAATATTATGATGAAGATAAACCAGAAATATCAGATTATGAATATGATATGTTAATGCTAGAATTAAGAACATTAGAAAATCAATATCCTGATTTGATAGATGAAACATCTTTAACTCAAAAAGTAGGGGGAACAGTAAAAGAAGGATTAAAAAAAGTTGAACATGAAGTTCCTTTACAGAGCTTACAAGATGTTTTTAATTTTGATGACATAAAGGTATTTGATGAAAAAGTAAGAAAACAGGCAAAAGAAAAAGGAATACCAGAAGTAAAATATGTTGTCGAAACTAAAATTGATGGATTATCTGCAGCATTAGAATATAAAGATGGTATATTTGTAAGAGGTGCTACAAGAGGAAATGGACTTGTAGGAGAAGATGTAACTGAAAACTTAAAAACAATAAAAACAATTCCTCATGAATTACCAGAAAAAATAAATATAACAGTTAGAGGAGAAGTATTTATACCAAAAAAAGAGTTCGAAAAAATGAATCAAGAAAGAGAACAAAATGAAGAAGAATTATTTGCAAATGCGCGTAATGCGGCGGCAGGTTCATTAAGACAGCTTGATGTTAATATAGTAAAAAATAGGCCATTAGATATATACATTTTTAATGTACAAAAAATAGAAGGAAAAGAATTTAATTCACATTTTGAGGAGTTAGAATATTTAGCTAGTTTAGGATTTAATGTGAATCCTGTTAGAATTAGTTGTGATAATATTGAAGAAGTATTTGATGCAATAAATAAAATAGGAGAAGATAGAGAAAACTTAACATTTGGAATTGATGGTGCGGTAGTTAAAGTAGATAATCTAAAATTAAGAGAAATATTAGGAACAACAACAAAAGTACCTAAATGGGCTATCGCATATAAATATCCGCCAGAAAGAAAAGAAACAATACTTAAAGATGTAGTTTTTCAGGTAGGTAGAACAGGAGTAATAACGCCAATTGCTGAGTTAGAAACAGTAAAAGTTGCAGGGTCAATGATATCTAGAACAACACTTCATAATGAAGATTTTATAAAAGAAAAAGATTTAAGAATAGGAGATAAAGTCATAATTCAAAAAGCAGGAGATGTAATACCAGAACTTGTACAGGCTGTTGTAGAAGAAAGAACAGGTGAAGAAAAACCAATAGAAATGCCTAAAACATGTCCTATTTGTGGAGCCGAAACTAAAAGAGAAGATGGAGAAGTTGCGGTTAGATGTACAGGAATTGAATGCCCAGCAAAATTGTATAGAAACTTAGTTCATTTTGTTTCAAGGGATGCTATGAATATAGAAGGACTTGGAGAAAATATTATAGGTATTTTACTAGAAAGAAATATGATTTCAAATATTGCGGATATATATGATTTAACATTAGAAGATTTTATGTCATTAAAGAAAAAAGGAAAAAGGTTTGCTGAAAAATTAGTTGAAAGTATAAATGCAAGCAAGCAAAATGATTTGTATAGATTAATAACAGCATTAGGAATAAGACATGTTGGGGTAAAAGCCTCAAAAGTACTTGCAAGAAGGTTCGGAGATATAGACAGATTAGCAGTAGCAACAATTGAAGAATTAAGTTTCGCAGAAGAAATTGGAGTTATTGTTGCAAAAAGTGTTATAGAGTTTTTTAGCCAAGAACAAACATTAGACTTAATAGAACGTTTAAAACTAGCAGGGGTTAATACAAAAAGACTTGAAGAAGAGGAAGAAGATACAAGATTTTGGGGCAAAACTTTTGTACTCACAGGAACACTTAAAAATTATTCAAGAGATGAAGCAACTGAAATAATAGAAAAGTTTGGAGGAAAAACTGCAAGTGCTGTATCAAGAAAAACGAGTTATGTATTAGTAGGAAAAGATGCAGGAAGTAAATTGGAAAAAGCAGAAAAACTTGGAGTACCAATAGTTACAGAAAAAGAATTTGAAGAAATGTGTAAAGTAGAAGAATAACTAAAATAGAATATTGATTTTTTCACATTTAATAAAATGCGAAACTACTAAAGCAAGGAGGAAATAAAACAAATGGAGAAAAAATATACATTTGAAGATATGTGGCTAGATTTAAAAAATGGTTATCAAATATATTATACTTATGTAAGAAACAGATATGTATTATTCAAGACAGCTCAAAATTGTTATACTCAAAAACTTTTAACAGATAACCCTAAAAATCCTCAGCCAAGAATGACAATGCTTACATTAAAAAGAGTGCAAGAGATTTTCCCTCATATGGAAGACATAGAATATAAAATAATTGATGAAGACAAGTACTAGGCAACTATACCTAAAGGAAGGAAAAAATTGATATGGAAATAATCGATGGAAAAAAATTAGCAAAACAGATTAGAGAAAATTTAAAAATAGAATGTGAAGAATTAAAAGAAAAAGGCATAAATCCTAAGTTAGCAGTTATAATGGTTGGAGATGACAAAGCTTCAAAAATATATGTAAAAAATAAAAGCAAAGCTTGTAATGAAATAGGAATTAAATATGAAGAATATTTGTTAGATGAAAATATAAATCAAAATGAATTGATTGAATTAATAGAAAAATTAAATAATGATAAAACAGTACATGGCATATTATTACAAAGTCCGGTACCAGATGGATTAGACATAAATGAAGCTTTTAGAAAAATATCACCAGAAAAAGATGTAGATGGATTTAACCCAACAAATGTTGGAAAATTAGCGTTAAACCAAGATACATTTGTATCATGTACACCATATGGGATAATGAGAATGTTTGAAGCATATAACATTGATTTAGAAGGCAAAAAAGTAGTAATCATAGGAAGAAGTAATATAGTTGGAAAACCATTAATGCAATGTTGCTTAAATAAAAATGCAACAGTAACAATATGTCATTCAAAAACTAAAAATATAAAAGAACATATAAAAGATGCAGATGTTGTTATTTCAGCAATAGGAAAGCCAGAATATGTTACGGCAGATATGGTAAAAGATGGTGTAATAGTAATAGATGTTGGAATAAATAGAAATGAAGATGGAAAAATAGTTGGAGATGTAGATTTTGAAAATGTAAGCAAAAAAGCAAGTTATATTACTCCGGTTCCTGGTGGGGTAGGGCCAATGACAATAGCGATGTTAATGAATAATGTGATAAAAGCATGTAATAATCAATAAAAGAAATGAGGCCAAAATGATAATAGAAGAAATATCGATTAAGAATAACGAATATCCAAACCAGTTAAAAAATATATATGACCCACCAGCAAAATTATATGTTTTGGGCAATAGGTCTATATTAAATCAAAAAAACTTTGCAATAGTTGGCAGTAGAAAAGCAACAGAATATGGAAAAAAAGTTGCTATGCAAATATCAAAGGAATTATCAGAAAATAGTTTAAATATAGTAAGTGGATTGGCGATTGGTATTGATTCATATGCACATTTAGGTTGCTTACAAGTTAAAGACGCAGGCAAAACTATAGCTGTTTTAGGAAGCGGATTAGATGTAATATATCCAAAAGAAAACAGAAAATTAGCAGAACAGATTATAAATAGTGGAGGATGTATAATATCTGAATACCCAATAGGTTCAAAAATAGAAAAGAATAATTTTCCACAAAGAAACAGAATAATAAGTGGATTATCAGAAGGAATACTTGTTGTTGAAGCAAGCAAAAAAAGCGGAGCACTAATTACGGCTGAGTTTGGAATAGAACAAGGAAAAGAAGTGTTTGCAGTACCAGGAGATATTAATAGAGAGCAAAGTGAAGGCTGCAATTTATTAATTAAAGATGGTGCAAATGTAGTAACTTCAAGTCAAGACATTATTTATGTAATAGGGAAATAATTTATTCTACATAATATAGTAAAAAAATTGTAAAAAAATAATGAAAATTAAAAATAAACATGTTATAATGTAATAGCCAAGGAATTAGAAAAAAGTTGGGAGGAAATATGAATCAAAAAAACATTAGAAACTTCAGCATAATAGCACATATAGACCATGGAAAATCAACACTGGCAGATAGGCTAATAGAAAAGACAGGAGTTCTATCACAAAGAGAAATGGAAGAACAAGTATTAGACAACATGGAAATTGAAAGAGAAAGAGGAATAACAATAAAATCACAGGCAGTGAGAATGCAGTATAAGGCTAAAGATGGAGAAGAATATACACTTAATTTAATAGATACACCAGGTCATGTAGACTTCAATTATGAAGTGTCACGAAGTTTAGCAGCATGTGATGGAGCTGTATTAGTAGTAGATGCAAGTCAAGGAGTAGAAGCACAAACACTTGCAAATGTATATCTAGCAATAGAAAATGATTTAGAAATCTTACCAGTAATAAATAAAATAGATTTACCAAATGCTAGACCTGAAGAAGTAAAAAAAGAAATAGAAGATATTATAGGAATACCAGCAATAGATGCACCATGTATATCTGCAAAATCAGGGCTAAATGTTGAAGAAGTACTTGAAAAAATAGTAACAGATTTACCAGCACCAAAAGGAAATGAAAATGAAAAAGCAAAATGTTTAATATTTGACTCATATTATGATAATTACAAAGGTGCAGTGGCATATGTCAGAGTAGTGGATGGAACAATAAAAGTTGGTGACGAAATATTATTAATGGCAACAGGTAAAACATTCACAGTTGTGGAAGTTGGATATTTTGCTCCAGGAACATATATGCCAACAAAAGAGATAAAAGCAGGAGAAGTAGGATATATATCAGCAAGTATAAAAAGTTTAACAGATATACATGTTGGTGATACAATAACATCAAAAAATAATCCAGCAGACAAGCCATTACCAGGATATAAAAAAGTAACACCAATGGTATATTGTGGATTATATCCGGTAGATGGAAGTCAATATGAAGATTTAAAAATAGCATTAGAAAAATTAAAATTAAATGATGCAGCATTAGAATATGAACCAGAAACATCAGCTGCATTAGGCTTTGGTTTTAGATGCGGATTTTTAGGATTATTACATTTAGAGATAATAGAAGAAAGACTTGATAGAGAATTTGATTTAGGATTAATAACAACAGCACCATCTGTAATATATAAAGTTCATAAGACAACAGGAGAAGTTATAGAAGTATATAACCCAGCTGACTTACCACCTGTAACAGAAATTTCATATATGGAAGAACCAATAGTAACAGCAAATATATTTACTCCAAAAGAATATGTCGGAAATATAATGGATATATGTCAAAATCGTAGAGGAGTATTTATAGACATGAAGTATTTAGACGAAAATAGAGTAACAATTGTGTATGATATGCCATTAAACGAAATAATTTATGACTTTTTTGACAATTTAAAATCAAGAACAAAAGGATATGCATCATTTGATTATGAATTTAAAGAATATAGAGAATCAAAGTTAGTAAAATTAGACATACATGTAAATGGAGAGCCAGTTGATGCACTATCATTTATAGTTTTCAAAGATAATGCCTATACTAGAGGAAAGAAAATGGTAGAGAAACTAAAAGAAGTTATACCAAGACAATTATTTGCAATACCAATACAAGCAGTAATAGGTGGAACAATAATTGCAAGAGAAACAATATCAGCAATGAGAAAAGACGTTTTAGCAAAATGCTATGGTGGAGATATTACAAGAAAGAAAAAATTATTAGAAAAACAAAAAAGAGGAAAGAAAAGAATGAGGCAAATAGGAAATGTAGAAATGCCACAAGAAGCATTTTTATCAGTGCTAAAATTAGATGATGAATAGGAAGGAGAAGTCATGAGAGTAAATAGGGCAGAAAAAAGGCAACATCAGAGAAGAAGCGGAAAAGATAGAAGAGTTCAAGATGATAAAGAATGGACTAAAAAAGGATTACCAGAAAGAAGAAAAGGTGAAAGACGTAAAGAAACAAGGAGAGAAGATGACAGAGAAGAAAAAAGATTTGATGACCAAATAGAAGGCAGAAATTCAGTATTAGAATTACTAGAAAGCGGAAAAGATATAAACAAAATATTCGTTACTAGAGGAGAAAAACATGGCTCAATTAACAAAATTTTAGGAATAGCCAAAGAAAGAAAAATAATAGTTGTAGAAAAAGACAAAAGACAAATGGACGAAATGGCACAAGAAGAAAATTATCAAGGAGTAATAGCAATAGTACCACCATTCGAATATGTGGAAATTTCAGATATACTAAAAACAGCTGAAGAAAGAGAAGAAGATCCATTTATATTAATTTTAGATGGAATAGAAGATCCACACAATTTAGGCTCAATAATAAGAACAGCAGAAACAGCAGGTGTACATGGAATAATAATACCAAAAAGAAGAGCAGTATCTGTTAATAGTACAGTAAATAAAACATCAGCAGGAGCAGTAGAACATATGAATATTGCAAGAGTTACAAACATATCTGATGCAATAGAAGAATTAAAACAAGCAGGTCTTTGGATATGCGGAACAGATGTGGAAACAGATAAATATTATTATAATCAAGATTTAACAGGTCCACTTGGAATAGTAATTGGAAATGAAGGCAAAGGCATTGGTGATAAAGTTAAGAAAAATTGTGATTTTCTTGTTAAGATTCCAATGAAAGGAAAAGTAAAATCACTAAATGCAGCTGTATCTACAGGAATAGTATTATATGAAGCTGTTAAACAAAGAAGATAAAATAATTGTCCATTGGGGAAGGAATGAAAGAAATGAAAAATAATAAAAAAATAACAATAATTATTGTAAGTATAATTTTAGTATTAGTTGTTGCGGGTATAAGCTTAACAGTTCTATATCTGAAAACAGATTTTATGAAAAGTGATAGAGTACTTTTCTCAAAATATATTGCACAAGATATGCAGGTTTTAGGTGAACTTACAAAAAGCGAAGGTTCAGATACTTATAAAAATTTCGTAAGCAATAACAATTATGAATCAAATGTAGATGTAAAAGTTGGATATTCAGAGGGTGGAGAAGTGTCTAATCCAATAAATAATTTAGCAATGAAAATAACTTCTCAAAGAGATAGAGATAATAATTATTTCTATTCAGATGCACAACTTTTATATTCAAATGAAGAATATCTTGAAATGGAGATTTTAAAAGACCAAAAAACATATGGTATCAGATTTTCTGATGTTGTAAAACAATTTTTCAGTTTAACAGATGATGAAAATCTTGATGCAGTTGCCAAAGATTTAGGAATGAATAAAGACACAATATATAGTTTATTTGATATATTAGATGGAAATGAAACTATAGGTGAAAGTGTTCTAACTGAAAAAGAAATTGAAGATTTAAAAACAAAATATAGTGATTTAATAACTAAAAGTATAGATGAAGTTGGAACATATAATAAACAAAAAAATGCAGTAATAACAGTAAATAATACTTCTACAAAAGCAAATGCATATACTATTTCATTAACAGGTGATCAATTAAAAAGCATTATAATAAAAGTATTAAATGAAGTAAAAGACGATGAAACAATAAATAAAGTAATTAATAAAACTATAGCTTCATCAGCAGAAAATATAGTAGAAAACAGTAGCTTATTATCAGCAGAAGAAAATATGATAAACCAAGAAATTAATAATCAATCATCAAATACTATGACAAATACGTTAGATGGGACAACAGATGGAACATTAACAAATACTACAGATAATGCAAATATGGTAACAGATATGATTGATTCAACTATAGATGATACATCAACAACAACAAGTGATGAGACTGCAGATGATTCAAATGCAAGTTTATTTTCAAAAGCAATAGATGAATTAATAGAAGAAATACAAGATAAGAACAATATGAGTGACTTAAAAATAACAGTATATGAGAAAAAAGGAACAACTTTAAGAACTTGTTTTGAATATGGAACAAATAAAATTATAATGGATAATTCAGCTTCAAGTAATGAAACAAGAATGAATTTACAAATAATAGAACCAAATGAGGAACAAGTTAGTCAACAAAATATTGCAATATCAAAAACAAAAAATAGTAATGGAACAAAATATAATATTGATTTAGAACTTATTGCTGGAGATAAAACAAGCACGATAAATATAACAAATGAAGCACAACAAAATAATGAGGAATTAAGCAATAATTTAAAATTGGAATATACAGAAGATATAAATACAATATCATTTGAAATAAATAGTTCAACAAAATTAGTTGATAGAATAGAACATAAAACAATTGCACAAGGTGATAATGTTATACTAAATAATCTAAATTCAGAAACAAGAGCTAAAATACTTAATGTTTTAAGTGAAAAGTTAACTCAAAAGCTTAATGAAAGAATAGAAGCATTATCAGAAAAAATAATAACCTCAGGTGTACAAACGCCAAAAACTGATGATACTCAAACTGGAGAAGAAGGGATGTCACAAGTTGATGTAAATAGATTTAACTCAAAATTCGAGTTTTACACAGGTGATTCAGTATCATCAGACAATGTAAAATCTTTATTAGACAATGTGAAATCAAACTTAAAAAGTGTTGAATTTCCTATAATTGAAAGTACAGAAAATAATGGGTTATCTGATAACCAAAATACTACTATAAAATTATATATAGAAAAAGACCAAGAAAATTCTGAACTAATGAAACAAGTCGAAGCAAGAATTGAAGATAATAGACAATATAAAGTATCAATATCATATAAAGATGGAAACGGAATTATTGATTATATAACAATAACTGAAGTAAAATAATGCAAGAGGGAAACAGTTGAAAAAATCTTCTACTGTACCCGCCCTCGGGAAAGGAATGCGATTAAGTATGAACCAAATTTTAGTTACAGAAAAAATTTATTTAACACCCGAATTAAAAAGAAAAAAGAAGATATATAAATTTTTATTTGTACTATCATTATTTATGCTGCTTGTTTTGTGTTTCGGCTATGTATATGGTGAATATGATAGAAATAGAGATGAAAAAATTTCAAAAGATATTCTATCTTTCATGAAACAAGAAGACGATACAACAATAAGCTCTTCCGAAAATGCATTAGTAGTATTATTAACACAAGATACTTCAGACGATGGCTCAGTTACAGATGAACAGATTAAATCTGTTGCTGCAACTAAAACATATACAGCTCCAGATGGCTCAACATATGAGGCAATAGGATATGTAAGAATTCCTAAAATAGGTGTTGATTATCCTATATTAGAAAAATCAACTGTAGATTTATTAAAAGTTTCTATATGTAAATTCCATGGTGCAAACCCAAATGAAGTTGGAAATTTATGTATAGCAGGTCATAATTATAGAAATAATAAATTTTTCAGCAAAGTTCCAACATTAGAAATAGGTGATATAGTTGAAATTGAAGATTTAAGTAAAAAAACTATACAATATGAAGTTTATGATATTCATACAGTAGATCCATCAGATAAAAGTGACACAACACAATATACAAATGGTAGAAAAGAAGTTACTTTAATTACTTGTACAAATGATAGTAAACAAAGATATATAGTGAAATGTACAGAAAAAATATAACATAAAATCCCTTTATTCATAAAATATAATATATGGAAAGGGGATTTTTTATGGCAAAAATATTAGTTTATAATCAAGATACAAAAAGAATGGAATCTTTTATTAGGAATGAAGATTCGGCAATGCCTTATAATACAAACAGAACCCTAAAAGTTAAGGAATTCAGAGGTGCAAGTAAAAGTAATATATTATGGACAGACAAAAGAACAATGCAAGCATGGAATAGTCAGAGGTATATTTATGGTGCACCAATATCTGTAGGATTTGCATTTAAAAGACCTTATGAAGGAGGTCATGGTGACCAGAGCCAACATTATGCAGGAACAGCATTTGATGTAGGTCAAAATCTTACAGATGCAAGAAGAGCGGTACTAAGAAATAGTGCAAGAAATTCTGGAGTATGGTCATATGTTGAACCAGCTTCTCTTTCTCCTACATGGGTTCATTTTGATAGAAGGTTTGGAACTCCTGCATGTTCAACAGGTGGATATCCGATTGTAAGGCGTGGCTCAAAAGGTAATTATGTGTGTATTGCACAAGATGATTTAAATACTTTAGGTTTTAGAACAGGTGGCTTAGATGGAGTTTTTGGAGCACAAACATATAATGCAGTTAGAAGTTATCAAGCATCAAGAGGTTTAAGTGTTGATGGAATTATAGGGTGTAATACATGGAGGTCATTGCAAGAAAATGTTGTTGGAACTGGAAAAACAAGTACAACAATTAATTAAAAATAAGATGTATTATAAAGTTTACAGGAATTTGTGAAATATTTAATTAACATAAATTGACTTTTAAGCCTAAATATGATACAATATAGGCAATCTGCGCTGAGCGGAAAATAAAACTGTGTAAAGGATGATTTTAATGAAAATCGAAAACTGGCGGTTAGTCTCATTAAATGTCAATGATGAGATTATTGGCTTATCAGTTGTCAACCAAATGTACCGGAAATTCGGTTCATATTTGGCAATAGCAGGGAACATTACTGGGTGCCCAGAGGTAGTAAGAGATGGAGCTTTTATAAGAACATCTCAGATTAAGCAGGTAAATTTAGAAGAGGGATATGTAACAACATATTCTGGTCTTATTTATGACCTTGGAAGTAAGCATCCAGACTACAGACTGTATGAACAGGCTATGAATAATCCTGATAAGCTAGTGCTTGGAGAATGGCGTATCATTAAAGAAGGCTGGGACACAAAGCTCCTAGCACGAAACATAAAGAACGGAGAGATGCATGAAGGCATTGTGGTAAAACAAAACATCTATAGACATGAAATTGTGTTTAAAGATGACACAACGGCTTTTGTAGATTGGAGCCGTATCAGCATGTCTCAGGTATTGTATTATATGATGCACCCTGAACTTAGGCAGTTTACAAGGTTTGTTAGCTTCTGCGAAATTGAAAAGCAAGAACCAGTCTTGTTATAACACAGTAAAAAGAGTCACATTTGTGGCTCTTTTATATAATGCTTTTTTTCATCGAATCAACAATAATTCCACAGATAAAAAATTCTACAGTAAAAGTAAAACCTGATTTCATCAAAAGTAAACCAATGTGGTAAAATAAATTATTACCTGAAAATATGTAAGATAATAAAATAGCAACAGCAGATAAACAAACAATTGCAGAAAATATGTAACCAGATTTCATAATCTTTATAGTATTTTTATCTAAATTTTTTAAACTCAAAAATAGTTTTTTCATAATAAAATTCATCCCTTTCAAAAATCAAATAAAGACACACATATAAATGTGAATTCTATAATTGATAATTCACCTTATATTAATAATAACACCATAATTTATCAAAATCAAAGGAAATAAATGCTATTTATAAGAAATTAAGAGGAGGGATATCCTTGCAATTTAAAATAAATTGAGATATAATACGAAACAGATTAAAAGACTAAAAACAAGCATGAATAAAAGAGAAAGGAAGAAATACATAAATGGCAAAAGCAAAAACAGTATTTGTGTGTAGTGAATGTGGAAATGAATCACCAAAATGGTTGGGAAAATGTCCAGCATGTAACAATTGGAACACTTTTTATGAACAAAAAGTGGAAAAATACACAGATACAAATAAAATAGAAAAAAAGGTTAATAATAAGCCAAGACCATTAAATAGTTATGTAGGACAAGAAGCAAATAGAACATCAACAGGCTATTCTGAACTAGATAGAGTACTAGGAGGTGGACTTGTAAAAGGCTCATTAATATTATTAGGTGGAGAACCTGGAATAGGAAAATCAACATTAATACTACAATTATGTGAAAAAATACAAGGTGATGGAAAAGTTTTATATGTATCTGGAGAAGAATCTGCAGAACAAATAAAACTTAGAGCAGATAGGCTAGAGGTAAAAAATGATGATTTAATGTTTTTGGGAGAAACAGATATAGATATTGTAAAAGATGCAATAATTGAAACAGAACCAAAACTTGTAATAATAGATTCAATACAAACAATGTATTCTGATGAAATAACAGCAGCAGCGGGTAGTGTTAGCCAAGTACGTGAAATAACTTCTCAAATAATGAGAATGTGTAAATCTCAACAGATTACAACAATAATAATAGGACATGTAACAAAAGACGGAAATATTGCAGGACCAAGAGTATTAGAACACATGGTAGACACTGTATTATACTTAGAAGGAGAAAGATATAATACATATAGAATATTAAGAGCAGTAAAAAATAGATTTGGCTCAACAAATGAAATTGGAATGTTTGAAATGAGACAAGAGGGAATGTGTGAAGTAACAAACCCGTCAGATGTATTAATATCTGATAGAGAAGGCAATCCTTCAGGTTCATGTATAATTGCAAGTGTTGAAGGAACTAGACCGATATTAGTAGAAATGCAAGCATTAACATCTCAAACAGTATTCGGAATTCCTAAGAGAACAGCAAATGGAATTGATTATAACAGAATAGCAGTATTAATGGCTGTAATAGAAAAAAGAGCAGGATTATCACTTGGAAATCAAGACGTATATATTAATATTGCAGGGGGTATGAAATTATCTGAACCAGCAATAGATTTAGGAATTATAGCAACAGTTGCATCAGCATATAAAAATGTACCAATTCCTCGAGATACAGTCGTGATAGGGGAAGTGGGACTTACAGGAGAAATAAAAAGAATAAACTTAATTGAAAAAAGATTAAAAGAAGTAGAAAAATTAGGATTTAAAACATGTATAATTCCAGAAAATAACAAAAAAGGGTTGAAAGAAAACTATAAATTAGATATAATAGGTGTGAAAAATATAGGGGAAGCATTAAAAAAGCTTGGAATAAAGTAAAATAAAATTTAGTGTGTGCAGTAAGAAAGGAATGAAGAAGTTATGAAGACATTTAAAGGAGGACCAATTGCAGACATACTTAAGAAAATAGCCCCAGGTACAGCCATTAGAGAAGGGCTAGACAATATATTAAGAGCAAAAACAGGTGCATTACTATTAATAACTGATAAACAAGAAGTAATTGATGAAGTCGTTGATGGAGGCTTTTACATAAATGAAGAATATACATCTTCAAAATTATATGAATTAGCTAAAATGGACGGAGCAATTGTTTTAAGTGGAGATATGAAAAAAATATTATATGCAAATGCACAATTAATCCCATCATACCAAATAACAACAGTAGAAACTGGAACAAGGCATAGAACAGCAGAAAGAACAGCTAAACAAACAGGAGAATTAGTAATAAGTATATCTCAAAGAAGAAACATAATAACATTATTTAAAGAAAATAATAGATATATATTAGAAGATACAGATGTTGTTCTAAATAAAGCAAATCAAGCAATACAAACATTGGAAAAATATAGAAAAGTATATGATAGTAAATTAAGTATATTAAATGAATATGAATTTAATGATATTGTAACACTTGATAATGTATTAGCAGTAATACAAAGAGCAGAAATGGTAATGAGAATAGTTGATGAAATTCAAAGAAAGATATGCGAACTTGGACAAGATGGTAGACTTGTAACAATGCAATTAGAAGAATTAATTGGTGGACTTGAAAAAGAAGAAGTACAATTAATTAAAGATTATCAAGTTAATGAACAAACAGCACTTGAAATAATTGAGCAATTATCTAAAATGAGTTCAGAAGAGTTAATGAAATTACCTGCAATAGCTAAAATATTAGGATATGAAAGTTTTGAAAACTTTGAAGAACTTGCAGTATACCCAAGAGGTTATAGAATATTAAATAAAATACCAAGAATGCCTAATAGTATTGTAGAAAATCTAGTAAGATCATTTAAATCATTTCAACATGTGTTACTTGCTGAAATATCAGACTTAGACAAAGTTGAAGGTATAGGCGAAGTTAGAGCCAAGACAATAAAACAATCACTTAAAAAAATGCAAGAACAGTTTGCATTTGACAATATATTATTATAAAATAAATAAGAAGTATTGTTTGAGAGTAAAAAAGATTTTAGTATTTTTATTTTCAAACAGGAAGAAAGGAATGAATTAAAAAATGAAAAAAGCATCAAATATTATAGCAATAATAGCATTAATAATTATAATAGTATTACTAGGAGTATTAGGATATGGATATTACAGAAAAGCAACAATGGAGGTAAAAAATCCAATTGTAACAATGGAAGTTCAAGATTATGGAACAATCAAACTTGAATTATATCCAGACCAAGCACCTGAAACAGTTGCTAACTTTATAAATTTAGCACAAAACGGATTTTATGATGGATTAAAATTCCACAGAGTTGTAGATGGATTTATGATACAAGGTGGAGATGTTAATGGAGACGGAACAGGTTCACCAAAATTAAGCAATTTAGGCATAGATGTTAGTGAATCTGAAGACAAAGATTATTGCATAACAGGAGAATTTTTAGCCAATAAACATAATAATAATCTAAAACATAAGGAAGGTGTTATATCTATGGCTAGAGCTGATTATACTTCATATTCACCAGCATTAACAACAGAAAGCTATAATTCAGCAGGCTCACAATTCTTTATAATGACAGCAGATAATTCTTCATTAGATGGTTCTTATGCTGCATTTGGTAAAGTAATTGAAGGGATGGATGTTGTTCACAATATCGAAAAAGTAGAAGTAAAATCATCAAGTGATGAACAATCAAGCAGTAGTGATTCAAGCTCATCTGAGAGTGAAAAAAGCACACCAGTAAATGATGTTATTATATCAAAAGTTACTGTTGAAACATATGGCACGAAATATGATAAACCACAAACATTAGACGCATTTGATTACTATGATTGGGTATATAAAACATATGGAATAGACCTTAAATCATATCAAACACAAACACAAAAATAAAACATAAAATTTAAAAGGATGGAAATAATAAATTCGAAGGAGAAAAAGTGAAATGAAAGTTATGAAGGCGCAAACCCTTGGGGCTGTACACACACACACACACAAGCACTTTTAAGCGTTGAAGAAAAAAAGCAAAAAAGTAAAATAAATAAATTTAATAGAAACGGTAAGAGAAGCATAATTTTGTTATGTTTTCTTTTGCCGTCTTTTTGCGTGGAAGGGTTGCGAGATAATTAAATAAAAATCACAAAATATTGTAAATAAAACTTATAGAATGTTAAGTAAAAAATAAAATTTAATAAAAGAATGGAGAGTGTGTATCATGAGCGAGAAGAAACATAAGGAAAGAAGAAGAAGGGAAAGAGCTAAAAAGGAAGAACCAAAAGTAAATAAGATTGGTGATGTAAAGATGGCATATATAATGTATGG
>CAKPSX010000018.1 GCA_934184665.1 uncultured Clostridia bacterium | reverse complement strand
AGGGTTTCAAGACTCATCTTCTCAATTCTAGTTTCCATCTACATTTTCTCCTTCGAATTTTGATTTTTTGCTAAATCTTACTACAAGTTTTCCACATTTTCTTGCTCACATTTTGCTATAAAACCAATTTCACAAAACTATATTTTATCTTTCTAAAATTAATCTTATAGCACATATCGCAAAATATTTTAATGCTTTTCAGACTTCGCACTCAAAATTTCTATATTTATTATTACCAATTTCATTACATTTTAAACATAGAATTATTTCAAAATTATAATACCAAAATTGCACCCATTAGTCAATATATTTTGCAATTATTTTTGGGTGCATTTTTGTTTTGTTTTTTAATATGATTTACTTTCCAATTGGCTTATTTTTCAGCATAACATTGATTTTTTGTTTTCTTGCCATGTTACAATCCATAAAAATATACATACTAAGAATATTGCTATATTTTTGAAATAGTAGATTGTCACACTGCTTATGACTGTAAGTAATATCATATTTATGTTTGAGATTTTATTTATTAGGTTTAATGATATTTCTTTTCCAAAAATAATATGTAAAATTCCTTTTAGTATCCTGCCTCCATCTAGTGGATAAATTGGCAATATGTTAAATATAAAAATTAAGATATTTGAATAAATTGCATCTTGTTTTGATATGTAAAATGGTTCAAATTGTGTATATAATATCGCAAGTATTAGACTTACTAATGGTCCTGCCATTGCCACTAATATCATTTTTAATTCTAATAATGTACCTTTTCCTATCTTTACATTTGTATCTCTTATATTTGTTCTAAATGATGCATTTAAACCACAAGGTATTAGCTCAATTTTCTCAGGTATCATTTTAAATATAAGCCCTACTATTACATGTCCTAATTCATGAATTATACAAAAAAACATTATTGTTAAATATATTTGTATCTGATTAGTTATATAAAATAAAGCCAAAAAAATAAAGATTTTTAAATCTATTCTAATTCTCATATTTGCTCTCTTTCTTTCAATATTTTTCAACATTCCAAGTTGTGCAAACTTAGTTGAAAAAGAATTAAATTTTGATGCAGTCTAAAATTGCAATTACTTTTCAACATTTACAATTCCAATATCATTTGTGGATTTACATATCTATTCTGAAATCTAACTTCAAAATGCAAATGCGGTCCTGTTACATTCCCTGTTGCCCCAACTTCTGCAATTTCTTGTCCTTGAGATACTTTGTCTCCTTCTTTTACATACAATTTTTTGCAATGTGCATATACAATAATTATGTCATTTATTTGTATTTTCAGGTGTTTTCCATAGTCTCCTTTTGATGATGATAATATTACTGTTCCATCTGTTGCAGAAACTATTTTAGTTCCTGATTTTGCTGCAATGTCTGTTCCTGTGTGATTTTTCGGCACTGTTGCTGTTGTAGGATTCCTCGCTCCGAATGCTGAACTTATTACTCCATTTACTGGTTTTGTAAAACTCACAGTTTCTTTTATATATTTTGCATCTTGTTCCATTTGCGATAATTGCACTTCTCCTGTAATATTTTCTTCTGTTTCTAAAACAGATTCATTTATTATACTACTGTCTCCGTTTTGCTCTGTGAGCTCCTCTTCTGCACCTCCAATATTTTCTTCATTATTTTGTATATCCTCTGAATTGGTTTGCTCTTGCTGCGTTTCTTCTGTCGATTCTCCTGCTGGTTTAACTTGATTTAGTGTTTGCATATAATCATTTACTTTTGTTGAAATAATTGAATATAATTCCACAAAATTTATATCTTTTGATAAAATTTCTTTTGTTTTATTTGTAAAGTCTTCTGAAAATATATAATTATTATTTACAACTAAATAAAAACAGCCATATATTGCTAAACATATAATTATTTGTTTAATCATTTTTTTGAATAGTTTTATATCTTTTTTCTCTCTTTTTATCGGTTCTTTTTCTATCATATTTGGAATTTCTTGTTTTCTTCTTCTATAATATATTTCTTCTGCTCTTCTTATTTTGTCTTCAACTGACATTGTTCTTTCCATTTTTGATCTCATTCCTTTCTAAAGTCACAAACCTGGTTGAAAAAAAATTAAATTTTGTTTTCAACCCCTCTAACCGTTGTTTCTTTTTTAATACTTATGCCATTATGGAAAAATTTATGTACAACTTTTTAACTAATATATGTAGTATTTTTTTATTGTTTATGTTATACTTTTTGTAGCTTGTTTAAACTTTGAGAAAGGAACAAAAGAAATGAATAAAAAAGAAAAATTTGATTTTTATGACCAAACATATTTAAAATCATATAACCTAGAAGAATCTATAAAATATCAATTAAATTTACTTGATTCTCTTGATATTTTTACAAGAAAACATTGTGAAAATGTAGCTACTCTTACTTCTAACTTATGTAAAAAATTACATTGTTCAAAAGGTTTTACTGAGTATTGCATTATATGTGCTTATTTGCATGATATTGGCAAACTATTTATACCTGCTTCAATATTGCAAAAACCTTCTCAGTTAACTCCTGATGAGTTTGAAATAATGAAAACTCACACAACTTTAGGATATCAATTATGTATTAAAGATAAAAAACTACGTCCATATCATGCTGGTCCTTATTATCATCATGAGGCACTTGATGGCACAGGATATCCTCAAGGGTTAGTAAAAAGCCAAATACCTTATGAGGCTCAGATTATAAGAGTTGCTGATGAGTTTGATGCAATAGTTAGTAAAAGACAATATAAAAGCCATATTGGAATTTCAGAAACTTTAAAAATAATTATAGATAATACCAAGCCTTCTCCAGATGCTCCAAAAGGTACAGGTTTTACTGATAGTGGTAAAAATAATAAAAAAGTTGTTAAAAAACTAATAAAAGTTGTTCTTGATGATATTGATTATGAAATATCATGTACAATGGATTATATTGATTATTTAAGTGCAGAAATCAATAGATATAAAAAAATTGAAGGTTATATTCAAAAAAAGAAATCTGCTAAAAAAGAAGCTGATATTGCATATTATCAAGAATATATTAATATGTTATTAAAAAAAGATGAAACTGAAGAAAAGTTTGATAATTTATATCAAGAAATTAAAGAGGCTCGTTCTTTAAAAGAAAAGTCTTTAGATGAATTAAAAAACGAAATTAAAACAATAAAAAAGCTTAAAGTTTAAAATTCTAACTTTAAGCTTTTTAGTAATAAACTTTTATATTGATTCATTATTACATAATACTACTCTCTACTGTGTTTACTTAGTATGATCAATTATAAATTCAACAATTTTTTCTGCAGCACTTGTTTTATCTTCTTTTATGTATTTATTTTCTGTTTCTACAAAATCTGTTTTTTCTAAATCAAGTGGTTTACCTGCTTTTGATTGCATTCCAAGTTGTTCTGTGGCAACTTGTTTGATTTTATTCCAATCTAGTGTGCTCTCTACTTCTTTTATGTTTTTTTCTACTTGTCCATTTTCTTTTTCTATAACAGCCAATTGGCTCTCTAAATCTTTTTTATGATTAAACATTTCCATAATAGATATTTCTCTATAACTTACTGTAAGTAACATTCCAAATATCGTCACTACCAATATAACTTGTTTTACCTTTTTCATTCTTTCTTCTGCTTTTTTTGCTCTTTGTTTTTCAAGATTTCTTTTTATTTCTTCTCTAGTTGTTGAAGCTTTTTTACTAGATACTTCTGATTTCTTGGTTCTTTTATTAGTATATTCTGGTTCATATTTACGTGGACTTGTTCCATACTGATATGACGCTCTTGGCATTGTTACTCACCTCCTTTGTACTCTATTTTTTCTCGAAAATTCTTAGTTTTGCACTTTTAGATCTTGAATTTTCTTTTTGTTCTTCTTCTGTAGCTATTATTGGTTTTTTGTTTATTATCTTTCCTTGTGATTTTGCACCACATACACAATATGGTAAATCTTTTGGACATGTACATTTTCCCTCAGCATCTGTATAGGCCTTTTTTACAGCTCTATCTTCTAATGAGTGAAATGTTATTATACATAATCTTCCTTGTGGTTTTAAATGTTGAATACATTGCATAACCGTATCATATATTGGTTTTATTTCATTATTTACTTCTATTCTTATTGCTTGAAATGTCCTTTTAGCAGGATGTCCATCTTTTTTAGCAAATGCTGGAATAGATTTTTCTATTATATTTACTAATTCTTCTGTTGTTTCGATTTCTTTTTCTTTTCTATATTTGCATATGTTTTTGGCTATTTGTCTTGAAAATCGTTCTTCACCATATTCATATATTAGGTTTGCTAGCTCTTCCTCAGTATATTGGTTTACAACTTTTTTTGCAGTTAATTCTTGTGTTCTGTCCATTCTCATATCTAGTTGGTTATTCCCCAAATAGCTGAATCCTCTTTCTCTTTCATCTAATTGATATGATGAAACTCCTAAATCAAGCAATATTCCGTCAACTTGTTCTATTTTTACTTCATTTAATATCTCATTTATTTCATCATGGTTTCCATGTATATATTTAACATTTTGAAATTCTTTTAAATTTTCTTTTGCGGCTTTTAGTGCATCTTCATCTCTATCTATTCCTATCAATAATCCTTTGTTTGATAATCTTTTTATTATTTCTTTGCTATGTCCTGCACCACCTAATGTTCCATCTACATAGATTCCATCTTTTTTTATATTTAGTCCTTCAATTGTTTGTTCTAACAATACTGGCTTATGCTTAAATTCCAAATCTTCACCTCTTTTTAACAATTTACAGCTGGCTTTAAATATTATTTACAAATGCACAAACTCGGTCGAAAAATTTTTATTATTTTTCAACCTCATATGCCAGCTATTCGTCTTGAGTATTCTTACGAATTCTTTTGTTTTTACTCTTATTATTGGAATTTATCTTTTGCAAATTTATCTTTTGTATTTTAGGATTTTTTCTTTTGTTTGCTTTTTCTTTAGTATGATTTCTTTTGTACTTTTGTCTTTAGTATTTTTATATAAACTTTTGCAAGTATTATATACCCAACATCGTCATGTTTTCGGCAATCTCATCTGCTGATATTGCCTCATCACATTTCTGCCAGATTTCTTTATTCCAAATTTCTAATCTTGTTCCTACTCCAACTATTACTGCATCTTTTTCAAGTTTTGCAGCATCACGTAAATTGCTTGGAATTAAGAATCGACCTTGTTTGTCTAATTCACATTCTGTAGCACCTGATAAGAAAAATCTTACAAAGTTTCTTGCATTTTTGTCTGATAAAGGAAGTTCTTTTAATTTAGTTTCGAAATTTAACCATTCATTTTGTGAAAATACAAATAAACAACCATCTAATCCTTTTGTTATTATAAATTTTTCTCCTATGTCTTGCCTAAGTTTTGATGGCATTATTAATCTGCCTTTTACATCTAAAGAATGCTCATATTCGCCTATTAACAATAGTTCTTCCTCCCTCCACTTTATCACCACTTTGTGCCACTTTTCTCCACATCAGTTAAATAATAATACATTTTCCACTTTTTTGCAATACTTTTTTGTAAAATTTTTGAATTTTTTATTTACTACTTTCTGTTTTATATATTATATTTTTTATTGTTCTAACTAAATATTCAATTTCTTCAAATGTATTGTTTTCTCCAAAAGTTGTTCTTATAGCACTACCTAGGTACTTTTCTGGTGTTCCAATTGCTGTTAATACATGTGATGGTGAAGCATTTCCAGAAGAGCATGCAGAACCACTTGATACGCAAATATTTCTTTCATCAAGTTTAAATATTAATTCAGATGCTTCTATTCCTTCAAATGAAATATTAGCATTTCCTGGTAATCTGTTATTCATTGAACCATTTATTCTAATTTTATCAGGAAGCTCATTTTGCAATCTTAATATATAATAATCTCTTAATTTTGTGAGTATATTTATATGCCTATAAAGATTTTTATTTGCAATTTCACATGCTTTTCCCATGCCTACAATTCCAGCTACATTTTCCGTTCCAGCTCTTTTATCTTTTTCTTGATGACCACCATTCATGAATTTTTCCAATTGTATTCCATTCTTTATATATAATACACCAATACCTTTTGGTCCATTAATTTTATGTGCTGACATTGATAGCATATCTATATCATCTCTCATAACATCAATTGGTACATTTCCAACTGCTTGAACAGCATCTGTATGAAAAATAATATTATTCTTTTTTGCTATTTGTGCTATTGCTCTAATTGGTTGGATTGTTCCAATTTCATTATTTGCATACATTATACTTATTAATATTGTTGTAGGTTTTATTGCATTTTGTAGTTCTTCTAAATTTATTCTACCATCTTTGTCTACATTTATATAAGATACCTCAAAACCTTTAGTCTCTAAATTTCTACATGTTTCAAGTACTGCTGGATGTTCTATTTTTGATGTGATTATATGATTTCCTTTTTCTTTATTTGCATATGCCACACCTTTTATTCCCATATTATCACTCTCAGAGCCACATCCTGTGAAATATATTTCATTTGGTTTACAGTTTATTAATTCTGCGACCTGCATTCTTGATTTATCAATTGCTCTTTTTGCTCTTCTACCTATTGAATATAATGAAGATGGATTCCCATATTCTTTTGTTAAATATGGTATCATTTCATTTAAAACTTCATTTTTAATTTTGGTTGTAGCAGAATTGTCAAAATAAAAAATATCCATATAGTTCACCTATCTTTCCTATATGGATATTATATGTTTTTTTATTATATTTGCCACCAATTTACTCTTGGCCTTCTTCTACATAATAGTATTGTTCAACACCATATGTAACTCTTTTAAAATTGTTTATTCTTAATATTGCATTATTTTTTCTTATTTCTTCTAATCTGTTTTCATCTTCTATTTTATTTCCATTGTTGTCTAAATAAATTTCTGTTTCATCATTGTATATTTTTATGTAATCATCTAAATTTTGAATGTGTATATCTTTTATTTGTTCAATTTCTTTTATTTCATTATTATATATTTTTGTTATATTTGTTTCAAAATTTATTGCCTGAATTACATTTTTATCTTTTATTGTTTGTATTAAATCAAACTGAAATTCTACTATTGTATTTTCTTTATCATCAATTATTCCTGCTTTTCCATCTGTGTTTGTTGCTATAAAATAGTTACCAAATAAATATTCTAAATATTGATACTTTTGAGTTGTTAATTCTTCAAGTTTAGAATTTAATAATGTGTAATTTTCTGTTTCATTTTGTTCTATTTTTATGAAATATTCTGGGCTTGATGTTGCCTCTATTGTAGTGTTTTCTGCTATATTGACTTCATTTCCATTTTTATCAAATATTTTTTCTTCATCATCTTTTTGTGTATACATATATATACCATTTATTTGTAAATCTGAATATTCAGGTCTTAAAATCTCCATTCCTTTTTCATTTATAGCTCCGAACTTGCCTGTTCTTTCTACTATGAACATTCCTATTCCATTATCATATGAAATTGATTGATATTGTGTATTTATTATTTTGTTATTATTTACAAAAAATCCATATTGTCCATTTTTAGATGCTATTAAATATGCTTCATTTCCTTTTGGAATTTGTGTTAATCTTATTATTTGATTATATTCTGTTTCAAGAACTTTGCCCCCTTCATAATCAAAATATCCATATCTATATCCATCTTGTGTTGTAATACGCACAATATATCCAGATTTTTTATATCCATCTTCTGTATTGTAATATTGGTCTGAGGTAATTTCATCATATTCTGTTTTTATTATTCTTTTTCCTTTGTCATCAATTATTCCATATTTATCATTTTCTTTTATTAAAATTTCCCCTTGTTTATAGCCTAAACTTGATATTTCATCATATTTTGCCTCTACTATAATTTCTCCATCTAAACTTAATAACCCAAACTTTCCATCTTTTTCATATTTTAATACATTTTTTTCATATGCTGATTCTGAAATAATATTTTCTAATTTTATTGCTTCTATATTATTAAATTTTGTTAATATCTTGCTCCCTTTTTGATCTAATACTATCTCGTTTTCATCTTCGTAACATAAAAACACTGCTTTATGTATATTTGGAATTATTATTTCCGTGTATTTAGGCTCAATTATTTTATTTCCTTTTTCGTCTATAACACCAAACTTATTATCTTGTTTTAATAAGTAATATGATGCTGATTTTTCTTCTTTTTCTTTCTCTATTTTCTTTTTATTTGGAATATATATTGAAAATATTAAACTTAATATTATTAATACCGCGACAATGCCACCTATTATACTTATCTTTTTTGACATACTATTACCTCATTTCTTTTTATATATAAAAGTTACACTGATATTTTACTATTTATATTGACAAGATAAATAAATAATTATAATGATTTAACTATACTACATTATTTATGAAAATACAAGCAAATTGTAAAATAAATTACTTGAATTTTTTGCCATATGGGTGTATAATTTTATCATATTTCAACATGAAAGGAATGATAACATGACAACTATAAAAGAATTATTTGAAAAAACTTCAGATTTTGAAAACAAGGCAGTCTCATTAAAAGGCTGGGTAAAAACAGTTAGAGATTCAAAAACATTTGGATTTATAGAACTAAATGATGGTTCTTCTTTTAAAAATATTCAAATTGTTTTTAATGATAAATTGTCTAATTTTAGTGATATTGTAAAATTAACTATTAGTTCTGCAATTAAAGTAACAGGTACTTTGGTTATTACAGAAAATGCGAAACAACCATTTGAGATACAAGCAGAAACTATTGAAGTTGAAAATCTATGTCCTACAGATTATCCTCTTCAAAAGAAAAGACATACTTTTGAATATTTACGTACTATCGCTCATCTTAGACCTAGAACAAATACTTTTAGTGCAATATTTAGAATAAGAAGTGTTGCTGCATTTGCAATACATGAATATTTTCAAAATAATGGATATATTTATTTAAATAGTCCAATTATCACATGTGCTGATTGTGAAGGCTCAGCTGAAATGTTTAAATTAACAACATTAGATTTAGATAAGCCTTTACCTCAAAAAGATGGTGCTACGGATTTTTCACAAGACTTGTTTGGTAAAAAAGCATTTATTACTGGTTCTGGTCAATTACATGGTGAAACATTTGCACAAGCATTTGGAAAAATATATACTTTTGGTCCTACTCTTAGGTCTGAAAATTCTAACACAAAAACACATGCTAATGAATTTTGGATGATGGAACCTGAAATAAGTTTTTGTGATTTAGAGCAATTAATGGATATTGAAGAGGATTTCTTAAAATATGTTGTAGAAAAAGTATTAGAAAGATGTCCTGATGAATTAGCTTTTTGTGATAAATTTATTGAAAATGGCTTAATCGAAAAATTACATAGAGTTTTAAATTCAAGCTTTACAAGAATTGATCATAAAGATGTGATTGACATTTTGAAAAAGGCTGATGTTGAATGGGAATTCAAACCAGATTATGGAGAAGATTTAGCAAAAGAACATGAAAAATATATTACAGAATATTTTAATGGTCCTGTATTTGTTAAAAATTGGCCAAAAGATATAAAATCATATTATATGAAAGTAAACCCAGATGGTAAAACTGTTGCAGCTGTTGACCTTGAAGTACCAGGTGCTGGTGAGATTATGGGTGGTTCACAAAGAGAAGAAAATTATGATGTATTATTAAATCGTATGAATGAAATGGGAATTGATTCAGATCAATTATATTGGTATATGGATCTTCGTAGATATGGTTCAGTAGTACATTCTGGCTTTGGGCTTGGGTTCGAAAGATTACTTATGTATATCACAGGTATGCAAAATATTAGAGATGTTATACCTTTTCCAAGAACTCCAAATAACTGTGATTTCTAGCAAAAGCGACGCTTTACGCGTCGCTTTTGCTTTTACATTTTTATTTCAATATTAAAAATTTTTCCTGAATTATCTAGTTTGATTTTATTTTCAACTTCTTCTCCATTTACTATGACTTTATTCACTCCTGTATTTTTTCCATTTTTATTTTCTACTTTAATATTATAAATGCTTTCTCCATACTTAAATTTCATTTCATATTCTTCCCAATTTTTAGGAATACAAGGCTGTATACTCATAATATTTTTTTCAATTTTTAGTCCTAATATATATTGAATACCTGCTATATAATACCAACTACTTGAACCTGTATACCATGTCCAACCCCCACAACCTGCTAAGTTTTTGGCTCCATAAATATCTGCTGGAATTACATATGGTTCTACTTTATATTTATTAACTGCTTCTTTTGTTCTTGCATGTTCAATAGGTGTAATCATTCTATACCATTCTACAGCTTTGTCTCCATTTCCTAATATTGCTTCTGCAACTATTGCCCATATTGCACCATGTGTATATTGACCACCATTTTCACGAACCCCTGGTAAATATGCTTTTATATAACCAGGTTGCAATTTTCCTTTTTCAAAAGGAGGGTCTAATAATTTTATTATTCCATTTTCTTTATCAACCAAATGTCTTTCCAAACTATCCATTGCAAGATTTTGCTTTTCTTTCTCCCCAGCTTCAGAAATTACAGACCAGCTTTGTGAAATACTATCTATTCGACATTCTTCATTTTCCATACTTCCATAAACACTACCATCATCAGCGAATGCACGTTTAAACCATCTGCCATCCCATGCTTTTTGATTTAAGTTGGTTTGTAAAAATCCCATAATTTGTTTGCATTTATTTTCGAATTCGAAATCCTCTTTTTTATTTGCAATTTCAGTAAAATCTTTTAATATGCTATACATGAAAAATCCTAGCCATACACTCTCACCTTTTCCTTTTGGCCCGATATTGCTTAATCCATCATTCCAGTCTCCAATTCCAATCTTAGGCAATCCATTTTCTCCAAAATTACAAGCTCTTTCTATTGCTCTTTTGCAGTGTTCATATATTGTTTCCTCAATATCACTTTCAAGATATTTATCATATCTTTCATTTTCTCCTTCTTTTAATATTTCACCTTTTATATAATGTGTTTTTTCATCTAATATCTTATAATCACCTGTAAATAAAATATACTGAATTACTGCATATGGAAGCCATAACAAGTCATCTGAGAACCTTGTTCTTATTCCTCTTTGATTGTTTTCATGCCACCAATGTTCTACATCTCCTTCTTCAAATTGATGTTTACTATGACGTATTATTTGTGAATATAAAATCTTTGGATCAATATATTTTAAAGAAAATGTATCTTGTAATTGATCTCTAAAGCCAAATGCACCACCTGATTGATAAAATCCGCTTTTTCCTTTTAATCTACTTTCTATTGTTTGGTATATTATCCAGCCATTAAGCATGATATTTAAAGATTCATATGGTGTTTTAACTTGCAATCTACCCAATAATTCATTCCAATAGCTTTTAATTTTATTTAATTCCATATGACAATTTTGAATTTTTGAGTATTTATATGCTACATCTTTTGCATTTATAATATTATCATCTGCTCCCATGACTATTGAAATACTTTTATCTGAAAAGCTCTCAATTTCAACATTTATTTCTACAGCTATACATGATTTTTTTCCTAATCCATTGTCATTGTCTAATCTCATTGAATGAATTCCACTAGGATTTTCTATTCCGTCTTTTCCAAAAAATGTTTTCTTATTTCCTGTAAATGAATTTATTTTTTCACTACTTGATATATAAACTATATTCTCAAACTCTTCTGTTTGATACAAATTTTTTGCAATCAAAATGTTAGAATTCTCTTCATAATTTAATTTTATATATCCATCAGATTTAATTTCATCTTCACCTAATACTGGTTTTATATAATATACAATTTTTAGTTTTTTCTTTTTAGGTGCATTATTTTTTAATGTCAAAATATTAATTTTAGTACTATCATTTTGAGGTACAAATACCTCTAATTCCTGCATTATTTCATCACTATTGTGGATAAATTTTGCATATCCAAATCCAAATATCGCATTATATTTTTTCTCATCAGGTTTTGGCATTGCTGTTGGTGACCATATTCTACAATTTTCCATATCTTTAATATAAAATGCTTCTGATGGAATATTAACTACACTACTATTATGCCAACTTGTAACTCTATTAAGTCTGCTATTTTTGTACCAAGTATATCCTCCATTGCTTTCTGTAATAACTGTACCAAAATTGTCATTTGCCATAACATGACTCCATGTGTTTGGTATATTATTTTCTTTACTTAATGTTATTATATATTCTTTTCCATCTTCTGAAAAAGCTCCATATTCATTATTGTATTTCAAGTTTTTATTATTATTTATTAAATCAATATCTTTTGTTTCATCTTTTTCAGCTGAAATTATCTCTGCTTTTTCAACTCTTTTATAACTATCTATTATATCTTCTTCCATATCTTTTATAACATTTTCAAGATTTCCTAAATGGCTATCTATTACAAGTGCTGAAACAAATTTTATTAAGTTTACGTCTTGTATATCCATCTCACTTTTTGAAACAACAAATATTCCACTATATATATTCTTCATAAAAGCAAGGTGACTATTTAATATAATTATTTCAATTTCATCTCTTACATAATTTTCATAACTATAATTTTCCTCATCAATTATTACCAGTTCAAACTTTAAGTTCTTGGTTCTAAAAAATTCATATACTTTTAATAATTGTCTTACAACATATAAGTCATTTATATATTTCACTGTTATTGTTATTATTGGTAAATCTCCTGATATTCCATATTTCCATAAATCTTTTTGTTTATATATTTTATATCCTAAATCTTTATTTATTTTCAATGGATTATCAAAAACTAAATATGATGCTATTGTTTGATATATTTCTATATCTTTTCCTTTTAGTTCTAAATATCTAGCCTGTTCTTCTGTTTTTGCTTTTACTATTTCAAACTCTCTTGATACATTTTCATTTATACTATATTTTTCCATGTTTTGAACTGCTAAATTTTTATTAAATTCAACAGAAATTATTAAATCAACATATGCCGTTTCTCCTTGTTTGATTTTTATTGTATTTTTAAATGCAACAATCCCTTCTGTTGTTAATCCAACTTTTTGTGATAATGGTGTGGAATTTTTTACCATGTTTGGAATATCTAAATTATTTCTTCCTATAAATTTATCTTTACTTATTTCAAATTCTGTTTCACCTATTTTCTCACAATTTACCTGTGTTTTTGCTACTAAACATATTTCCTTTTCTTGATTTTCTCTGTTTTTTCTTCTCACAACTAAACTTTCTGATTCTTCATCATATTCATAAATCAAAAATAAATTATTAAATGCTTGATGTGCATAATCTTGTTCCTTTGTTGACAATACTGGTTCAAAATAACTTGTTACTTCAAATATTTTTTCTTTATCAGTGTTATTCTGAATTTTTAATCTTCTTATTTCTATTGGTTCATTTGCATCTACTGTTGTTTTATATTCTGTTTTTATATTTCCTTTTTCCTTTGTAAATTCATTGCTATCTGGCATAAAATCAATTTTAAATTTATCACAATTTTTTTCACCTGTTGCAGACCATATCTCATTATTTTCAATATCTTTTATATAACAGAATATTCCTTGATTATAATCATCAGTTCTTTTAAATCTATTTATATAATATTCTTCAAACTTGCTTACACCATTTCCTAGCTGATTTATTGCAACAACATATTTTTCATTTCCAATTATATTTCCTCTTATTACTCTTTCATCAATTTTATTATATTCTCTAATATTATAATTTTCATAATCTTTATATTTTATCTTTTCTGGTTTTTCCTTATTTTCTTTTGTAATTATAAATGTTTCTGGCATTCTTTCTTGTAGTAAAATACTTACAGCTTCTATTTCAGGATTTTGCATAAATCTTTTTTGTAATATTTCATCATTAAATAAATTATTTATTGATAATAATATTAATGCTTGATGATGAGCCATATATGTTTTAACAGGCTCTGATTTTTTCCCTTTTGAAACTCTTTCAGGTGTATAATCTATTGATTCATAAAATCCATATTTATCATACATTCCTTCTTGTTTCAGTATTTTTAAATTTTCTGTAACTTGTTTAGGCACATCTGTTATTGCTAAAATGCTTCCATAGCTTGATACAACCATTTCATCAGCAAGTCCTCTTTTTAGACCTAGCCATGGTATTCCAAATGCTTTATATTGATAATTAGAATGTAAATCTTTTAAATTAAATGCCGCTTCTGAAATTCCCCAAGGAATTCCAAGTTTTTTGCTATATTCTATTTGATTCATTATAAGAAATTTACAAGATTCATCTAATAAACTTCCATCATATCTTTTTATATTTATATTTGGCATTAAATATTCAAATGCTGTTCCTGACCATGATATCAGTCCCTTATATTTTCTTAATACTGTTAATGTTCTGCTTAGATTGCTCCAATTTTTTACAGGTATATCTTTTTTAGCAATTGCAACAAGACTTGCTTGTCTTGCTTCTGATGCAAGTAAATCATAATATGAATCTGTAAGTTTATTATCTTCAATATTAAATCCTATTGAAAATAGCCTTTGCTCATGACTATATAAATATTTAAAATCTGTATTTTCTATCATTTCAGATAATTTATTTATTAAATCTTCAACTATATCTTTTAATTCTGGTTCTTCTTTTATATCTTGTAAAAATGCTCGTGTTGTGTACATATATCCAACTAAATTTCCACTATCAACTGTTGATACATATCTTGGAATAAGTGGTTCTTTAGTTTTTATATTGTACCAATTATATAAATGTCCATTCCATTTTGGTAAATTATATACTGTTTCAATAATATTTTTTAATAAATAAACACTATCTTTTAAACTTTCAAAATTCAAGTCACATGAAGATATTACAGCTAACATAGAAAGTCCTATATTTGTTGATGAAGTTCTTGAAACTGTAACAGGTTTTCTTCCTTCTTGATAATTATCTGGTATTAAATAATTGTTTTCAGGAATTAAATAATCTTTAAAAAACTCCCATGTTCTTTCAGCTGTTTCTAAAATTTCTTTTTTATCTTCTTGGTCTAATTCCTCTATTTTAGGCAATCTTTCGATATTTTTGCTAATCATATACATTATATATGGTGTTATTATCCACAGAATTCCAACAATTGTTAATAAAATGTCTGATTTCTGTAGTGCGAGTGCTATTGATACAAGTCCAATTACAACATTTGGTAACATCATTTTATAATAAACTGGTATTTCTGTTTTAGATTGTTTTTCTGCTTCTTCAGATGTCATCCATTCCAGCAAATGTTTGTGTGATACTGTTTTCCTATAAATTGTTTTTATTATTGCAACTAATAATGTATATGCTTTAAATGGTAAACAACCTATTGTTATTATTGCTCTATAAATAGCTCCTTTAAAGCCAGCAACTCTAGGAGTAAATGTTTTTTGCTTTTTCTCTCCTTCTCTTTTCGAAAAAATAAAATTAAAAATTTCTAGTAAAAAAGGATAGCATACTATGCCTATTGAAATCAGTAGTATTGCAGTAGTATGGATTTTCATAAAAAATGACCATATTAATAAAATAATTATTGATATTTCAAAAACACTTCTTCTAAGATTATCAAATATTTTGTATTTTGATAATAAATTAAGTTTGCTAGATAGCCAATTTACAATTTGCCAATCTCCTCTTGTCCATCTTGATAATCTATTTATAAAACTTGCGTATTTGACAGGATATCCGTCCATTAACATTACATCAGAAACAAGTCCACATCTCAAATAATTTCCTTCTAATAAATCATGACTCAATACTGTATTTTCTGGTATTTCATATTTTAAAATTTTTGAAAAAACTTCTACATCATATATTCCTTTTCCAGTAAAAATTCCTTCATCAAAATTATCTTGATATATATCTGATATTGCATTTGTGTAATTATCTACCCCTCCTGCACCTGCAAATATTTTAGTAAATAAGCTCTTATTTGTCACATCTAAATTTATGCCAATTCTTGGTTGCATTAGTGCATGTCCTTTTACTACAATATTTCTTTTCTCATCTATTTCTGGCTTATTTAATATATGTGCCATTGCACCTACTAATTCTTCAGCAGTGCCTAACACTAAATCTGTATCTGAATCTAATGTTATTACATATTTTATTTTAGGTAATTCTTCTTGATTTATAGTATTTACTCTAAATTTGTTTCTTTCATGTTTTAATATATATTCATTAAATTGAGTTAGTAGCCCCCTTTTTCTTTCCCAACCTATATATTTTTCTTCTGTTCTACAAAATTTTCTTTCTCTATATATGAAATGAAATATTGGAAATTCACTTGGGTATTTTTCATTTAATAATTGTACTTGTTTTATTCCTTCTTCTTCTACTTCCTTATCAAACTTTGCCTCTTTAACATCACTTTCTGTGCAATCTCCAAGTACTGAAAAATACAGATTAAGACTTTTATTAGCTAAATAAAACACTTCCATTTTTTTGAATAATTTTTTTACTTTTTCTTTTGAATCTATTATTGTTGGTATTACTACAAATGTTGCATTTTCAGCATCTATACCTTTGCTAAAATCTAACTTTGGTATTTGTTTTGGCTTGACAATTTTTCCTAATATAAATTGAATTGTTTGAATTACAATTTCTGATATTGGAATTATCAATAATAATGCAGTTATAATAAATTTTGTTAAATCTGATGTCATTGATTTTGAAATTATTATTGATAATACTATTGTGAGAATTGTTATTGACCAAATATAAATTTTTACTTTTGTATTATTTTTTAATAATTTCTCTTTATATTCAAGTCTTTCATATAATTCTGTTCTTCCTTCATCTATTAAATAATATCCAATATGTCTATGTTTTTTATCTGACATGCTTTTATTACATAATTCTATTGCTTTTTTTGATATATAAATTTCTGACATCTTTGTTTTTTTAGATAATTCTTTTATTGAATTTCTATAATTTTCTTTTGTTTTGTATTCCATGTTTGGATATATCCCTGCTGGGTCTTGATTTAAAATTTCTTCTACTCCATTTATTTTTTCAAATATTTCAAGGAAATTAATTCTTTGTAGATTTTTTATACTTGTTATACAGTTTGCCATTGATATTTTTCTTATTGCTATATCAAAATGTTCTTTTTGAATTGCCTCTGGAACTGTTATTCCAACTTTTTCAACTTCTTCTTCTAATATTTTTAAATATCCTGATGCTTTTTTTCCATATTTCTTTAGTGAATATGACATATATTCTATGAAAGGATATTTCATACTTCTAAATTGCGTATTTTTTAATTTATTTCCTGATATCTGATTAAATACTAGCTCATCTTTTCCCTTTTTTTCTACAAGTCTTTCTATTATACTTCTTACTTTATATTTTTGCATTTGCACACTATATATTTTTTCTGATATTTCTGCAATGTTCTGAATTATAGCTATTTGTAGAAAAAGTCCGATATTCCAAATTTCTTCCATATTTAATGTTTTATTTGTTTGATATGCTTGTAAATATTTTTCCAAAGATTCCCTAGTTATTTTATTATCTGTATATGCAACTATTTCTGTTGCTAAAACATATATCCTTGCAAAACCCATATATTTTCCATTTTGTATTCCGACAAAGTTCATATATTTTTTTAGTGTTAATTCTTTTTCTATTTGTTTGACAACTTCTTCAATAACATAATAATTATCTAATATCCATTCTCCTGCTGGATGTATATTTATTCCTAATTTAATATGTTCATTTAATAAATTATATACTATTTTTATAGTTTCATAATTTTCTATTAATTGAGGCACTGGGTATGTGTTTTTATCAGATTTTGTTTTTAATGAATATTCCATTGCAACCTTTTCTAGGTGCTTTTTTAATTGTTCCTCATCTAAAATAGTATTTTCTATATTTAAATTCTTATATTTACTCAAAAAAATCCACTCCTTGTGTTTTTTTCTATTATTCACAATTTATGGATTTTTTATACATTATGTATTTACATAGTAAAAAGTTTGTTTTACTTGTATCTACGTAATTTTTATTTCTTTTTTATTGACTTTCTAGTTTATATTGCAAACCTGTATTTCTCTTTTTGCTATCAACATTTTTTATCATGTAATTAACTATATTATTATTTCCTATAACAATTAACATTTTCTTAGCCCTTGTTATACCTGTATATAATAAATTTCTTGTAAGTAGCATTGGTGCAGCTTGTGGTATTATCATTATTATTACATCAAACTCACTGCCTTGTGCTTTATGTATTGTGATACAATAACTATGCTCTAATTGTTCTAACTCATTATACTCATATATACATGTTTTGTTATCATCAAACTTTACTCTTATATATTTTTCTTTTTCGTTTATTTCTGTTATTCTTCCAGCTTCACCATTAAATACACCATTACCAATCTCATAGGAATTACTTGTTCCTCTTTCCCATTGTTTATCATAATTATTTTTTATTTGCATTACTTTATCGCCAATTCTAAATGTTGCACCAAGATTGTTTTTCTCCGCTTCTCCTTCTCTATGTGGGTTTAGTTCTTGTTGTAATGCTTTATTTAATTCTTTTGTTCCAAGTAATCCTTTTTTTGTTGGACTTAACACTTGTATATTCTCGAAAAAGTCATAATCGCCAAACCTTTTTAATCTTCCATTACATAATGACAAAACTTGTTCTAATATTCGTTCTTGATTACTTTCATTAATATAGAAAAAGTCATCTTTTTCATCTTCTAATATTTCTTTTTCTTCCTTTTTTATAAATGGCTCTCCATTATTTACTCTATGTGCATTAACAACTATTTTGCTTCTAGCTGCTTGTCTAAATATTTTATCTAAATGTACTGTTGTTATTTGTTCTGATTTTATCAAATCTTGTAATACACTACCTGGTCCAACTGATGGTAATTGATCACTATCACCTACTAATATAAGCTTTGTGCCTTTATATATGCAATCTAATAAATAACTCATTATAAACATATCTACCATAGATACTTCATCAACTATTATAATATCTCCATCTATTGGAGCTCCTTGATATTCATCACTTTTTTTATATATTGATTCTTCATCTATTTTTCCTATTTCTAATAATCTGTGTAATGTATATGCTTCCTCACCTGTTGTTTCTGTCATTCTTTTAGCTGCTCTACCTGTTGGTGCACAAAGTACAATTTTATATTTTTTTTGCTTATATATTTCTATTATGCTTTTTATAATTGTAGTCTTTCCTGTTCCTGGTCCTCCTGTTATTATTGTGACATTATTTTCATTTATTTGTCTAATTGCCTCTTTTTGTTTTTCAGATAAAAATATGTCTGATTTTTCTTCTATTAATTTCAATTCTTTTTCAATATTATGGATTTTTTTTACATTCTTAGCTCTTGATAAACTTAAAATTCGCTGAGAAATTCTCTCTTCTGTTGAATAAAAATTATATAAATACAGCCATTGTTCTCCATTTCTATCTTCTACAACTATTTCTTCATTTACTTTTAAATTTATTATTCCATCTTCTATTAGTTCTTCACTTACTCCGAGTAACTGTTTTACATATTCTATTAGATTTTGTTTTGATGTACAGCAATGTCCATTATAAGTAGTTTTTATTAAAGAATATTTTATACCACTCATTACTCTCTTTTTGTTTTCCTTTTCAATTCCTAGCCTTATTGCCATTTCATCTATTTGTTTAAAATCAACGCCTCTTGATATATCTATTAAAATATATGGGTCTGATTCTATTTCGTCTATTGCATTTATTCCCAATAATTTATATACTTTTTGGGCATTTTCTGCCCCAATTCCAAACCTTTCTAAAAAGCCCACTATTTGCCATATCTCCCAGTTTTCTATAAAACTTTCTGATATAGTCAAAGCTTTATCTTGGCTTATTCCTTTTATTTGTGCCAATTTCTCAGGTTGAAATTTTAATACACTTATTGTCTCATCGCCAAACTTTTCTATTATTTTTTTGGCTGTTGCTGGTCCTATTCCTTTCACATTTCCATTTGACAAATAACTTTCAAGTGCCCCAAGGGTTTGCGGCATAATTTTCTCAAATGTTTCTATTTTAAATTGTTCGCCATAATCTTTATGTTCAACATATTTGCCTATTATTCTAAGGGTATCACCTTTATTTATAAATGGTAAATATCCTACAACAGTTATTTGAACATCGTCTGTTTCAAAAGTACCAACAGTATAGCCATTTAATTCATTTTGATATCTTACTTCATTTAATATTCCTTCTAATTCTTCCAAATTGTGTCCTCTTTTCTGTTTTAATTCATATATAGTTTATCACAGAAATTATATAGTTTCAATATTTTTTTGACTTCAATTCTTAGTCGTAACATTATTTATATTATCAATTATATCTTTACATTCTTTCCAGTTTGCAATTTTTACACATTCATAATCAATCGACATTTTGTCCACAATGTCTCTTGTTTTGTCTGTAGAATTTAAGTCAGCAACAATTATATCTTTTATGTAATCTTCTTTTCCATATAATAATTTAAATAAACTTGAACGCAAAAATCCCTCAATTCTTTCCTCCTGATTTTTCACTGCAATTATTATATATATTCCATCTGCTTTCATATTAGTATATGTACACATATAAATTATTTGTTTTACAATTTCAAATAAACCATAAAGAGCAAGTGTCCAAAGTATTGAATTTATAATAAATTCTCCCATACTTAATTCATTCCTTTCTTCCCTTTATGGTTATTATATTAATTTTTAATTATTTTGTTACTGAGTTAAACTGTAATATACTTGTCCATTATATTCTAATCCATTTAAACTCAAAACTTTTCTTTTTTTTATATTAACAATAAATTCACCAGTTATTCCTTGAATATCTAATTCATCTATTACATCTCTATCAAATATTTTATATCCATCTTGGTCTGTTTCTCCAACTGCTGAAAATGCTTCTTCTGTGCTTTCTTTGTACTCATCTGTAATATCTTTTCCAATGTTTATGACATCATCATCTTTGTATTTTTCATATAATTGATCAACTTGTGCTTGCATAATTTTTAATTCCTCATTAAATTTAGTATATTTACTTAATTTAAGTGAATTTACACCAGATGTTGTTGTTACACCAAGTAATATTAATAATACAATAATTGTTACAGCTAATGTTATTAATGTTATTCCACTGTCTTTTCTTTTAGTATTTATATCCATTTTATTAATGTTCCTTTCTCATAAGATGCCTAATTTTCCTTTAGCATTTAGGCTTTATTAATTTTGAATTACATTTTTATTATCTTTTCCCATGGTAATTCTGGTTTTCCAAAATGTCCATAATTAGTTGTTTTTGTATATATTGGCTGTTTTAAATCTAGGTACTCAATAATTCCATCTGGTGTAAGGTCAAACTTATTTTTTATTATATCTACTAATTCTTCCTCTGATATTTTGCTTGTACCAAAAGTATTTACACATATTGATAATGGTTCTTTCATTCCAATCGCATATGATACTTGTATTTCACATTTTTTTGCATAACCATTTGCTACAATATTTTTGGCAATATGTCTTAACATATATGCAGCAGATCTATCAACTTTGCTTGCATCTTTACCTGAGAAACATCCTCCACCATGTCTTGCATATCCACCATAAGTATCTACAATTATTTTTCTTCCTGTAAGTCCTGTATCTCCAAGAGGTCCTCCTATAACAAACCTTCCTGTTGGATTTATATATATTTTTGTATTCTCATCAATCATATTTTCTGGAACTACATTTTTTATTACTTTTTCTATAATATCTTTTCTTATTTCTTCATTACTTACAGTATCTAAATGTTGTGTAGATATTAATATTGCTTCAATTCTTTTTGGTTTATCATCTTCATATTCTACTGTAACTTGTGTTTTTCCATCTGGTCTAAGATATGGAATATCTTTATTTTTACGAACATCAGTAAGTCTTTTTGATAATTTATGCGCCATATCTATAGCATAAGGCATATAATTTTCTGTTTCATCACAAGCATACCCAAACATTATACCTTGGTCACCTGCCCCCCCAACGTCAACTCCTAAAGCTATATCAGGGCTTTGTTTAGTTATATCAGCATTTATTTTACATGTTCTATAATCTATATCTGTTTCTTCATTGTCAAAGCCTATTTCCTTTATTCTTTCTCTTACAATCTCTCCAATTTTTATTCTTGCTGTTGAAGTTATTTGTCCTGCAATTGTTATTGTATTATTTGCCGCAAATGTTTCTATTGCAACTCTTGAATTTTTATCTTGTTTTAAACATTCATCTAATATTGTATCTGATATGTAATCACAAAGTTTGTCTGGGTGACCTTCTGTGACACTTTCAGATGTAAAGTAATAATTTCTCATTTTAAATTCATTCCTTTCTTATAACATAAACTTGGTTGAAAAAATACTCTTGGCTAAGCCAAGAGTATTTTTATAAACTAATCATCACTCAAAGCTCTCTGCTTTGTCGGTCTTAGCACCTTGTCATCTGACAGGTTGCTGTGGGATTAACGAGCCGTTCTCTACTCCACTCTTGATAATTCTATTTAATTTTTATTTTAGTTGTAAAGATTATACTAATTCTAATATAGCTACTTCAGCTCCGTCTCCTCTACGTGGACCAGCTTTAATTATTCTTGTATATCCTCCAACTCTACCTTCGTATTTTGGAGCAATTTCGTTAAATAATTTATCTAGTAAATCTATATTGTTTCCGTTTTCATCTTTAACTTTATTGATTTTTGTCATCATTTTTCTTCTAGCACTTAATCTTGATGGCATATCTTTTTGTCTACTTTCTGTTGTTTCTTCTTTAACAACTTTTAAGTATTCTTTACCATTTTTGCTTTTTGCTATTTCAGTAACTTTGTTACCTTTAGAATCTAATTTTGCTTTTACTACTTTTACATCTACCATTTCAAAGTTATCTTTTTCTTTTATAGCTAATGCTATAATGCTATCAGCAATTGATTTAACTTCTTTTGCTCTAGCTTCTGTTGTTTCAACTTTTCCATGTAATATTAAGTCTGTTGTTAAAGTTCTTAACATTGACATTCTTATATCAGTAGTTCTACCTAATTTTCTATTTGTAGCCAATTTTTTCACCTCTTCTTTTTATTCATCTTCTTCTGCGAAACTTAGTCCTAATGAGTGTAATTTCGCTGTTACTTCATCAAGTGATTTCTTTCCTAAGTTTCTAACTTTCATCATATCATTTTCAGATTTATTTGTTAAATCTTCAACAGTAGCAATTCCTGCTCTTTTTAAACAATTGAATGATCTTACAGATAATTCTAGCTCTTCTATTGAAGTTTCTAAAACTTTTTCTTTCTTAGATTCTTCTTTTTCAATCATTACTTGTGTATTTCTTGTTGCTTCTGATAAGTCTATAAATAGTTCTAAGTGTTCTGTCATTACTTTTGCAGCTAAACTTAATGCTTCATATGCTTTTAAGCTACCATCTGTCCATACTTCTATAATTAACTTATCATAATCAACCATTTGACCTACTCTAGTGTTTTTTACTTGGTAATTAACTTTTTTTACTGGTGTATAAATTGAATCTATTGGAAGCACAGATATGTCTTGGTTTTGTTTTTTATTTTTTTCTGAAGGTGAATAACCTCTACCCATATTTGCTGTCATTTCCATTATTAATTGTCCACCTTCTGATACATTGGCAATATGCAAGTCTGGGTTTAGTATTTCTACAGTACCATCAGTTATTATATCTGCTGCTGTAACTTCTCCCTCACCCTTAAAATTAATTCTCATAACTTTTTCTTCGTTTTCATCGAATTTAAGTCTTACATTTTTTAAATTAACTATAATGTCTGGTACGTCTTCTACAACATTTGGAATACTTGAAAATTCATGTAATACTCCATCAATCTTAACACTTGTTAATGCACATCCTGTTAATGATGATAATAGAATTCTTCTTAATGAATTTCCTATTGTAACTCCATATCCTCTTTCTAATGGTTCACATACAAACTTTGCATAATTACTTGTGTTATCAACCTCTAGACATTCAATATTTGGCTTTTCAAATTCTATCATTTCTACCTCCTAATATTTTAAAAACTATTTAGAGTAAAGCTCTACTATTAAATGTTCTTCAATTGGAATATCAACATCTTCTCTAGATGCTAATCTAATTACTTTACCACTTAAAGTTTCATTATTTAACTCTAACCATGCTGGAACTGGTCTTGCTGAATTTACTTCTACATTTGCTTTTATTGCTCCATTATCTTTTTTGCTTTCTCTTACTGATATTACATCTCCAGCTTTTACTAGATATGATGGGATATCAACTTTTTTACCATTTACTTCAAATTGGCCATGGTTTACTAATTGTCTTGCTTGAGCTCTTGATGCTCCAAATCCTAATCTATATACTACATTATCTAATCTGCATTCTAATAATTGTAATAAGTTTTCACCTGTTACACCTTTTTTATTAGAAGCCATTTCAAAATATCTTCTGAATTGTTTTTCTCCAACTCCATAATATGATTTGGTTTTTTGTTTTTCTCTTAATTGTGTTCCGTATTCAGAAAGTTTTGCTCTTTTTTGTCCGTGTTGACCTGGCGCATAGTTTCTTCTAGAGATACTACATTTGTCAGAATAACATCTTGAACCTTTTAAGAACAATTTTTGTCCTTCTCTACGGCAAATACGACATTGTTCGTCTGTATAACGTGCCATGTTTTATTTACACCTCTTTCATTGATTTTTATTTATTTCTTTTATTTTATACTCTTCTTCTTTTTGGTGGTCTACAACCATTATGTGGGATTGGAGTTACGTCTTTAATACTGCTTAATTCTAGACCTGCTGATTGAAGTGCTCTTATTGCAGCTTCTCTTCCTGCACCTGGTCCTTTAACATATACTTCAACAGTTTTTAATCCGTGTTCCATAGCTGCTTTAGCTGCTGTTTCTGCAACTTCTCCTGCAGCAAATGGTGTGCTTTTTCTTGAGCCTTTGAATCCAAGTCCTCCAGCACTTCCCCATGATATTGTATTTCCATTTGTGTCTGTAATTGTAACTATTGTGTTATTGAAACTAGAATGAATATGTGCTTCACCTTTGTCAATGTTTTTTCTATTTCTTCTAGCTACTGGTTTTTTTGTTACATTCTTAGCCATTGCTTTAATTTCCCTCCTTATTAGAAGTTTGATGTTTTTTTACATCAACCATTTTTATGCTTTTTTAGATTTACTTACTAATTTTCTTGGTCCTTTTCTTGTACGAGCATTTGTTTTTGTTCTTTGTCCTCTTACTGGAAGACTTCTTCTATGTCTTAGACCTCTATAACATCCAATTTCTGTTAGTCTTTTTATATTAAGAGCTACTTCTCTTCTTAAATCACCCTCAACTTTGTATGATTCGTCAATAACTTTTCTTATTCTATTAACTTCTTCATCAGTTAAGTCTTTTACTCTAGTGTCTGGATTTACTTCTGCTTTTTCTAATATTTTTCTTGAACTAGTTACTCCTATACCATATATGTATGTTAGTCCTATTTCAATTCTTTTTTCCTTAGGTAAGTCTACTCCTGCTATACGAGCCATGTTTTTTTGCACCTCCAAAATTTTATTTTTCTTTTTAGTGTTGTCCTATTTTGTTTAAAGGTGAAATGCATTAAATGAAACTTTTGCTCCATTTAATCTTTAAACTATTTTAGACATATATATAAACACAAACTTGATAAGTAAACTTAATAATATAAGTTTAACAGCCGCTACCTCATTTGTGTTATAAACTATTTAAGGTTACCCTTGTCTTTGTTTGTGTTTAGGGTTTTCACATATAACTCTAATTACACCTTTTCTTTTTATTACTTTGCATTTATCGCAAATTGGTTTTACTGATGGTCTTACTTTCATTTCACTGCACCTCCTATTTAATATAAACTTATTATATATTTGGGTTAATTTATGTTTTCTATTTTATTTTGCTCTCCAAGTGATTCTGCCTCTTGTTAAATCATATGGTGATAACTCTACTTTAACTTTATCTCCTGGTAATATTTTAATATAATTCATTCTTAATTTACCAGATATATGTGCTAATATTTGATGTCCATTTTCAAGTTCTACTTTAAAGTTTGTATTTGGTAGTGTTTCAACAACTATTCCCTCTACCTCTATAACATCTTCCTTTGCCAAGTTTTTTTACCTCCTTCTTAAAGAGCTTTTTTAGATTTTTTCTCTAAATTTTTACCACTTTTTACATTTTCGTGGCATTAACTCATTCATTATATAATATTTCTATAGAATTGTCAATACTTCTGGCTCTTTTTCTGTTATTAAAATTGTATTTTCATAATGTGCAGCCAATGTTCCATCTTCTGTTATTATTGTCCAACCATCATCTAATTCTAATATGTTTGGTTTACCTTGTATAACCATTGGTTCAATTGCAAGTGTCATGCCAGGTTCAAGTCTAATTCCTTTTCCTGCCTTACCATAGTTTGGTATTCCTGGATCCTCATGCATTTCTTTACCAATTCCATGTCCTTGGAATTCTCTTACTACAGAATATCCTTGTGATTTTACATATTCCCCAATTGCGTGTGAGATATCACCTATTCTATTTCCTTTTTTTGCATATTTTATTCCCTCAAAAAATGCTTGTTTTGTAACTTCTACTAATCTTTGAGCATCTTTTGATACATTTCCTACCATGTAAGTTCTTGCAGCATCACCATTGTATCCATCTTTTAATGCCACTAAATCTACACTTACTATATCTCCATCTTTTATTACTCTTTTATTTGATGGCACGCCATGTATTACTTCATCATTTATTGATATACATGTTGATGCAGGATATGGAGGCACTCCTCTTATACCTGGATCATACCCTTTCTCTGCTGATATTGCGCCATATTTTTTCATTGTTTGTTCTGCAATTCTATCAATATCTGCTGTAGTCATTCCTGGTTTTATAGCTTCTTCTATTGCTTTATGAGTTAACGCTGTAACTCTGCAGGCTTCTCTCATTAGTTCTATTTCTCTTTTTGATTTTATTGTTACCATTTTTATATTAACCTCCCTCACTGCATAAATTTTTAAAAGCGATATCAAATCGCTTTTATTTGTTTCATTCTCAATTATCTACATCTTTTGAACTTTTTCTATTATATCTTTTGCAACATCATCACTCATTTTTCCAACTGATTTACTAACTGTTGCTGTATATAGTGTTCCTTCTTTTTCGTAATATTCTACAAGTGGGCTTGTAGCTGTAAAATATTGTTCCAATCTACTTTTTACAGTTTCAATATTATCATCTTTTCTTGTTATTAATTCACTTCCACATTTATCGCAGATTCCTTCTACCTTTGGTGGATGTAATACTACATTATATACTGCTTTACATTGTTGGTTTGAACATACTCTTCTATTTACTATTCTTTCGATTATTTCTTCTTCTGGAGTTTCTAAATTTACAACTATATCAATTTTTTCTCCTTTTTTAGCCAATATCTCTTTTAGTTTTTCTGCTTGGATAACTGTTCTTGGGAATCCATCTAATATTACACCATTTTTAGTATCTGGTTGTTCAAGTCTATCTTCTACTATTTTTATTGTTACTTCATCTGGTACAAGTTGTCCTTTTGATATATAGCTTTCTGCTAATTTTCCTAATTCTGTTCCTTCTTTTATATTTGCTCTAAATATATCTCCTGTTGATATTTGTGGTATCTCTAATTTTTCTGATAAAATACTTGCTGTTGTACCTTTACCTGTTCCTGGTGCTCCTAACATAATAATGTTCATTTTAAATCACATTCCTTTCACTTAACACGAAATCAAAAGTTTTGCCTCTATAAAATAGAGGCTCTCTCTTATTTTTTCATATTTATTTTAGAACATTTTTCCATATTTGTCAATGAAATATCTTGTTTTTAATGTTAACTGATGTAGTGGGTGTTGATAGAGGGAGGTTGAGTTTGTGATGGATGGGTTATTTGATGAATAAAGTGCAGCGTAAACCGAAGAAAAAGTAACTGTTGTAAGGATAGGTGTAGTAGCGGTTTGCCGCAGGACTGATATTACCATTGAAATTGAAACCACCACCGCGACCGTACTTGTAGGAGCCGGTTCCTGACTCATTGGACTCTAGTGTCCATTCATATATATTGCCTGCCATGTCATATACATTATTTGCATTTGCTCCTTCATATGATCCGCTTGGGATTTTTCTTTGACCTCCTGATGACTTTAGTGCTGTGCTCTTTGATGTGTTTGTATAATATGTGAAACTATTATTTGAGTAATTTCCCCAACTTGTTGAATCTGATGCTATTTCTGCATATGTCTTTTCTCCAGTATCAATTAACCACTTTAATGTCTCATCCCACTGTATTCCCCATATCATCTGCACTCCTGCACTTGTTCCTGATAACTTTCTTGCTTTTTTCCACATTGTATACCATGTTTGTTTTTTTATATCTGTGTTTATTCTTTTAACAACAGGCGTTGCTTGGCTTAGGTCTCCTGTTTGGTATCTTCCTATATAATATCCTCCATATGTTGCTACACTATTTAACATTTTATCGAAATCAATCTCCATTTCCATTAAGAAATCTTCTCTTGACATTCCATTTAGATACTGTGTTAGATATGTTGATTGTATATCATATTGGGTTGTTTGTGGCTCTTTTTTATTACTACTACTTTTTGAATATGATGAAGATGTAAAAGTATAAGTAGTTCCATATTTCTTTCCTGTTGTTTGGTCTCTCCAATACATATCACTTACATCTGCTATTGGTATCCATACATATTGATTTCTATTACACTGTGCCTCCCATTTATTACTATCTGTTACTGCCTCTGTTCCTTCATATATTACAAATCCTCCATTTACAGAATTTTCGTCTGATGCAGATGATGCTGTATATCCTGTTGGAACTGGTACTTGGATTCCGTCTGAGCTTGTTACTGTTGTGAAATTATTTGCGTTTTTCTTCCCTGGTTTTATTTCTCCCCATATATAATTTATCTGCTCTTTTTGATTATCAGCACTTTCCTGTGGTGCATTATTTTTTCTAGTATTATACACAATTCCCCATATAACAGCACCTAATATTATGGCTATTACTATTGGTATGACAAACACCTTCTTACCATACATTATATATGCCATCTTTACATCACTTATCTTATTTACTTTCTCTTTTTCCTCTTTTCTCTGTTTTCTATTATTATTTTTCTTATTCATATCAACAATCTCTCCTTTTTTATAAATCCTGTACAAATTCCCTGTTGGGAAAGAATTAAATTTTGGCAAGGAAGATTTTATTTAAAAGGCAAGGGCGCATACGTGGTGTATGTAACCGCGTTTTAAATGAAATCTGACACAGTCCAAAATTCTAATTATTTTCCAACTATACCATGCAAAAAGACGGCAAAAGAAAACATAACAAAATTATGCTTCTCTTACCGTCTCTATTTAATTTATTTATTCTACCTTTTTGCTTTTTTTCTTCAACGCTTAAAAGTG
>CAKPSX010000017.1 GCA_934184665.1 uncultured Clostridia bacterium | reverse complement strand
ATATTGGAGATAATAAAATATTTTCCAAAAGAAGAATATGCTAAAATACCTAAAGAAAAAATTGAGTTTTACAAGAAGAACATGGACACAAATTACAACTATAACTGTTGCACTTGGATAAATAATAATAGGAGAAACATAATATTGTAAAAAATTGATATAAATGGTATAATATAGTTGTGTTAATTAAATTAACCAAGAAAGGTGGTATAAATATGGGAGAAAATCAAAATGCAAAAATCAGCTTAGTTACAATTTTTTTAATAATATCAGCAATAATTATAGTAATTATGGGGATATTTATGTTTAAGTTTTATAATGAAAAAACTGAGGAAGCAAAAAAGGCATCTGAATTACAAACACAAGTGGATAGTTTAACAAATACAGCAAATGATTTACAAGGAAAAATAAATAACATATCAGAAACAATTAATTCAGATAGTCAAGACAAAAACACAGATAAAAATACATCAAATAACAATATATCATTTACAGATGAACAAGTAAAAAATGCAATATCAAACTACTTAGAATTAAATGGATATGCACACTGTGATTCACTTTTAGATAAATTGGCAGAAGCTGGAAAGATTTCTTATGATCCATCAAAAGATGATATTAAAGATGATGGCAATGTTACAACAACAGTTAAGTTTTCTGATTATAAAAAAGTAATGCTAAATTACGTATCAGAAAATGAATTTAACAAAAACTGGACATCAGCATTATCTATTGGTGAAAATGATAGTGGATATATAACAAAAGTTCAAGGTGGTGGAGGCCTAGTAACATATACTATTGATGGAATAACAAAAATTAATGATACAACATATTCAGCTAAGACAACAGCTACTTTAGTTGATGGAAATAATGAAAAAAACACACAAAATTATAAATTTACAATAAGCACATACAATAATAGATGCGTTATAGACTCTGCAGAAGAACTAGAATAAATCAAAAAATAAAGTGCAACATTTTTGAAATAAAGTGCAAATATTGCACTTTATTTTTGATAATATACTGAAAATGTGGTATAATAGTAAGTGTGAAGGAAAACAAATATGGATTATAAATAATTAAAAGAACTTAAAAATCTTCCTTTTTAGGGAGATTTCTTCATGTCTATTGACAAAAACATAAAATGGAAGTATAATGTTAGCCGAGGTTAACAAAAAGGAGAATAATATGATAACAAGCTCTTTAGAAGAATATTTAAAAACAATATATGTCCTAAAAAAACAAGGAGAAGAAATAAAAGTAACAACAATAGCAGAAAAGATGAATTGTTCAAAACCAAGTGTAAACAAAGCAATAAACAATTTAAAAGCCAAAGGTTTAGTAAATTATGAAGTATATGGAGAAATAGAACTAACACCAGAAGGAGAACAACTGTCGAAAAAAATCTTAGAAGCATATGATATTGCTTATATATTTCTAACTGAAATTTTAGGAGTACAAAAAGAAGAAGCAGAAGAAGAAGCAATAAAAATAAAATCAGTATTAAAAGACAATACATTGAATGCATTAACAAAATATGTACATAATTTATTAGGAATCTATAATTTAGACTGTAATTATGATATTAACAAAGAAGAATGCAGAAATTGTAGAAGAAAAGTATTAAGAAAAAAGGAAGTGTAATATAATGACAGAAAAACTATTAGAAATAAAAGATTTATATGTAAAAGCAGAAGAAAAAGAAATATTAAAAGGATTAAATTTAACAATAAACAAAGGTGAAGTACATGTAATAATGGGACCAAATGGCGCTGGAAAATCAACAACAGCACATGCAATTTTAAATAATCCTGAATATCAAAAAGAAAGTGGAGAAATAATATTTGATAATGAAGATATAACAAACTTGACAACAGACAAAATTGCTAAAAAAGGAATCTTTATGTCATTCCAATTACCACAAGAAATACCAGGAATATCTACAATGAACTTTCTAAAATATGCAAAGAACAAAATAACAGGAAAACCTGTAAAAATATTTCAATTAAAAGACGAAATAGAAAAATATGTAGAAGAATTAAATATGAATCCTAAACTAGTAGAAAGAAATCTTAATGTAGGATTTTCTGGTGGAGAAAAAAAGAAAAACGAAATATTACAAATGCTAGTGCTAAATCCTAAACTAGCAATACTTGATGAAACAGATTCAGGACTTGATGTAGATGCAGTAAGAGCAGTATCAAAAGGAATAGACATGTTCAAAAATGATGAAAATGCAGTACTAATAATTACACATAATATGAAAATCTTAGAAAATCTAAAAGTTGATTATGTACACATATTAGTAGATGGTAAAATTGTAAAAACAGGTTCAGCAGAATTAGCAAAAGAAATCGAAGAACAAGGATATAAAAACTATAAAAAGGAAGATATGTAATATGAAAACAAATGTAGAGGATATAAACAGAAATATATATGACATCAAAAATGCAGATAAATATGACTTTAAGATGGAAAAAGGTTTAAGCAGAGAAATTGTTGAAGAAATATCAAGACAAAAAAACGAACCAGAATGGATGTTAGAAATAAGACTAAAAGCATTAGAAATGTATAATAAATTAGAATTACCTACATGGGGACCAGATTTATCAGAACTAAAAATGGACGAGATAGCAACATATGTAAGACCAAAAACAAAATTAAATTCAAACTGGGATGATGTACCTGATTATATAAAAGATACATTTGATAAATTAGGAATACCAGAGGCGGAACGAAAATCATTAGCAGGTGTAGGTGCACAATATGACTCAGAAGTTGTATATCATAGTATGAAAGAAGACTTAATAAAACAAGGGGTAATATATACAGATATGGAATCAGCAGTAAGAGATTATCCAGAAATAGTAAAAGAACACTTTATGAAATGTGTACCAATAAGTGACCATAAATTTGTTGCACTACATGCAGCAGTATGGTCAGGAGGTTCATTTGTATATATACCAAAAGGTGTAAAACTTGATTTCCCATTACAATCATATTTTAGACTTAATTCACCAGAATCAGGACAATTTGAACATACATTAATAATAGTAGATGAAGGCGCAAGTTTACACTTTATTGAAGGATGCTCAGCACCAAAATATAATAAAGTAAATTTACATGCAGGTTGTGTAGAATTATATGTAAAAGACAATAGCTATTTAAGATATTCAACAATAGAAAACTGGTCAAAAAACATGATGAACCTAAATACTAAAAAAGCTATTGTAGGTAAAAATGCACAAATAGATTGGGTAACAGGTTCATTTGGATCAAAAGTATCTATGTTATACCCAATGAGCATATTAAATGGAGAAGGAGCGAAAACTGAATATACAGGTATAACATTTGCAGGTGGTGGACAGAACCTAGACACAGGATTTAAAACAGTTCACAATGCACCAAATACATCATCTGTTGTAAACTCAAAATCAATATCAAAAGATGGTGGAGCATGTACTTATAGAGCATTAGTAAGAATAAATGAAAATGCAAAAAATTCAAAATGTAGTGTAAGCTGTGAATCGCTTATGCTAGATGATATATCAAGGTCAGATACAATACCTGTAAATGACATTAGAACAGATGAAGTAGAATTTTCTCATGAGGCTAAAATAGGGAGAATAAGCGACAAGGAAATATTCTACTTAATGTCAAGAGGATTATCAGAAGAAGATGCAAAAGCAATGATAGTAAGAGGTTTTGCATATCCTATATCAAAAGAATTACCAGTAGAATATGCAGTAGAAATGAATAATTTAATAAATCTTGAATTGGAGGGGGCAATTGGATAATGGAAAAATTAAGAGTAAATGATACACCAGTAAGAACAGCAAGAAACTTTTTAATAAATAATATAGAAGTTGAACTTGATATACCAGAGAAAATTGCTGAATTTAAAAATATAGAAATTATTAATGATAAAAGTATTATTGATAATCAAACTTCAAATAAACCATTAATATATGGGAATGGCAAAATTCTAGAGGAACTAAATCATGAAACTGCAAATAATAAAATAAGAATACAAACAAATAGCAAAAATGAAAATGTAAAAATAATATATAATTTTGATGATAATAATCTTAATCTTATAAACCAAATAGAAATAATTGCGAATAATGATGCAAATGTTACAATTGTATATAAATCTAATACGTTGAATAGATGTTTGCACAATGGGATAATAAGAACAATTGTAAATAAAGATGCAAAACTTAACATTAATATTGTAAATTTACTAAATGAGAATTCTGATAATTTTGAAGCAATAGAAAATACATTAGAAGCTAATTCAAAATTAAAATATACAATTATAGATATTGGCGGCAAAACAAGTGTATCTAATTATTATTCAAATATCATTGGAGAAAATGCAGATAATGATTTAAAATCAATATATCTTGGAATAGATAACCAGAGAAAAGACATTAATTATATTGCGGAATTAAGAGGCGTTAAAACAAATATTGATATTGATGTTCAAGGTGCATTACAAGATAGTGCTAAAAAGAATTTCAAAGGCACAATTGATTTTAAAAAGGGTTGTAAAAAAGCTAAAGGAAATGAGAATGAATATTGTATGCTTTTATCAGATAAAGCTAAATCTATTGCATTGCCTATGCTTTTATGCACAGAAGATAATGTAGAAGGTAATCATTCAACTGCTTCTGGCAAAATTGATAATAATCAATTGTTCTATATTATGAGCAGAGGTTTAAGTTATAAAGAAGCGGTTAAGCTTATAGTTAAAGCTAATTTTAATAAGATTATAGAAAGAATAACAGATGAAGAGCTTAAAAACGAAGTTTTAAATGAAATTGATAATAAATTAAACTAAAAACGAAAAAAAGTTCGCGAAATAAATGTCAAATATATAGAAAGGATTTCTAAATGAAAGTAGAAGAAATAAAAAAGGATTTTCCATTATTAGAAAATCGAGATATAGCATACTTAGATAGCGGAGCAACAACACAAAAACCAATACAAGTAATAAAAACAATAGAAGAATTTTATAATAAATATAATGCAAACCCACATAGAGGAGCATATGGATTAAGTATAGAAGCAACAGAAGTATATGAGAACACAAGAACAAAAATAGCAGAATTTATAAATGCAAAACATAGAGAAGAAATAATATTTTCAAAGAATGCAACAGAAAGTTTAAATTTAATTGCATATTCATATGGAATGGACAACCTAAAAAAAGATGATGAAGTAGTAATATCTATAATGGAACACCATTCAAACTTAGTACCATGGCAAAAAATGACAAAAGCTACTGGTAGTAAATTAAATTATATGTATATTAATGAAAATTTTGAGCTTTCAGATGAAGAAATAGAAAGCAAAATTACAGACAAAACAAAAATAGTTGGAATAGCACATGTTTCAAATGTTTTAGGAACAATAAATAATATAAAGAAAATCATAAAATATGCACATAAAAAAGGTGCAATAGTAGTTGTAGATGCATCACAAAGTGTACCACATATGAAAATTGATGTACAAGAACTTGATGCAGACTTTCTAGTATTTTCTGGTCATAAAATGTTAGCACCTTTGGGAATAGGTGTACTTTATGGAAAAAAAGAGATACTAAATAAAATGATGCCATTTTTAATGGGTGGAGATATGATAGAATATGTATATGAACAAGAAACTACATTTGCACCATTACCAAATAAGTTTGAAGCGGGAACACAAAACGTAGAAGGTGTTGTGGGGCTTGGAGCAGCAATAGACTATATCCAAAAAATCGGATATGATAAAATACAAGAACTTGAAAATGAAGTAATAACATATGCAAGACAAGAACTATCAAAATTAGATTATTTAACCCTATATTTAACTCCAAATGAGGAAAATCATTCAGGTGTAATATCTTTTAATATAAAAGGAGTACATCCACATGATGTTGCAAGTATTTTAGACTCAGAAGGCGTATGTGTACGTTCAGGAAACCATTGTGCACAACCACTTATGAGATTTTTAGGGATAGACTCAACATGTAGAGCAAGTTTCTATTTTTATAATACAAAGGAAGATGTAGACAGACTTATTCATGCACTAAATAAAGCATATGATATGTTCAAAAAATTTATAAAATAGCGAAAAAAAGTTCGATAAAATATTGACAAATACTACATGTGATGATATAATTCGTGTAGTGTGTTTGAACAAAGGAGTACCGAATTCTAGCATAAGTGCATAGATTGGTGAGCAACTATGCTATATGCTTGCTAATCTATGCATTTATGCTAATTATAGCTTAAATGTAAATTACAAAAGAAGGAGGTGTCTCTACTATGGAATTAATAGAGCATCTATTAATGAAATTAGTTTCTTTTGGAGGACTAGGATTTTTGATATATATTTGTTCAAGAAATAAGTACATATTCAAATATAGTTCTGAAAAAAGAAAAATTGAGATTTATCCAAACGAGGACAAATCTCAAAACAAAACACACTTAGATGAAGAGGCCTAACCTCTTTATCTTTTTATAAATATATAGTAACACATTAAAAAATATATGTCAAGGAAGAAAGGTAAAAATATGGAAGATTTAACAGATGTATATAATGACATTATAATGGAACACAGCATGAATTCATATAATAAGAAAAAGTTAGAAACTTGTAGCCTCAGCGAAAAAGGACATAATCCCAACTGTGGAGATGAAATAGAATTAGAAATAAAATTAAATGGAGATGTGATAGAAGACATGGCATTCACAGGACATGGGTGTGCCATTTCACAAGCATCAACATCAATAATGATAGATACACTAAGAGGTAAGACAATTGAAGAAGCAAGAGAAATCATAAAAACATTTATAGGTATGATAAAAAGAGAAACAAAAAGTGAAGAAGAACTAAAAAAACTGGAAGATGCTATAGCATTTAAAAATGTTGCAAATATGCCAGCAAGAGTTAAATGTGCATTACTTGCATGGCACACAATAGAGGACATGCTAAATGGATAGGAAATGTGTGTTTAGAAAGGAAATAGTAAATGGAAGATAAAAAAGTACTATTAGGAATGAGTGGTGGTGTTGATAGCTCAGTATCAGCACTACTTCTAAAAGAGGAAGGATATGAAGTAATAGGTGCAACATTAGAATTGTTTGCCGGAAGTAGTTGTTGCAATATAAATACATATATTGATGCAAAAAATGTATGTAAATCAATTGGCATACCACATTTTACATATAACTATAAAGATGAGTTTAAATGTAAAGTAATTGATAATTTTATTGAAGAATATTCTAATCAAAGAACACCAAACCCATGTATTCAATGTAATAAATACATGAAATTTGGCTTTATGTGGGAAAAAGCAAAAGAGCTAGGCTGTAATTACCTTGCAACAGGTCATTATGCAAAAACAGAATATAGCGAAAAGTATGGAAGGTGGATATTAAAGAAATCCAAAGCTGGTAGAAAAGACCAAAGTTATGTTTTATGGAATATGCCAAAAGATTTAATCCAACATGTTGTATTCCCACTTGCAGATTTTGAGAGCAAAGATGAAATACGAGAAATTGCAAGAGAACATGATTTAAAAGTTGCAAATAAGCCAGATAGTGAAGATATATGTTTTATACCAGATGGAGATTACAAAAAGTTTTTAGAAAATAATTCTGATTTAAAACCAATAAATGGAAATATTGTAAACTTAAAAGGAGAGATATTAGGTAAACATACTGGATTGTATAAATATACAATAGGTCAAAGAAAAGGACTTGGAATATCATATAGTGAGCCATTATTTGTTATAGGATTTAATAAAAACAAAAATGAATTAATTGTTGGAACAGAAAAAGAAACATATAAAAAAGAAATGATTGTAAAAGATGTTAATTTATTATTGATAGATGAATTAAAAGAAAAAATGGAAGTGTCAGTAAAAACAAGATACTCTAGCAAAGAAGAAAGAGCAACAATAGAAATGGCAGAAAATAATATGATAAAAGTTATATTTGATAATCCAATACAAAGAATTACACCAGGTCAATCAGCAGTATTTTATATTGATGATATTGTATTAGGTGGAGGAATAATAGAAAGTAGCAAATAAGGTTGAAAAATAATTACAATTTTGAACTGTGTCAACTTTCATTTAAAACATGGTTTTAAATATGGATTATGAAAAAGCGAAAGATTTTAGAAATATAGTTGTAATAATATATTTTTGAAATATTTCGCTTTTTGTTTGATTATTCTTTCAATTCTTTAGCTAATTTACCAATAGCCTTTGTTTCTATTCTTGAAACATATGAACGAGAAATACCCATAGACTGAGCAATTTCAATTTGAGTTTTAGGTTTATGCCCATCAAGTCCAAAACGCAATTCTAAAATTGTACGTTCCCTATCTTTTAATATGCTTTTCATTTTATCATATAATAGTTTGATTTTAAATTTTAAATCTACTGAATCTTCTACACTTCTTTCATCATTTTCTAGTACTTCTTGTAAAGTAACAACATTATCATCTTTATCCTTTCCAATAGGCTCATTCAAGAATACTTCTGAATTTAATTTTTTAGTTGCTCTAAAATGCATTAAAATTTCATTGTCAATACATCGAGAAACATATGTAGAAAGCCTTGAACCTTTGTCAATATTGTAACTATTAATGCCTTTAATTAAACCGATTGTACCTATAGAAATTAAGTCATCTTGATCTACATTTGAATTGCTATATTTTTTACATATATGTGCAACAAGCCTTAGATTTCTCTCTATAAGCAAGTTACGAGCCTCTTCATCACCTTGTTTCATTTTTTCAAGACATAATTTTTCTTCATTTGATGATAACGGTTCAGGAAATAATTGAGTTCCTGAAATATATCCAACAGAGAAAACTGCTGTTTGTAAGAAATGTAAAAAACCACTTAACATAAGTGTAGAAAACATAAAATTACCTCCATTTACTCTATAACAAAATATATGATGAAAAAATACAAAAGTGCCTGACCTCCAAAAAAATGTTAAAAATTCCAATATAGGACAATTTTTCTTGTGAAGAAATAAGGAGGATTTCCAATATCAAATGAATAAATAAAATGAAAATTGAGAAAATAAAAAAGAGGAATGTGATTAAAAATTGTATTTATGTAATTTTAATCAAATTTATACCTTTAGAAAGGATTGTAGTAAGATGGAAGATATAAATAAAAAAGTTTTAAATGAAGTCAATAAAGGAGCTACAATGGGGATGGATGCTATATCATATGTATCTGATAAAGTTGAAGATTATAAATTTCAAGAAGTCTTAAATGTAGAGTATAACAAATATAAAAAAACATATGATAAGGTAAATGAAATTTATAGTGAATATAGCCAGGGAGAACCACAAGAAACAAATACAATGAATAAAATGATGACATGGTATGGTGTCCAAATGAAAACTGTTAATGATAATAGTAATTCAAAAATATCAGAATTGCTATTACAAGGAACAAATATGGGAATAATCGAAGGCAGAAGATTATTAAACAATAACCCAAGTATTGACCCTCAAGTACGAAAAATTTTAGACGAATTTGTAGTAATGCAAGAAGATAGTGTAGAAACATTGAAAAAATATTTATAAAATTTAAAATACTACTTGAAAAGTAGTATTTTTTGTTATAGAATAAAATCACCTATGAAGGCAAATAATATAATAGGTGTTAAATGTAATTTAACTAAAAAAGGAGGAAAGAATTATGTCAGTAAAAATAGGAATCAACGGTTTTGGTAGAATAGGTAAACTTGCATTTCAAGCAGCACTTTCAAAAGAAGATGTTGAAGTTGTTGCAGTTAATGACCCATTTCTAGCAGCAGACTATATGGCATATATGACAAAATACGACACTGTACATGGCAGATTTAACGGAACAGTAGAAGAAAAAGAAGGAAATTTAATAGTAAACGGAAGAAAAGTAAAAGTATATAATGAAATGGATCCAAAGAACATTCCTTGGGGAGAATTAGGAGTTGAATATGTTTTAGAATGTTCTGGAGCATTTACAACAATGGAAAAGGCACAAGCACATTTAGAAGGAGGAGCAAAAAAAGTAGTAATAAGTGCTCCATCAAAAGATGCGCCAATGTTTGTAATGGGTGTAAATCATAAAGAATATACACCAGATATGAACATCGTTTCAAATGCATCTTGTACAACAAACTGCTTAGCACCTTTAGCAAAAATAATAAATGATAATTTCGGAATAAAAGAAGGATTAATGACAACAGTTCATGCAACAACAGCAACACAAAAAACAGTTGATGGTGCTTCTAAAAAAGATTGGAGAGGTGGACGTGCAGCAGCTGCAAATATAATCCCTTCAACAACAGGAGCAGCAAAAGCTGTAGGAAAAGTTATTCCATCATTAAATGGAAAATTAACAGGTATGGCATTTAGAGTTCCAACAGTAGATGTATCTGTTGTAGATTTGACATGTAATTTAGAAAAACCAACAACATATGAAGAAATATGTGAAGCAGTAAAAAGAGCTTCAGAAAACGAATTAAAAGGAATTGTAGAATATGTAGATGAACCAGTTGTATCATCAGATTTTACTACAGATATGCATACATCAATATTTGATGCAAAAGCAGGAATCATGCTAACAGACACATTTGTTAAATTAGTAGCATGGTATGATAATGAATGGGGATATTCAAATAAATTAGTTGACTTAGTATGTTATATGGCCCAAAAAGACCACAAATAATATAAATGTTAGGGTATAGTAGTGTCTAGCCCTAGCTTTTGGTATAATAGAAAGGAAGTTGTAAAATGAATAAAAAAACTATAAAAGATATAGATTTAAAAGGTAAAAAAGTATTTGTAAGATGTGATTTTAATGTTCCAATGGATGAAAATGGAAATATCACAGACTCAAGAAGAATTGAAGAAGCATTATCAACAATAAACTATTTAAAAGACCAAGGATGTAAAATAATACTAAGTTCACATATGGGAAGACCAAAGGGAGAATTTAACCCAAAATATTCACTAAAACCAGTTGCTAAAAAATTGTCAGAATTATTAGGCCAAGAAGTTGAAATGGCAGATGATGTTGTAGGAGAAAGTGCACAAAATTTAGCTGCAAACTTAAAAGAAGGTCAAATAATGTTACTTGAAAATACAAGATTCCACAGAGAAGAAACAGATAATGACCCAGAATTTGCTAAAAAATTAGCAAGTATGGCAGATGTATTTGTAAATGATGCATTTGGAGCAGCACATAGAGCACATGCTTCTACTGAAGGAATAACACATTATTTACCATCTGTTGCAGGATTATTAATGGAAAAAGAATTGAATTTCCTAGGAAATGCATTAAATAATCCAGAAAGACCATTTGATGCAATATTAGGTGGATCAAAAGTATCAGATAAAATAGCTGTTATAGATAGCCTTATTGAAAAAGCAAAAGATCCAGAAGGAAAAAAGAACGGAAAAATCTTAATTGGTGGCGGAATGGCATATACATTTTTCAAAGCATTAGGATATGAAGTTGGAAATTCATTATGCGAACCAGAAAAATGCGAGCTTGCTTTAGAATTAATGAAAAAAGCAAGACAAAATGGAGTAAAACTTGTATTACCAGAAGATACAGTAATAGGAAAAGAACTAAGCTCAGATACAGAAACAAAAGAAGTATTATGTTCTGAAATACCTGAAGGATGGGCTGGATTTGATATTGGGCCAAAAACTGTAGAATTATTTAGAAAAGAATTAAAAGATGCAAAAACTGTAATCTGGAATGGACCACTAGGTGCATTTGAAACAAAGCCATTTAATAAAGGAACAAAAGGAATTGCAGAAGCATTGGCAGAACTAGAAAATGCAACAACAATTATTGGTGGAGGAGACTCAGCAGCTGCTGTTGAAGAAACAGGATTATCAGATAAAATGACACATATATCAACAGGTGGAGGAGCTTCACTAGAATTTATTGAAGGCAAAAAATTACCAGGTGTAGAAAGTCTTGAAGATAAAGAACCTGAGAAAAAAAAACAATGTAAAGAATGTTGCGATGAAGGAGACGAAAGATAATGCGTAAAAAAATAATAGCTGGCAATTGGAAGATGAATATGCTTCCAAATGAAGCAATTAATTTTATAGAAGAATTAACACCTTTAGTAAAAAATACTAAAAATGAAGTGATAATCTGCGTACCATATATAGATTTATTTTATACATTATTACATGTACAGGGAACAAACATAAAAGTTGGAGCTCAAAACATGCATTGGGAAGAAAAAGGTGCATATACTGGTGAAGTATCTGCACCAATGTTAAAATCAATCGGTGTTGAATATGTAATAATTGGTCATTCTGAAAGAAGACAATATTTTGCGGAAACAGATGAAACTGTTAATAAAAAAATAAAGTCTGCTTTGAAGTATAATTTAAAACCTATAGTTTGCGTTGGTGAAACACTAGAACAAAGAGAAGAAGGAATAACTGAAAATATAATAGCTAATCAAATAAAAAAGGCTTTTGAAGGAATATCTAAGGAAAACTTAAATAATATAATAATAGCATATGAACCAATATGGGCAATTGGTACAGGAAAAACAGCAACAAAAGAACAAGCAAATGAAACAATAAAACAAATAAGAAATGAATTAGCTAAAATCTATGGAAAAAATGAAGCAGAAAATGTAATAATTCAATATGGCGGAAGTGTAAAACCTGAAAATGCAAAAGAACTATTTGAAATGTCAGACATTGATGGAGGACTTATAGGTGGAGCAAGTTTGAAAGCAAAAGAGTTCAGTCAGATTGTAAATTATGATAACAATTAGCCTTGAAAGGAATGAGAATAAAGATGGAAAAAAAGCCAATAATGCTAATGATATTAGATGGATTTGGAATTAATGAAAATGAAAATGGAAATGCAATTAAGCTTGCCAAAACACCTAATATTGATACACTAATGAAAAAATATCAAACAACAGAAATATATACAAGTGGTTTAAAGGTAGGTTTACCAGAAGGACAAATGGGAAATTCAGAAGTTGGACATACTAATATTGGTGCAGGAAGGATTGTTTATCAAGAACTAACAAAAATAACAAAATCAATAGAGGATGGCGATTTCTTCACAATTCCTGAATTTACAGAGGCAATAGAAAATTGTAAAAAATATAATTCAAAATTGCATATTATGGGACTTGTATCAGATGGTGGAGTTCATAGCCATATAAGACATCTATATGGATTACTTGAAATGGCTAAAAGAAGAGATTTTGAAAATGTATATGTTCATTGCTTTTTAGATGGTAGAGATACACCTCCAGCATCAGCAGAAGGATATTTACTACAATTAGAAGAAAAAATGAGAGAAAAGAAAATAGGAAAAATTGCAAGTATTTGTGGTAGATATTATGCTATGGATAGAGATAAAAGATGGGATAGAGTAAAAAAATGCTATGATGCACTTGTTAAAGGAGAGGGAAATAAAGCTCCATCAGCAACAATAGCTATAGAAAATTCATACCAAAAAGAAGTTTTTGATGAGTTTGTTGAACCTACAGTTATTTGTAATGGAGAAACACCTGTGGCAACAATACAAGAACATGATTCTGTAATATTTTTTAACTTCAGACCAGATAGAGCAAGAGAAATCACAAGAGCAATTGTTGATAAAGATTTTAATGAATTCGAAACAGAAAAGAAAGATGTATATTTTATTTGTTTTACAAGTTATGATGAAACAATGCCAAATGTTAAAATAGCATTTAAGAAAGAACCATTAGTAAATACATTTGGAGAAGTTATAAGCAAAAATGGATTAACACAATTAAGAATTGCTGAAACAGAAAAATATGCACATGTTACATTTTTCTTTAATGGAGGAGAAGAAAAACAATATCCAGGTGAAGACAGAATATTAATTCCATCTCCAAAAGTTTCAACATATGATTTAAAGCCAGAAATGAGTGCGATTGAAGTAACAGACAATGTTGTTAATGCAATAAATTCTGACAAGTATGATGTAATAATATTAAATTATGCAAACCCAGATATGGTAGGACATACTGGAAGTTTACCAGCAGCAATAAAAGCTGTAGAAACAATAGATAATTGCATCGGAAAAGTAGTTGATGCAATACTTAAACACCATGGCACATTGTTAATAACAGCTGATCATGGTAATTGCGAACAAATGATAGATTATAAAACAGGTGATCCTCATACTGCACATACAACAAATCCTGTTCCATTAATATTAGTAACAGAAAACGATAAATTAAAAATCCAATCAGGAAAATTAGCTGATTTAGCTCCTACAATGCTAGAAATATTAGGAATAGATAAACCAAAGGAAATGACAGGTGAAAGCATATTAGTAAAATAAAAGGTGGAAAAAGTGTTAAATAATACGAAGAAAATAAAAGAAATATATGAAGAAATACAGAAAAAAATTTTTTATGCTGTTCCAGGTAAGTGGGAAGAATTATATTTATATGCATCTATAATTGAAAGGCTTGGAAAATTGGAAACAGGAGAGATGTACTTTTATTTTATGCCAAAAGGAATATTAAAAAGAAAATTTATAAATGTATATGAAGTGCCTAATAAGTATGATATTGAAGAAGATGAATATTTAAAATTGATTAATTTATTATATAATGATATAAAAGAACTAAGAGAAGAATTTAAAAATTCTGGACAACCTGTGTGGTCAAATATAACAATATCAATATGTAATAATAAATTTAAGGTCCATTATAATTATGATAAAATAATAGGTAGTGCAGAAGAATATTATTCACATCATATATTTTGGAGATATGAATATTTGGGCATAGAACCACATAATAAACAAGAAAAACTGGAAATAGATAATTATTTAAAAAATAGAAAAAAAGGCAGTAAAAAAGACGAAGAATATGAAACAGGAATATATTTAAAAAGAAAAAATAATATAATTACATTTGACACTACTGATTTTAAGGATACTCAAAGAGTTGAATATTTGGCAACAAAAGAGCAACAAGAAAAAATTAGAAATCAGATTATAAGCGATAAATTTATGAAAGGAATGTGATTTATAATGAAAAATTATTTAGAAATTGAATCTGTAAAAGCATTGGAAGTTCTAGATTCAAGAGGAAATCCAACAGTTCAAGTTGAAGTTGAAACATTTGATGGTTCATATGGAGTAGCAATGGTACCATCTGGAGCATCTACAGGAAGCTTTGAAGCTGTAGAACTAAGAGATGGAGATCCATCAAGATATATGGGGAAAGGTGTTTTAAAAGCAGTTGAGAACGTAAATAAAATAATAGCTCCAAAATTAGAAGGAATGAATGTATATGATCAAGCTAAAATAGATAAAACACTTATTGAACTTGATGGAACAGACAATAAAGGAGTTTTAGGCGCAAATGCAACACTTGGAGTATCTCTTGCTGTTGCAAAAGCTGCTGCAAACTCATTAGGAATGGAATTATATAATTATATTGGAGGACCAAATGCAAAAACACTTCCAGTTCCAATGATGAATATTATGAATGGTGGAAAACATGCAGATTCAACACTAAGTGTACAAGAATTTATGATAATGCCAGTTGGTGCAAAAACTTTTACAGAAGGACTACGTATGTGTGCTGAAATATATCATAATCTTAAAAAAGTATTAAAAGAAAGAAACTTAGGCACAGGAGTTGGAGATGAAGGTGGATTTGCTCCAAATGTTAAAGATGAAGATGAAGCATTACAATTAATAATGGAAGCAATTGAAAAAGCAGGATATAAACCTGGAGAGCAAATATGTCTTGCACTTGATTTAGCAGCAACAGAAATGTATGATGAAGCTAAGAAAATTGGAAAAGAAGGACAATATCATTTCTGGAAAATTGGTGTTACAAAAACAGTTGATGAAATGATTGATTTCATAGCAGACTTATGTGAAAGATATCCAATAATTTCTGTAGAAGATGGTTTAGCTGAAGAAGATTGGGACGGATGGAAAAAGTTAACAGAGAGATTAGGAAAAAAAGTTCAATTAGTTGGTGATGATTTATTTGTAACAAATATTAAAAGATTACAAAAAGGTATTGACATGGGAGTTACAAATAGTATTTTAATAAAATTAAATCAAATAGGAACACTAACAGAAACATTAGATGCAATTGAACTTGCTAAAAAGAATGGATACACAGCCGTTGTATCACATAGAAGTGGTGAAACAGAAGATACAACATTAGCAGATGTTGCTGTTGCAACAAATGCTGGACAAATAAAAACAGGTGCACCATGCAGGACAGATAGAGTTGCAAAATACAACAGATTACTAAATATAGAAAATAATTTAGAAGATGTTGCAGTTTATCTAGGAAGAAAAGCAGTAATTGAATAATTTTAATAAAGAAGTTACTTTAGAGTTCACTACAAGGTAACTTCTTTTTATTGACATTTTGCGATTAAAATGATATAGTAAATAATGGATAATATCAGTAAGAAATGAAAAGGAAGATGTGAATATGCCTAGATTTTTCGTCAAAACAGAACAAATAAATCAACCATATATATACATTAAAAATGAAGATGTAAATCACATAAAAAATGTTCTAAGAAAAAAAGTAGAAGATAAAATAGAAGTATGTAATCAAGAAACAGGAGATACATATTTGTGTGAAATTGAACAATTAGATGATAATGAGATTTTAACCAAAATAATAGAAAAGTTAAATGAAACAGAAACAAATATAAAAATTGACATATATCAAGGACTTCCTAAAGCAGAAAAGATGGAATTAATTATTCAAAAATCAGTAGAATTAGGAGTAAATTCGATAATTCCGATATCTTTAAAAAGATGTGTAGTAAAATTAGAAGGAAAAGATCAAAATAAAAAAATAGAAAGATGGCAAAAAATTGCAGAAAGTGCGGCAAAACAATGTGGAAGGAACATAATTCCTAAAATAGGAAATATAATAAAAATAAAGCAGTTTGAAGAATTAAGTAAAAATTATGATTCACTAATAGTTGCATATGAAAATGAAAAAGAATACACATTAAAACAGGAGATTCAAAAAATAAAACAATCAAATAAAAAAGAATTAAAAATTGCAGTAGTAATTGGCCCAGAAGGAGGATTAGCAGAAGAAGAAATCGAAACATTAAAAAATTATGGAGCCAATATAGTAACACTGGGAAAAAGAATATTAAGAACTGAAACTGTGGCATTAAATATATTAAGTATATTGATGTATGAACTTGAAATGTAGCAATACTAAGATTTTGAGCAATATGAATCTTCATAAAATGTGATTGCATAGAAAGGAATGTGCTAAAATGATAGAAACTGAAACAGATGATAAAAAAAAGATTACTATAAAAGAGAAATTAAAAAAAATAAATAATATAGTTGTAGGTGAAACATTAATAAATTTGGCTTATTCATCAATTATTATAATCTACTTTATATTTTTTAATATCATATATACCCCAATACCAGCAGAAATGTTAATTCAATATATTAATATTTCAAGTTTTGTATTTTTAGGTATATCAATTATTATAATAGAAAATGCATATAAAAATTCAAACTATAATTCATGGATACATGGCGCAGAATTTTTGGTTGTGGCAATATTTACATTGCTAATAAAACATGTTCCAAAATTAATGGGAATTGATGTTCAAATGTATATATTAATAGGTACATATTCTTTTGCTATATATTATATATTAAAATCAGCTATTTTATATACAATAGAAAAGCAACAAGAGCTTAAAAAATATAGTGATATAAAAGAAATTGTAAAAGATGAGCCAATAAAAAAAGCATCAAAAAGAAAAAATACTAAAAAAGAAGAGGTAGAATAAATATGATAAAAAGCATGACAGGCTATGGGAAAAGCACATTAAATGTAAATTCAAGAGAATATCAAGTAGAAATCAGAACTGTAAATCATAAATATACTGATATAAGCATAAAAATGCCAAAAATAATGAGCTATTTGGAAGACAACATCAGAAAAGAAATAAACTCACAGCTTAAAAGAGGTAAAATTGATATATCAATATCATTTGAAAATTATGCGCAAGAAACAAATAATGTAAGGATAAATACAGAACTTGCAAAATTATATATAAAAGAATTGAGAAAACTTGCTGAAGAAGAAAACATATCAGCAAATATTGATGTAACCGAAATTTCGAAGTTTCCAGACGTGTTAAAAATAAAATGTGATTTTGATGAAAATCTAATAAAAGAAGAAATTTCAGAAGTTTTAAGAGATGCACTAAACCAAGTAATAAAAATGAGAGAAAATGAAGGAACACAAATTGCTGAAGATATATTGACTAAAATATCACAAATTGAAAGCAAAACAGAAGAAATTTTTGAGTTATCTACTGGACTTATCGACGAATATGTAGTAAAATTAGAGGCAAGAGTAAAAGAACTATTAAAAACAGATGAGTTGGATAAATCAAGACTAATGCAAGAAGTTGTAATATATGCTGATAAATGTTCTGTTGAAGAAGAAATAACAAGAATGAGAAGTCACATATTACAATTAAGAGATTTATTAAAAGTCAATGAACCTGTTGGGAAGAAAATGGATTTTTTAATACAAGAGATGAATAGAGAAACAAACACAATTGGCTCAAAAGCAAACAATTTAGAAATAACCAATAGAGTTGTAGATATCAAAACAATATTAGAAGATATAAGAGAGCAAATACAAAATATTGAGTAAAAATTGTTGAAATATTGTAATTATATTCTAACAATAAGAAAGGAATGTGATAAAAATGCAATTAGTAAATATAGGCTTTGGAAATATAGTATCAGCTGATAAAATAGTTGCAATAGTAAGTCCAGAATCTGCACCTATAAAAAGAATGGTACAAGAAGCCAAAGATTCTAAAACTGCTGTTGATGCCACATATGGTAGACGTACTAGAGCTGTATTAATAATGGATTCAGGACATATAATATTATCAGCTGTACAGCCAGAAACAGTTGCTGGTAGAGTAGATAAAGATATAACACCACCATCACAAGTGACTACAGAATAATAAATAAAGAGAGGGGAAAAAACAATGATAGTAAAACCAAGTGTATCAGAATTATTAAAAAAAGCAAAAAACAGATATGAATTAGTTATAGCAACATCAAAAAGAGCAAGACAAATAGCTGATGGAGCAGAGGTAAAAACTGATGTTAAAGAAGAATCAGCAGTAACTCTTGCTGCAAATGAAATTGCTGAAGGAAAAGTTCAAATAATAGAGCCAGAAGAGATGAAAGAAGAAAACGATGAACAAGCAAATGAAATAGAAGAATAGGAGATACTATGAAGAAAAAGAATATAATATCATTAGCAGGAGATTTAGCTGCTGGAAAAGGAACTGTATCTGAAATATTAATAAAAGAATTAGGATATGATATTTATAGAAATGGAGAATATGCTAGAAAACTAGCAAAAGATATGGGATTAGATATTACTAGCTTTAATTCATATTTAGCAGAACATCCAGAAATTGACCAGCAAATAGAAAAAAGTGCAGCTGAATATGCAAAAATACATGATGAATTTATAATAGATGCACGACTAGGTTGGTATGCTGTACCAGAATCATTTAAGGTGTATCTAAAAGTAGATATAGATACAGCAGCAGAAAGAGCATTTAATGATTCAAAAAGAAAAAGTACAGAAAATTTTTCTACAGTTGAAGAACAAAAAGCAGATATGCAAAAAAGATATAAGTTAGAAAATGAAAGATACTGGAAATTATATAAAGTTCGCAAAGATGATATGTCAAACTATGACTTAGTTGTTGATACAACAAACCTTACTCCAGAAGAAGTTTCTAATAAAATTATAACTGAATATAAAAATTGGTTAAAAACATCTATTTAATTATAGGTGTTTTTTACGTTAAATCATATTCATTGTTTAAAATGAAATCTGACGCAGTCAAAAATTGTAATTATTTTCAATCCATTTACCTTGCAAAATAAAGTTGCTTAATATATAATACTAAAAGAAAACAAAATGTGACTTTTTATGTGATAGAAAGATTTTTTCTACCATGTAAATACATAAAGAAGAGAGGAATAAATGATTGCAGAAATAGTAATTAATCGTTCAGCTAAAAAGTTAAATCGAACATTTGATTATGGTATTCCAAAAGAGCTAGAAGAGCTTATTATGATAGGAAGTGCAGTATTAGTACCATTTGGAAAATCAGAAAATTTAGTTGAAGGATATGTAATAAATATAAAAGAAAAAACAGAATATGAAGTTAAAAATATTGCTCAAATAAAACATAATTTAACAAAATGGCAAATAGAACTTGCAAAATGGATGTCTAAAAGATATTTTTGCAATTTATCAGACTGTATAAAGCAAATGCTCACACCTGGAACCAAAAGCCAAAAATCAGAAAACAATGTTCAAGATAAATTAATAAATGTTATATATTTAAAAAAAGATTTTGAAGAAATTGAAGATGATATAGAAACTAGAAAAATCAAATCTGAAAAGCAAAAAAAAGTATTGCAATTTTTAAAACAAAATGAAGGTTCTACATTTCAAGAAGTCGAAATGTTTACAGGGGGGACAAGAGCAATTATAAAAACATTAGAGAAAAATGGATATGTAGAAATTGTAGAAAAAAAAATCGAAAGAAATCCCTTAGCAAGTAAAAATATAGAAAAAACTAAAAACTTAGAATTAACAGAAGAACAAGAAAATGCATTTAACAAAGTAAAAGAAAAGATAACAGCAAAAAATTATGAACAATTTTTATTATATGGAGTAACTGGTTCTGGCAAAACAGAAGTATATTTACAACTGATAGGGGAAACATTAAAACAAGATAAAACAGCCATAGTGCTAGTACCAGAGATATCTTTAACACCTCAAATGATTGATAGATTTATTGCAAGATTTAATAAAGATGAAATTGCAGTATTACATAGTAAATTATCAATAGGAGAAAGATATGATGAGTGGAACAAAATTAAAGAAGGAAGAGCCAAAATAATTATTGGGGCAAGGTCAGCAATATTTGCACCAACACAAAATGTGGGAATAATAATAATTGATGAAGAACATGACAGTTCTTACAAATCAGAAGCAGTACCTAAATATGATGCAAAAGAAATAGCAAGAAAAATTGCAGAGGAAAATAATTGCCCTTTAATGTTGGGAAGTGCAACTCCAGATATAAGTACATATTATAAGGCAAAACAAGGCAAAATACAATTAATTGAACTAACTAAAAGAGCAAATAATTCAAGCCTACCAAAAGTAGAAATAGTTGATTTAAAAATGGAATTGGCAAATGGAAATAAATCAATGTTAAGTGAAAAACTATATAATGGTATTGAAAAAAATCTAAAAGAAAAAAGACAAACAATACTATTCTTGAATCGTAGAGGTTATTCAACATTTATAATGTGCCGAGAATGTGGATATACTGTTAAATGTAAAAATTGTGATATAAGTATGACATATCATAGAACTGAAAATAAGTTGAAATGTCATTATTGCGGATATGAAACAAATGTTGTTACAATATGTCCGAAATGCAATAGCAAAAAAATCAGATATTTTGGAACTGGAACTCAAAAACTTGAACAAGAAATAAACAAGCTATTTCCAAATGCGGCAACAATAAGAATGGATATTGATACTGTAACTAAAAAGAATTCACATGAGGAAATATTAAATAAATTCAAGAATGAAAATATAGACATACTAATTGGAACACAAATGGTTGTTAAAGGACATCATTTTCCTAATGTAACATTAGTTGGAGTGATAGCAGCAGATAGTAGCTTAAATATTGATGATTACAGAGCAAATGAAAGAACGTTTCAAATACTTACACAAGTAGCAGGTAGAGCAGGAAGAGAAAACCTGGAGGGGAATGTAATTATTCAAACATATAATCCAGATAATTTCAGCATATTATGTGCCAAAGAGCAGAATTATGACAACTTTTTCAATACAGAAATAGCATTGCGAAAACAGTTGAATTATCCGCCATTTTGCGATATAATATTAATTGGATTTAATAGTTTAATTGAAAATGAAATAAAAAAAGTTTCGAATGAAGCATATGAATATTTAAAAAAGAATTTAAATGCGCAGAATTTTAAAGTGATGACACCTATGCCTGCACCTATAGACAAAATTCAAAAAAAGTTTAGATGGAGAATAATCATAAAAGGAAATATGACATTAGAAGCAAATAAGATTTTGAATAATTGCTTAAAAGAAATATACAACAAAAATTATAAAAATACAAAAGTTTCTATAGATGTTAATCCAAATAGTATGAATTAGAAAGGAAAGTGATAAAAGTGGCAATAAGAATGCTAAGATTTGAAAATGACGAAATATTAAGAAAAAAATCAAGAGATGTAGAAAAAATAGATGAGAAAATACAAACATTAATAGATGATATGATAGAAACAATGCGCAAATATAATGGTGTAGGATTATCAGCAGTACAGATTGGTGTTTTAAAAAAAGTTGTAGTAATTGATATTGATGATGGAACAGGAGTTAAAGTTTTAATAAATCCTAAAATAATCAAAACAAAAGGAGAACATGAAGTTGAAGAAGGATGCCTTAGTTTTCCAAACCAATATGCAAAATTAATGAGGCCAAAAGAAGTTATAGCAGAAGCATTAGACAGGGATGGCAAAAAAATCACCATAAAGGCGAAAGATTTGCTAGCACAAGCAATTGCACATGAATTAGATCATTTGGATGGAGTTGTATTTAAAGACAAAATGCTTCCAGACACATTAGAATATGTTAATCCACAAGAATAACATACTAAATAAAAAAGCTATTTAAAATTTTGTCAGAATAAATAAAAAAATATTGTAAATAAAAAATATTATTGGTATAATATGTACGAAAAAGGAGAAAATATAATAATGAAAAAGAAAAAAATCATAGCTTTAATTATAGCTATTTTAATAATTTTAGTTGCAATAGTAATTATAACAAAAGTAGTAAGTTCAAAAAATAAAGATCAAGAGTCAAAATTGATAAAAATATATGATACATTAACAACAAGTTCGGCTTATGAATTTACAATTGAACAAAGTGACAATAATAAAACAATTATGGCAAAAAAAGATGATAAAACTTCAATAGATCAATATTCAGGAGATAGCCACTCAACAACATTGGTGGAAAATGGCAATACGTATTTAGTTTTACATGATAGAAAAGAATATTATATTTATGAAAGAAACAATGTAGAACAAAGTATATTAACAGATGGCTTAAAAGATTTGCTTGGTAAATCATATACTGTTGGAACAGAAAAAATACAAGGCAAAAATTATAATTATGAAGAATATGACGGAAGCACAGTATTTATGATTTCAAATACTCCTCAATTAGACGAAGATGGAGTTAAAACAAGAATATATTTTGACAAGAATTCAAATATCGCTTATATAAAAACAATATTTGGAGAACAAAGTGAATTACTAAAAGTAAAACTTACATATGATGCTGATGATTCTTTATTTGAAATACCAGCTGATTATGCAGAAAATTAAAATATTTATATAAATTTATATAAATAAAATCAAAAGAAGGAGTGAAAAAAATGTCAGTTAGATTTATATTAAATGAAACATCATTTTTTGGAAAAGGTGCAAGAGAAGAATTAAAAGGAGAAATAAATAAAAGAGGATTTAAAAAAGCATTTGTTGTAACAGATAAAGCATTATTAGAATGTGGAATTACTTCAAAAGTAACAGATATACTAGAAGATGCTAAAATATCATATGAAGTATATTCAGAAGTAAAACCAAACCCTACAATAAAAAATGTAACAGATGGAGTAAAAGCATGTAAAGAATCAGGTGCAGATGTTATAATTGCAGTTGGTGGAGGCTCAAGTATAGACACAGCAAAAGGAATTGGAATTGTAATGACAAACCCTGATAGAGCAGATATTGTATCATTAAATGGTTTATCAAACACAAAAAATAGAAGTATGCCAGTAATAGCATTGCCTACAACAGCAGGAACAGCAGCCGAAGTTACAATAAATTATGTAATAACAGACGAAGAAAAAGAAATAAAAATGGTATGTGTTGATCCAAATGATGTACCAATTGTTGCAATAATAGATTCAGAATTAATGGCATCAATGCCAAAATCATTAGCTGCAGCTACTGGAATGGATGCATTAACACATGCGATTGAAGGATATATAACAAAAGCACATAATACAATGTCAGATATGTTCCATATGCAAGCAATAAAATTAATATTTAAATATTTACCAGCAGCTGTAAATGAAAAAGATGATGAAGCAATTGAACAAATGGGATTAGCTCAATATATTGCAGGTATGGGATTCTCAAATGTTGGATTAGGAATAGTTCATTCAATGGCACATCAATTAGGAGCAGTATATGATACACCTCATGGAATTGCTAATGCAATTTTATTACCAACAGTAATGAGATTTAACGGGGAAGATTCTGCAACAGCACAAAGATTTAGAGAAATTTTATGTCAGATTGGTAGACCTGATGCAGAACATTTAAATGACCAAGATGTAATAAATACATTTGTATGGATGATTTCAGAACTTTCTAAATCAGTTGGAATTACACAAACTGTTAAAGATGTTGGAGGAAAAGAAGAGGATATTGAAATATTAGCAGATAAAGCAATGCAAGATCCTTGCAAACCTGGAAATCCAAGAGAAGTTTCAAAAGAAGATTTTATGGAATTATTTAGAAAAGCAATGTAATGATTAGAAGCGACTATGTCGCTTCTTTTGCGTATTGATGCAAATAAATATATGCCCTTTTTGGTTCTAATATGCCTCAATTTAGCATATTATTAAATATATGGTATAGTGGGGAGGAGAGCTAAAGATGATTGAAGAAAGAAAAACAATAAATACAAATATTGTCCAAAACTTATTTTTAGAGAACAGGAATAAGTTAAATATATCTGGTGTAAATGATGTTCTTAGTTTTGATGACCAGATTGTAATGGTTGACACAGAACTTGGATTATTAACTGTAAAAGGTGAAAATCTTAGAATAACCAAATTAAGTTTAGATACTGCTGAAGTTATAGTTGAAGGAGAAATTTCTTGTTTATCATATAGTGATAGTAAACAAGAAAAAAGTAATGGAACTTTGCTAAGTAAAATTTTTAAATAAGGAAAGGCAAAAAAATGGTTGAAAATCAAGCATATCTGTTTTTAGTATTTACTTTAACAGGATTTATTATTGGTGCTTTATTTGATGTATTTAGAATATTAAGAAAGAGTTTTAAGACTTCTGATTTTATAACATATTTAGAAGATATTTTATTTTGGGTTTTAACAGGTTTTTTAATAATATATAATATTTGGTATTTTAATGATGGCGAGATACGTTTATTTATGTTTTTAGGCTTAATTATGGGTATATTAATATACTTACTTTTACTTAGTAAATTCTTTATAATTCTAATGACATTTATCATTGACATTATTAAAAAAATACTAAAAATATTACAAGTGCCATTTAAACCTATTATAAAATTTTGTAAAAAAATAATTTATAATATATCAAAAATTGTAAAAATGATAGAAAATTCTATAAAATTGAAAACTAAAAGGGGGAAAATAGAAAAAGATGGAGAATAATATATATATAAAATAAATTATGTAAAATAATGGAGACATATATATGAAAAAGAAAAATAGTATGTTTTTTAATCTATTAATAATTGCTTTTGTAATATGGATGGTTGTATTAATTAAACAACAATTAAATATATCACAATATAAAAATGATGTAAAAACATTATCTCAAAAAATAGAAGTTGCAGAAGAAAATTTGCAGCAAGATAAGCAATATTTAGAAGAAGAAAAACAAAATACAAATTCATTAGAATATATTGAAAAATTAGCACGTGATAAACTAGGAATGTATCTACAAAATGAAAGAGTTTATATCGATAGTAATATGTAAATCCTTAAAACACATTCGAGTTTTAGGGATTTAACTTTTATATAATAAAGAGTTATACTTTAACTAAAATATTACTTTATAATTAAAGTCAAATTATAATTCATCAATCTAAAAAATATCCAAAAAAAAATAATAAAAAATAATAGGAGGTAATATATGCCAGATTTAGAACATATGACATTAATAGAATTAAAAAATTTTGCCAAAGAGCAAAATATAAAAAATATATCAAAATTAAAAAAGGACGAGCTAATTGCATTATTAAAGCAAATCAATGAAACTTCAAAGCAAAAGGAAGAATCAAAAAATATAATTGAAAAAGAAAATAAAAAAAATAAATATGATGAAAACGATGATGAACAAGTGGAAATAAATGATGCTGTAATAGATTATAAAGTCACAAATGATGATGATCAAATTGTAGAGGGAATATTAGAGGTCTTACCTGATGGATATGGATTTTTAAGAGGTGAAAATTACCTTTCAAGTCCTAAAGATGTTTATATATCTCCTGTTCAAATCAGAAGATTTAAATTAGATACAGGTGATATTGTAAAAGGTATATCAAGATGTAAAGATGAAGAAAAATTTCCATCATTAATTTTCGTTGGAGAGGTAAATGGAGAACATCCAGAAAAAGCTGCAAAAAGAAAAAGATTTGATGAATTAACACCAATATATCCAAATGAAAGACTTAAAATGGAAACAACACCAAATGAATATGCTATGAGAATAATAGACTTAATTTCACCAATAGGCAAAGGTCAAAGAGGTATGATTGTTGCTCCACCTAAAGTAGGTAAAACAACATTATTGAAAAAAATAGCAAATAGTATATCAGCAAACAATCCAGAAGTAGAATTAATAGTTTTACTAATAGATGAAAGACCAGAAGAAGTTACAGATATGAAACGTTCAATAAAAGGACAAGTTATATATTCTACATTTGATGAAATGCCTGAACATCATGTAAAGGTTGCAGAAATGGTGTTAGAAAGAGCAAAAAGAATAATAGAACATAACAGAGATGTAGTAATCCTATTAGATAGTATAACAAGATTAGCAAGAGCATATAACTTAGTTATGCCATCATCTGGCAAAACATTATCTGGTGGTTTAGATCCAGCTGCTTTGCATAAACCAAAGAAATTCTTCGGAGCAGCAAGAAATATTGAAAATGGAGGAAGTTTAACAATATTAGCAACTTCATTAATTGAAACAGGAAGTAGAATGGATGACGTAATATTTGAAGAGTTTAAAGGCACAGGTAATATGGAAGTACATCTTGATAGAAAACTATCTGAAAAACGCATTTTCCCTGCAATTGATATTAATAAATCAGGAACAAGAAGAGAAGATTTATTATTAACAAAACCTGAAATGGAAACAGTTTTCGCATTAAGAAAAGCATTAAATAATTTACCTGTTGCTGATGTTACAGAGCAAATAATTAGCGAAATGACTAAAACCAAAAATAATGCAGAATTTATTGAAAAAATGGATGGATACCTAAAAAATTATAAAAATTAGATTAAAAATTGACAAATAAAACAGATAATTATCAACTAATTATCTGTTTTCATGTTATAAATAGAAATGATTAAAACTGTGCATAATTTATATAGACTCAAAATGGGGAGGAGGATGAAATGAAAGTAGAAGATAAAAACAAAGAAATTGAATTAAAACTAAAAGAATATGCAAAAATGAATATTCAAAATATATTAGAGGAATTAAAAACAACAAATGAGGGATTAAGCTGTGTTGAGATAGAAGAAAAACAAGAAGAATATGGAAAAAATATTTTAGATTTAAAAAACAACAAAACATTGCTAAGTCGATTAAAAGAAGCATTTATCAACCCATTTAATATAGTTCTAATATTGGTTGCTATTGTCACATTCTTCACAGATGTAATAATCGCGACTAAAAAAGATTATTTAACTTTTATACTTATTATCAGTACTGTAATTATTTCTGCAATGATTTCATTTTTTCAACAGGCAAGTTCTGATAAGGCTGCACAAAAGCTAAAAAAGATGATTTCAAATAAAATAGATGTAATTAGAGATGGAAATCAAGAAGTCATAGATGTTGAAGAGGCTGTGCCAGGAGATATTGTTAAATTATCATCAGGTGATATGATTCCAGGAGATGTGAGATTTTTAGAGGCAAAAGATTTATTTATAGACCAGGCATCACTAACAGGTGAATCTAACCCTGTAGAAAAGTTTGCAATACTAAAAGATAATGAAGCAGAATTGACTGATTTATCTAATATAGGATTTATGGGTACAAATGTTGTCAGTGGAAGTGCTACAGCAGTTATTGTAGGAACAGGAAATCAAACTTATTTTGGAAGTATGGCAAAATCTTTATACAGTGTAAATGAAAAAAATAGCTTTGAAAAGGGAGTAGACAGTGTAAGTAAATTGCTAATAAAGTTTATGGTAGTAATGGTTCCAATTATATTAGCTATTAACTTGTTTACAAAAGGAGATTGGTGGGATTCACTAATTTTTGCAATAACAATAGCAGTTGGATTAACACCAGAAATGTTGCCAGTAATAATGACATCTACACTTGCCAAAGGTGCTGTTGATATGTCAAAAAAGAAAACAATAGTAAAAAGATTAAGTAGTATTCAAACATTTGGAGAAATGAATATATTATGCACAGATAAAACAGGAACGTTAACAGAAGATGAGATTGTTTTAGAAAAATATATGGATGTTGATGGAAATGAAAGCAAGAGAGTTTTAAAACATGCATTTTTAAATAGCTATTTTCAAACTGGACTAAAAAACTTAATTGATGTTGCGATAATTGCAAGAGCCGAAAAGGAAAACATGAACATATTAAAAGAAACATATGTTAGAGAAGACGAAATACCATTTGATTTTTCAAGAAGAAGGATGAGTGTTGTTTTAAGAGATCAAAATAGTAAAAGACAATTAATAACAAAAGGAGCAGTTGATGAAATTATGTCAATCTGTTCTTATATAGATATCAATGGAACAGCAGTAGAACTTACAGACAATCTACGTAAAAAGGCATATGAAGTATATGAGAAAAATAATCATGATGGCTTAAGAATTGTAGCAGTAGCACAAAAAAATAATATTCATAGTGTTGAAACATTTGGAATAAGTGATGAACAAGACATGGTATTAATTGGGTTTGTTGGATTTTTAGATCCACCAAAGAAAAGTGCACAAGAAGCAATTACTGCACTAAAACAACATGGAGTTGATACAATTGTATTAACAGGTGATAGTGAGGGTGTTGCAATAAATGTATGTAAAAAGGTTGGGATTTCAACTGAAAATTGTCTAACAGGAAAAGATGTTGAAGAAATGACAGATAAAGAATTAAAACAGAAGTCAAAAATATGCCATTTATATTCTAAGCTTTCACCTCTTCAAAAACAAAGGATTGTTAGAATATATCAAGAGCAAGGCAATACTGTAGGCTATATGGGAGATGGAATTAATGATAGCCCTCCACTAAAACAAGCAGATGTTGGAATTTCAGTAGATACCGCTGTTGATATTGCAAAAGAAACAGCAGATATTATCCTTTTGGAAAAAGACTTAAATGTTTTAGAAGAAGGTGTTATTACAGGAAGAAAAACATTTACTAATATATTAAAATACTTGAAAATGGCTACAAGTGGAAACTTTGGAAATATGTTATCAATTATAATTGCAAGTCTATTTCTTCCATTTTTACCAATGTTACCTATTCACATTTTAATACAGAATTTATTAAATGATTTTGCTCAAATGGGAATGCCATTTGATAATGTAGACCGAGAATATTTACAAAATCCTAAGAAATGGAACACAGATGGATTAAAAAGATTTATGTTTGCATTTGGAATTATAAGTACAGTTTTAGATATAATCTGTTTTGCAATATTATGGTTTGTTATGAAATTTAATACAATTGAAAAGGCAGTTCTATTCCAAACAGGTTGGTTTGCTTTTGGAATTATTTCACAAACCTTAATTATACATTTAATGAGAACATCAAAAATACCATTTGTTACAAGTAAACCTTCTAAACAACTAGTAATTTCAACATTAACTATAACAATATTAACTTTGATAATTTCATTTACTAATATAGCGATCATATTTGATTTAAGTAAACTACCAATCCAGTATGGAATCATTATTATATTACTTATGATAGTTTATGCTATTATTATTCAGACTTATAAGAAATTATATTTAAGAAATAATAAAGAATGGTTATAGAATTAATTGCTGCAGTAGGAACATTTATCATATCTTATGTAGTTTCTAAAATATTAGCAAGAAAAATAAAGAAAATTGATATGGTAACAAGTTTAAAAGGAAATGAATAAACAATAGTTATATATTATAAAAATGCAGATGATTAGTTGATAATTATCTGCTTTTATGATAAAATTGATTATGGAGCTATATTAAGGTTATGTCTTAAGAAAGGAATGTGATTTAAGTTGAAATACAATAATGCAAATTCAGAAGATAATGATGAATTTCATGAAATAATAAAAGATATAATAAATAATGAAACTGTATTAAAAATGAAAAACTATATTCAACATTGCAATACAAACTGTTATGAACACTGCTATGGAGTGGCATATTATTGTTACATAATATCTAAAAAATTGAATTGGGATTATAAATCAGTTACAAGAGCTGCAATGTTACATGATTTATTTTTATATGATTGGAGAAAAAGAGATAATAATAGAAAAGGATTACATGCTTTCACACACGGAAGAGAAGCGTGCAAAAATGCTTGTGAAATTTTTGATTTAACTGAAAAAGAGAAGAATATGATAAAAAGACATATGTTCCCTGTAACAATTATCCCTCCAAAGTCAAAGGAAGGTATGCTGTTAACTTTTGTTGATAAATATTGTGCATTGTTAGAAACTAAGCAATATTTATATGAAAAATATATGGCATCTCACGGAGGAATTATACAGTAGGTATAGAGATAAACTAGGGAGGATTAAAAATGGAAAAAGAAATCGTTTTTGTAACACATAATATGGGAAAAATTAAATCCGCAGAAAAATATTTTAAAAATTTAAAATTTACTACTTTTAATTATGAATTAGACGAACCAAGAAGCGACGATATAAAAGAGATAGCTACTGCTAAAGTAAAACAAGCTTATGAATTAGTAAAAAGACCATGTATAGCACTTGATACTGACTTTAGAATTGAAGAACTAAATGGTTTTCCTAGAGCATTTGTTAATTTTTCATTGGAGACAATAGGAATTGATGGTATGCTAAAATTAATGGAGGGGAAGGAGAATAGGACTTGTGCATTCAATGAATGTTTAGCATATCATGACGGAAAAGAAATTCATTATTTTTATGGTACACATCCTGGAAATCTTGCTTTTGAAAAACAGGGAATAAATCGTGAAGAAAAATGGTCTGATTTATGGTATGTTTTTAAACCATATGGTTTTGATAAAACTCTTGCTGAAATGAATTCTGAAGAAAGAGAAAATAGAATAAAAAATGATAATGCTGTTCAAGCTATGCAAGAATTCGCAAAATGGTATGAAAATAATAAATAATTAAAATATTTTAATTGAACGATATTTTGAACGATTGAAGATAAAGAATATATTATTATAAAAGTTTCAAAAGGAATTGATATTTATTATCTTAAAGAAAAAGAAATTGTAAAATGAACATACTTAAGAACTGGCTCTTGCTCGATTCCTGCAACAGAAGAAACAGTAAAACAATTGATAATAAAAAATAGTAATTTCTTGTTTGAATTGGAGGGGAAAAGATGAGTTTTTCATATACTAGAAAAATAAACTATTATGAAACAGATAAAATGGGAGTAGTTCATCATTCAAATTATATAAGATTTTTAGAAGAGGCAAGATGCAGATGGTTAGAAGAACTGAATATATCAATGGAAAAATTAGAAGAATTAGGTTATACTATTCCAACATTAGAAGTCAATTGTAAATACAAATATCATATAACAAGTGGAGATATAATTACAATAGAACCTAAAATAACTGAATTTAATGGAGTAAGAATGACAGTAACTTATAATGTTATTGATAAAAAGACAGAAAAAATTGTTGTAAATGCTTGGACAAAACATTGTTTTACGGATAAAACTTTAAGACCAATAAATATAAAAAAGAAGAATGAAAAAATATATACAATATTTGAAAAATTGTTAGAAGAAGGTATAAAAAACAATAAATAATTTCAAGCATTGAAAAAATGCAAAATATTGAAGTTTTAACATTAAAAGTGTTAATTCAAAGATTTTTAATCAAAATGTTTTTATTCTAAATATCAAATTCAATTATCAATTTACACATTTGAACTATCTGAAAATAGTTGTTAATATAACACTATAAATGATAGAAAGAGTGTGATTTTTTTATGTTTAAGTTCATTTTTGAATTTTTATGATAACATAAATTTAGAATGAAAGGAAAGAATTATAAATATGAAAATAGATAGATTTAATGTAGTAGAATTAAAAGATGGAAATAGAGCGACAATTATAAATGAAAAAATTTAAAAATTTAATAAAATTTTAAATCTTTTTTATATTTTTTTAGGTTATATTATATGTAAGCTAG
>CAKPSX010000016.1 GCA_934184665.1 uncultured Clostridia bacterium | reverse complement strand
TATTACCAATTTTATTACATTTTAAACATAGAATTATTTCAAAATTATAATACCAAAAACGCACCCATTAGTCAATACATTTTGCAATTATTTTTGAGTGCATTCATAATTAATATGTCTCTTTTTGTTTACAATTTTTAGTTTTTATGATAAAATTCAGAAAAAGCAAATAACACCTTTTTATACGATAAAAAACTAATTTTTACTTGTAATTAAATATGTGTTATTTTGCTAATGAGAAAGGAATGAGTTTTATATGGCTGATGAAACTACAAAAAATGAAACTAATAAAAAAGATATTGAAGTTATAAATGGAGATGGTTCTAATCTTGAGATTTCTCCAGTGTATGAACATATTAATGCTGCTAAACCTAAGAGCAAAGATAAGAACCCTAAATATATAATTATCCCCGGCGATAAGAGTAACAAGAAAAAAGAAGAATCCGACTCTTAAATTTTTATATTATTTTGAGCTGTTACAACTATTCGTGTAAAAACTTTTTAGTAAAAAGTGAGCCAATAAAGTATTTAATTAACTTTATTGGCTCTTTCTCCATATATTTATATATTATATATTTTATTATTTTTCGTTTACTAAATCTTTTAATGCTTTACCAGCTTTGAATACTGGAGCCTTAGATGCAGGTATTTTTATCTCTTCTTTTGTTTGAGGATTTCTACCTTTTCTAGCAGCTCTTTTTCTAACTTCGAAAGATCCAAATCCAACTAATTGAACTTTGTCTCCTCCTTTTAATGCGTTAGAAACAACTTCAGCAAATGCATTAACTGTAGCTTCTGTTGATTTTTTTGACTCTCCTGTTTTTGCAGCGATAGCTGCTACTAATTCAGCTTTGTTCATTCTACATTACCTCCTATAAATTTTTGTAGTATGTACCTACAGTGCAGTATTTGCAATGTTTGTACTTTTCTGCTTATCTTATTCTCCAAAATAAGATAAAATCCCTCTGTTTTTTTCAATTTTTTTAATATATTTTCATTTTCTCTAAGATTTTGTAAATTTTATCACCTTTTGGTAGCATGTAAATATCTTCTTTATTGTAAATCTTTAATACTGCAACTGATAGCACATATATTATCATTGCAAATAATATTGATATTATTGTTGCCTTATTACCAGGAATTATACTGTTTAATAATAAAAATACGGTATATGAGCAAACTCCCATTATGGCAGTTGCTAATACTGGTTTCAAAAAGAATTTTCTAAAAGTTAAATCAAGTTTTACATTTTTATTTAATATATAAAATACTATTGTAAATGCTGTCAAATGGCATGCTATTGAGCCTATTGCAGCCCCATATACATTTAGTGCTGGTATTCTTAGTAAAACTAAATTCAATACTAATTTTACTAATACACCTGTTCCAAGTGCAAATGCTGGTACTAATACTTTTCCCATTCCCTGTAACACTCCATTTATTGTTTGAGATAATATTGAAAATATTACTGAAAATGCTATTAATTGTAATAATAAAGCTCCTTGGTTTGCGTTTGGATATAATAGGTTTAATATAGGTTGTGCAAATATTATTAATCCTGCTATACATGGTAATCCTATTAACATTGAAGTTAACAATGAAAATGATGTTCTTTTTGTTACTGTTTCTTTTTCGCCTTTTGCCATAGCTGCTGATATTGCTGGTACAAGTGCTGTTGCAAATGCAATATTTATTGCTAGTGGTAAGTTCGTTATTGTATCTACTTTTCCACTAAGCCTTCCATAAAGAACTGTTGCCATATCTGAAGGCATATATGTGCTTAATATTCTTTTTACTGTAAATGAATCTATATTTTTATTAAATGATGTCATTATTGAGCTTAGTGTTAATGGTATAGACACCATTAAAATATTTTTTACAATTGTTTTTATGTTTTCATATTTATAATTTACTGTTTGTTCTATTTCTCTACCAATCTCTTTTCGTTTTAATCTGTAATACATAAACAGATATACAAAACTTGAAAATGTTGCTATTGTTGTTGCCACATTTGCACCAGCTGCCATCATTTCTGTTGATGTTGATGTAATATGTGCAACAATTTCTACTATTAAAATTGTTAATATTGTTTTAAATATTTGTTCTAATGTTTGTGCTCTAGCAGTGATTTTTAATGTTCTTCTTCCATTGAAATATCCTCTCATTACAGATGATATTGATACAAAAAAAATCGCTGGCGATAATGCAATTAATGTAAGTTCAGCTTCTGGTATTTGCATCCAATCATATGCTAATGTGTGTGCTCCGAAAAAATAATAGGATTGTTCCAAATGCACCAATTATTCCAAATGTTGCAAGTGCTACTTTGAATATTCTATTTGCACCTTTATTATCTCCTACTGCTAATCTTTCTGATACCAGTTTCGATATTGCATTTGGTACACCTATTGATGATATTGTTAATAATAATGCATATATCTGATATCCACTGACATATATTGCATTTCCTGCATCTCCGAATCCATCTCTATTTGTTAAATATAATGTGTAAATTAATCCTAATACTTTTATTAGTATTTGTGAAAACATTATTGTTATTACACCTTGCATAAAGCTTTCTTTTTTTGTTGTTTTTGCTGTTTCTGGCATGATTCCTCCTTTGTTTTTGTACTTATTATTATATCTTATTATTATTCTACTTCCATATTATAGATATAATTACAAAAAATATCAAGAAGTTTTCTTAAATTTATTGACAAATCCTTGTTTTTGTAATAAAATTGATAAGTATTATATTAAAATATGATTTAAATATGAAACTTCTCCCCGGTAGTTTTAGGTTTAAATTTCATATAAATTTAATTTAAAATAGGAGGATGAAATCACCATGAATAACACTACATATAGTATAAAAAAAGCTGAAATTGAAAGAAAATGGTATATAATCGATGCAGCAGATAAACCATTAGGTAGAGTTGCTACAGAAGCTGCAAGATTACTAAGAGGAAAACACAAACCAACATTCACACCAAATCTTGATACAGGTGATAATGTAATTATCATCAATTGTAAAGATGTAGTATTAACAGGAAATAAAATGAATGACAAAATTTACAGACATCATTCAGGTTACATTGGAGGAATGAAAGAAACTCCTGCAAATGTAATGCTTGAAAAAAATCCAGAGAAAGCTATGACATTAGCTGTAAAAGGAATGTTACCACACAATTCTTTAGGTAGAAAAATGGCAACAAAATTAAGAGTATTCGCTGGTAGCGAACATAATCTTCAAGCACAAAAACCAGAAATATGGAATTTTTAATTAAGGAGGAACTATAATGGCTAAGTCAAATAAAATAGTATATTTGGGTACAGGTAGAAGAAAAAGCTCAATAGCTAGAGTTAGATTATCTGAAGGAACAGGAAAAATAACTATAAATGGAAAAGATATCGAAGAATTTTTCGATTTAGAGACATTAAAAGTAATAGTTAGACAACCACTTACACTTACAAATACATTAACAAAATATGATGTTATTTGTTCAGTACATGGTGGAGGTGTTTCTGGTCAAGCTGGAGCTATCAGACATGGTATAGCTAGAGCATTAAATGAAGCTAATGCTGAATACAGACCAACTCTAAAATCTAATGGATTCTTAACAAGAGATCCACGTATGAAAGAAAGAAAAAAATACGGTCTTAAAAAAGCTAGAAAAGCACCACAATTCTCAAAGAGATAAGAAGAGTTTTTATCAAAAGCAATTCAACCTCAGAAGTTTCAATGCTTCCGAGGTTTTTATATACTCATAAAAAAACTCACATTTCTAATAAGATGATGTGAGTTTTTTATTTATGTAATTAATTATATATTTTAATACCTTACTGATCTGTATATAATTTTTGCAACCATTTTATATATTGAGTCACTCAATGGGTAGCATCTATGTAATCCATATAAATCTAGTTCTTTGCTTTTATTGATTTTGTTATCAGTTAAATTTTGAACATATCCCTCTTCTTTCAAGATTTTACGTTCATCATCAGTATTTAATCCATATGGGTATGTAAATATTTTTAATTCTTGTGTTCCAAGATTTTCTTCAATTACTCTATATGATTCATTAACATTATTTCTTGCCTCTTCTGCTGACAATGTCGTAAATTCCGGGTGATTAGTGCTATGTGATGCAATAGTAACAAGTCCTGAGTCTTGCATTTCTTTTGCTTCTTCCCAATTTATTATTCCACTCTTTCCTATATTGTCTGTGATAATAAACATAGTAATTGGAATATTATATTTTTGGGCTATAGGATATGCATTTTCATATACTCCTGAATATCCATCATCAAATGTTACTATACAAGATTTTTTATATAGCTCTTTTTTCCCTTCACTGTATTCTTTTAAATCTTCATAATTTATAAAGTGATATCCACATTTTTGAAGCCCATTTATTTGTTTTTCAAATGTTTCATCTGTTGTCTGCATATAATCATACTCTATTTCTGATTCATCTTTCACAATATTATGATATACAAATATGGGAATTTCTAAGTTCTTATCCCCTATATTATAGGTGTTATTTATTGTAATTCTGTCATATATTATAATTATTAATATAATAGCAATTATTGCACTTATAGTTGAAATCGCTATTTTTTTCGCTTTATTGCTTTTGGTTATTTCTTTTGTTTCCATTTTTTTCTTCTCATTCCTTCCTAAAGGTATAAATCTAACACAGTCCAAAATTGTAATTATTTCAACCTTTATTCCTCCAAGATGATTGCTCTATCCAAATACGTCGAATAAATATAAACCCTGCTTACTTTCTTATTCATTGCACTTTCCAGAGCCTTTTTATATAGTTTTAATTGCATTTTATATTTATTTATCAGTATTTGTTCATCTCTATTTTCAACATAATCTGTTTTATAATCAACTAATATTAGATTATCTTCTTTATCTATATAATATAAATCTATTATACCTTGTACTAAAAGCTGTTCATCTAAATCCTTGCCATACACATCTTTTGCAGGTATATTAATATAAAAAGACTTTTCTCTTTCTACAACTTTTGCTTGTTTAAGTTCTTTCCATATATTTGATTTTGTAAAATTGTAGATTTTCATTATATTTATTGCCTCATACTCTTTTTCACTTATTATATTGTCTTTTTGTAATTTTTGCACAAACTCTTTTATATCATCTACAGTATATTCTTTTTGAATTATATTTAATTTTTGCATACATAAATGTATTAGTGTTCCCTTTTCTGCATTTGTAATTTTCTCATTTTCATCTCTTTGCAAAAATTTTGGTTTCGGTATTTCTATTGTAACTGATTCATTATCTTTACTTTCAGATTTTAATTTTTTTATTTCAGTTACAGATGTTTTATTTGGAATTACTGTAGCTTCTTGGTTTTTATATTTATATTCTATGTTTTTAGCAATTTCTTCATATTCCTTTTCATCTAGTTCTTTTTCTAGTTTTTGTTTTATATCTGTTGAATTTATTGAGCTTTCTTTTTTATCATTTTTTGATTTTAAGATTTGGCTTTTTTCATATATATTTATGTCAGCAAGTTTCGACATTTTTTCTTTGTTGCTTATATATACAAGTCTTATCCAATCTAAATATGATATATATTTTTTTAAAACAAGATAACTAGTTTCACCATATTTTGAAATTATATCATTAAGTTCATCTTCTTTTTCTGGTTTACTATATCCAGTAATAATTAGTTTTTCCTTTGCTCTTGTTAATGCAACATATAGAATTCTCATTTCTTCTGATATTGTTTCTATTTTGATTCTTTCTTTCATTGCTTGTTTTGACAATGTATCATATTCTATTTGTTTGTTATAATCAATGTATTTAACCCCTATTCCTATCTCAGGATGTAACAAAATTTTATTATTTAAATCTTGCATGTTGAACTGCTTTCCTGTTCCTGATATAAAAACAACTGGAAATTCTAATCCTTTACTTTTATGAATGCTCATTATTCTAATAACATCTTCATTTTCACCAATTATTTTTGCTGAATCCATGTCTTTACTACTTGTTTTTATTTTCTCAATATAACTAATAAAATTGAATAATCCTTTAAAACTAATTGATTCATATTGTTTTGCTCTTTCAAATAGCATTTTTAAGTTTGCTTGTCTTAAGGCTCCATTTGTCATTAATCCAATATAATCATAATATCCTGTATCATTATATATTTTCCAAATTAATTCATCTAAACTTAAATATTCTTGTTCTTTTCTCCACATTTCTAAATTATTTAAAAATTTATCTATTTTGTTTCTTAAATTTTTATCTACATCTTTTTTGGATTTTAATAATGTATTATAAAATCCATCATATTTATCACTCAAACGTATTTGTACTAATTCATTATCTGTGAATCCGCCAATATTTGACCTCATTACTGCTATTAAAGGAATTTCCTGAAGTGGATTATCTATAATTTTTAGCAAACTCATTATTGTTTGTATTTCTATGCTTTCTAGATATTCTGATGATGAATCACTAAATACTGGCATTTCTAAATTTAATATTTCTTTTTCAAATATTGGTGCAGGTTCTTTTGTAGACCTTAATAACACAACTATATCTTTATATTTAATATCTCTTTTTTCTTGTTTTTTTACATCATAAACTTGGAATTTACTATCAATTAGTTCTTTTATTCTTTTGGCAACAAACTTTGCCTCTAACTCTATATCTTCAAACCTTTCTTTTTGTTCTTCAATATCTTCATCGGTTTCTTCTTCACTAAAATTATTTTCTTCTGGTATATCACCTTGGATATTTAAGATATCAATTTCTGTTTTTAGATTTTCGTTTGTATTTTCATAGTTTGCGCCTAAATTCAAATATTCTTCTTCTGTATAATCAAGTTCGCCAAGTTTTTCTGTCATTATATTAGCAAATATTTCATTTGAAAAATCTAGTACTTCTTTTCTACTTCTGAAATTCTTAAATAGTTGAATTTTTAAGTCTTCATCTTTTCTATCATCTTTTAATTTATATTTTTTATATTTACTCAAAAATAAGTCTGGTCTAGCTTGCCTGAATCTGTAAATACTTTGCTTTACATCTCCTACCATAAATATGTTATTATTTCTTGAAATTGCAGTTAAAATATATTCTTGAACTAGGTTACTGTCTTGATATTCATCTATTGCAATTTCTTCAAACTTTTCTTGATATTTTTTGGCTATTTGTGTAGGTTCATTATTTTCTGTTAATAATATTTTCAATGCAAAATGTTCAACATCACTAAAATCTACTATATTTTTTTCTTTTTTTCTTTTAGTAAATCTCTCTCCAAACTCTAGTATAACATTTTCTAATTTTTTCAAAATATCATACATTTCATTTATGTCTTCATTTGCTTCTTTTGAATTTACTATTAATATTTTTTCTTTTATTTTCTTATATTCGGCTTTAACACTATCTCTTATCTGTTTAGCATTTTCTTTTTCATCTAATACAATCTTTTTGTTTACTGCCCATGTTTTAAATTCGAGATTTTGTGCTATTTCAAATGCTTTATCCCAAGAATCCAAATTACATTTTAACATTTCCATTTGTTCTATATCATCATTTATTATTTGATAATATTTTGTTAGTTCTTCATATTTGGCTAGCTTTTCTTTTTCTTTTTTTAACTTAATAATTGAATCTTCTAATATTTCATCAACCTGCTGTAATAGCAACCCTCCCCATATGGTTTGTGAGAAATCTTGTTCAATCTTCTCTTGAAGATTGAACATTTCTACTTTTTCATTTAACCATTTTTCTGGGAACGGATTGCTCTGTATATATGTATATATTTTTAATATCAATTCTTTTAATGGAGTATCATCTTTATAGCTTGTATATGTTGTTATAAGTTTTTGAAAGTCTTTATCTTCACTCTCATATTTATCTTCAAACAATTCTTCTATCACATCTTGCTTTAATATTTCTATTTCTGTTGTATCTCCAATTCTAAAGTTTGGTGATATATCAATTTCGAAAAAATTGTTTCTTACAACATCTAAGCAAAATGAATCTATTGTACATATACTTGCTTTATTTAATAATGTTATTTGCTTTTGTAATTTTTCATTTTCTGGATCTTCATCTATTTTTTTGTATATTGCATTTAGCACTCTTTCTCTCATTTCTGATGCTGCTGCATTTGTAAATGTTACTACTAATAATTTATCTATATCAATATTCTCATTTATTATTTTATTTATTATTCTTTCTACTAATACTGCGGTTTTTCCACTTCCTGCAGCAGCTGCTACTAGTATGTTTTCGCCTTTTTCATATATTGCTTGTTGCTGTTCTTTCGTCCATTCCATATTAATTGGATCCTTTTCACTTTTTTATTATTCTTCTACTTCTGAATTTTCTTCTACTCTAGGTTCAACTAAGTCTTTCATTGTAAGATTAATTTTGCCTTGGTCATCTATTCCAATAACTTTTACTGGAACTTTGTCTCCAACATTAACATAATCTTCAACTTTATTTACTCTTTCTTTAGCAATTTTTGATATGTGTACTAATCCTTCTTTTCCACCACCGATATCAACAAATGCTCCGAAACTTGTTGTTCTTGATACTGTTCCATAATAGATTTGTCCTACTTCTATTTCTCTAACTATATTTTCTATCATGTCTAATGCTTGATATGCTTTGTCTTGGTCTGCTGAATATATAAATACTTGTCCATCATCTTCAATATCAATTTTTACACCTGTTTCATCTATTATTTTATTTATTGTTTCTCCACCTTTACCAATAACATCTTTGATTTTTTCAACTTTTATTTGTGTTGTTACTATATGTGGTGCATATTGAGAAATCTCTTCTCTTGGTTCTGCTATTTGTGGTTTCATAATTTCATCTAAAATATATTGTCTAGCTTTTTTAGTTCTAGCAAAAGCTTCTTCAATTATCTTATATGATAATCCATCAACTTTGATATCAACTTGAATTGCTGTGATACCTTTTTCTGTTCCACCAACTTTGAAGTCCATATCTCCAAAAAAGTCTTCTAATCCTTGTATATCTGTTAGCATTACATAATCATCTGGATTTTCTGGGTTTGTTACTAAACCTGTTGAAATACCAGCAACTGGTCTTTTTATTGGAACACCTGCATCCATTAAACTTAATGTGCTTCCACAAATACTTGCTTGTGATGTAGAACCATTTGAAGATAATACTTCTGATACTACTCTTATTGCATATGGGAATTCTTCTTTTGATGGTAATACAGGAACTAATGCTTTTTCTGCTAATGCACCATGTCCTATTTCTCTTCTGCCTGGTCCTCTTGAAGCTCTAGCTTCTCCAACACTATAGGCTGGGAAATTGTATTGATGCATATATCTTTTTGATTTTTCTGTATCTATTCCATCTAATTCTTGTTCTTCACTCATCATTCCAAGTGTTACTACTGATAATACTTGTGTTTGACCTCTTGTAAATATTGCACTTCCATGTGTGCGAGGTAATACTCCAACTTCACATGATAATGGTCTTATTTCATCAATTGCTCTACCATCAACTCTTTTATGTTCATAGAATATCATATCTCTAACACATTTTTTCTCTAATTTATAGATTGCTTCGCCTATTTCTTGTGCTCTTTCTTCTACAACTTCTTCTCCCATTTTTTCAGCAATTGCTTTTTCTATTTCTTCTGAAAGTGCTGAAACTTTTTCATCTCTTTCTTCTTTTTCTACTGCTTGTACAGCTTGTTTCATTTTTTCTGTGAAATTTACTTCTATATATTCATATAAATCATGTTCAACTGCAAATGATTTATATTCGAATTTTGGTTTTCCAATTTCTTCTTTTATTCCTTGTATAAATTTACATATTTTCTTAATCTCTTCATGTCCGTTTTTTATTGCTTCTAACATTACGTCTTCCGGAACTTCATTTGCTCCTGCTTCAATCATTGCAACTTTTTCAGCTGTTCCTGCAACTGTTAATGTTAAATCGCTTTTTTCTCTTTGAGCTTCTGTTGGATTTATAATAATTTCTCCATCTACTAATCCAACATTTACTGCTGCTGTTGGTCCTCCAAATGGAATATCAGATATTGATAATGCTGCTGAAGCTCCTATCATTGCTGCAACTTCTGGTGAATTGTCTTGTTCTACACATAATACTGTTGCAACAACTACTACATCATTTCTAAAATCTTTTGGGAATAATGGTCTTAATGGTCTGTCAATTGCTCTTGATGTTAATATTGCTTTATCACTTGGTTTTCCCTCTCTTTTTGTATATGAACCTGGGATTTTTCCTACTGAGTATAATTTTTCTTCATAATCTACTGATAATGGGAAAAAGTCAATTCCATCTTTTGGTTCTTTTGAAGCTGTAACATTTACCATTACAACTGTATCTCCATATTTTACTACAACATTTCCATTTGCTAAACCTGCAAGTTTACCTGTTTCTATTACAAGCTTTCTGCCTGCTAATTCTGTTTCATAACTTTTAAACATATTTTTCCTACCTTTCTTGTTTGCATTAATACAAACTTTACATTTTACACCTATTGTTTTTATAACAATTTTGCTCGGTAAGCCTTATTAGATTGTAACCTCTATAATATTTTGATATTATACCAAAACATTATACAAGCTACTTTTCTAATTTAAGCTTACTTAACAAAAGAGAGGCGTAGCACTGTTGCACACGCCTCTTACAACTTTTTATTTTCTTAGTCCTAATTTTTCTACTAGTGCTTTGTATGATGCTTCGTCTTTTTTAGCTAAGTAATTTAATAAGTTTCTTCTTTTACCAACCATTTTTAAAAGACCTCTTCTTGAATGGTTGTCTTTTTTATGAACTTTTAAATGCTCTGTTAATTCATTAATTCTTTCTGTTAATAGAGCTATTTGCACTTCTGATGAACCAGTATCTTTTTCATCTCTTCTAAAATTTTTGATGATTTCTTGTTTCTTTTCTACTGTCATAATTACACCTCCTATTTTCTATCTCCTTATACCGAGCTTCAATAATAGGTGTCTTTTATTGAGCTAAGTTTAAGGTAATTTTTCACATAACTATTGTACTATACTTTTACTTAAAAATCAAGGGTTTATACTATTTTTTCAAACTTTTTCCATATGAATTTTCCTATTATATGAAAATAGAGACTACTCTATTTTCTATAGTAGCCTCTATTACAGCAACCTGATGTATTATTATTAAAAGTTGTATCATTTAAACTTGCAAGTAATGCACTTGTATCTCTTCCAGAGCAACCACAAGACGAATTATTGTTATTGCAGTTAACTGAATTGCCATTAATTCTGGCAACAACTTCTCCACTGCTATTTACTATTGTTAATGTATCATCATCTGTATTATTATTGTTATTATTATTAGATGAGCAATTATTATTACAATTTATGCATCCATTATTTCTAAGCCAATTTGAATTCATAATCAAACAATCTATAAATGCTGAGAAAAATGCTATTATTCCAAGTATTATAGCTATTATAACATATGTTGTGTTTTCAAAAACTGCTGCAACAATTAGATATGCTGCAAAAAAAGCAAAACCTACAAGTATTGGACAATGTATAATTCTCTGTAAAACAATAGCTAATATTATTGTTGATAGTACAATCGCAAAAAATATAAGTAAATTCATAAACATATCTCCTTTATACTTTTTGATATATTTTATGTTTTTACTTATATTTCTGTTACTCATACATTACACTTATTAAATATAAACCATTTGGTGGAAGCGTTTTTCCTGCTCTTTCTCTTTTACCATCTTTTATTATGTCAATTATTTCTTCTGGTTCTATTTTGCCTAATCCAACATCAACAAGTGTTCCTACAATTATTCTGACCATATTATATAAAAATCCATTTCCAGTAAGTTCTATATATATTCTGTCATTTTCTTTATATAATTTAGTTGCATATATTTTTCTCACACTGCTTTTACTGCTAGTACCACTTGCTTTAAATGCTTTAAAATCATGTTCTCCTTCAAAATATTTTAATGCCTTTTCCATTTTTTCAGTATCTAGTTTTTGAGGAATATGTGTCTCAAGATTTCTATAAATTGCACTTCCCATTTCAGAATTATTTATAATATACCTATATGTTTTTCTCTTGCAATTAAGTCTACTATGAAATCTTTCTCCAACCTCTTCTGCCTTTTTTATAACTATTGATTTTTTCAATCTTGAATTTATTGCTATAGCAAACTTTTCTATTGGTATTTGTGAATTAGTTTTAAAGTTTGCAACTTGATTTAATGCATGAACTCCTGCATCTGTTCTGCCAGACGCATTTAGCTCAACATCTTCACCTGTTATAGCTTTTATTGCTTGTTCTATTGTTCCTTGAATATTCAATTTATTGGGCTGTTTTTGCCAACCATTAAAATCTTTTCCATCATATTCTATTGTAAGTTTGATATTTCTCATTTTTATTTCATTCCTTTTTTCTATATAATCGCGTTTCTAATGAAATTTGGCGCAGTCCAAAATTGCAATTACTTTTCCACCTTTTTGCTAAACATGTTTTTTATATCATCAAAGCTTTTAATTTTTCTAGGTTTCTTTTCTTTTGCTTCATTTAATCTTTTTGTTACTATATTTGCTATTAATATCTTTTTCAAAACATCTTCTCTAACATCAGCAATTAATACTCCATCTTTAGCAACAGAAACTTTACCTGTTTCTTCTGAAACAATTATTGCAATACTATCAGCTTCTTTTGATATACCTATACCTGCTCTATGTCTAGTTCCAAGTTCCTTGGCAATATCTTTATCACTTGCCAATGGTAGCATACAAGCTGCTGCTGCTATTTTATTGTTGCTTATTACAACAGCACCATCATGTAGTGGAGTATTTGGCACAAATATATTTACAAGTAATTGAGGCGATACTTCTGCATCCATAGGAATTCCTGTAGCAATTATATCTTTTATTTGGATATCTCTTTCAATTACTATTAATGCTCCTGTTTTATTTTTTGCTAATTCATATGCTGCAATCACGATTTTATAAATATCTTCTTTTGTTTTTGTAACTATATCTTTATCAAAGCCAAAGAATCTTGAAAATCTATTAGTTCCACCAAGTTGCTCTAAAGCTCTTCTTATTTCTGGTTGGAATATTATTATTATAAGGATAACACCCCAGTCCATTATAGTTGATAATAAATAGTTCAATATATGTAAATTAAGCAAACCACTTAATGCTGTAGCTATTACCAGAAATGCTATACCTTTTACTAATTGCCATGCTCTTGAATCTTTTACGATCCTTATCAACTCATATACCAAAAAGATTACTATTGTTATGTCTAAAATTGCTGTAATTAATTTTATAGGATATTCTTGCCATAATCTGATATATGATAATATATTTTGGTCCCAAAAATTATTTAGCATTGCTACTATATTACTTATCATATGCATCACTCCTTATTTTATTTCAGCTAATAAATAGTATATAAATGTTGAACATGGTGCAAGAATCATTGCTAAAATTATAAAACATGCCATCGCCTTTATTGCTATATTTTGTTTATTCTTTTTTGGTTTTCTTTCTTTTTCTTCTTCCATCTTTATCACTTTCCTTCCTCAAAGTACAAACTAGAAATCTAATTTGACTCTTTTCTACTATACTCTTATATTATAACAGTAATCATGTACTTTTTCAATATATTATGTAGATTAATTTTACTTATTGTCTAAAAAATTTTATGTACTTTTATTATATTACCTCTATGATTATAGGACTTTTTGCGATTTGATTTTTTCCTATTTTATATATTTGTAAAATTCTGTTTTGAGCTTCATTTATTTTTTCTTCATCATCTGTACAAATATATGCCAAAATATCCAGAGCTTTAACTTCATCTCCAACTTTTTTATTTAATATAATTCCTGCATTTTGATTTATTACATCTTCTTTTCTTACTCTACCAGCGCCTAAAAAGCATGATAATTTTCCAATTTCTTCTGCATTTAATTCTCGCACATATCCTGATTCTTCAGCCTTTATAGGTATAATATATTTTGATTTTTCAAACATATCTGTATTTTCTAAATATTCAATATTTCCTCCCTGATTTTGTACCATTTCTTTAAACTTGCTATATGCTTTTCCATTTTCAATATTTTTTAGCATCATTGTTTTGTTTTCTTCTATATTGTCACCTTTTCCAGCAAGTTTTAGCATATAGGCTCCTAATTCAAGAACTACTTCTTTTAAGTCCTGTGGCATATCTCCTTTTAAGAATTTTATAGCTTCTATAACCTCAAGTGAATTTCCAATTGAATATCCTAATGGTTCGTCCATTTTTGTCAAAACACATTTTACTTCTTTTTTTGCAAGCTCACCTATTTTTATCATCTGCTTTGCAAGCTTTTCTGCATTTGCTTTGTTTTTCATAAATGCCCCTTTGCCAACTGTGACATCTAAAACAATCTTATTTGCGCCACTCGCTATTTTCTTGCTCATTATGCTTGACGCTATTAATGGTATATTTTCTACACATGCAATTGAATCTCTTAATGCATACATTTTTTTATCAGCAGGAGCTAAATTCATTGTTTGACCTATCATACTAATTCCTACTTTTTTAACATCAGAAATAAAATCTTCAATTCCAACACTTGTATTATATCCTGGTATTGATTCCATTTTATCTACAGTTCCTCCTGTAAAGCCTAAACCCCTCCCAGACATCTTTGCAACAGGAACCCCAAGTGAAGCAATAATAGGTAACAATATTATTGATACTTTATCTCCAACCCCACCTGTACTATGTTTATCAACAACATTTTCTCCAAAGCAAGATAAATCTAATACTTCTCCTGAATATGCCATTGCTATACTTAAATCTGTTATTTCTCTATCATTCATTCCGTTTATATATATTGCCATTATAAGTGCAGAAGCTTGATAATCTGTTATATTTCCTTTTGTATATTCATTTACAAAATATTCTATTTCTTGTTTGCTTAATTCTTTTTTATCTCTTTTTTTGGCTATTATTTCTAGTATATTCATCATGTTTATCCCTCCTAATTATAACTGTATAAATCTGACGTAGTCCAAATTTCTAATTATTTTCCAGTCCCTTGTGTAAAGTGAGTAGTAAAACTCCTGCGATGAATAGGACACAAACCATACTCTCTAATTGCCGCTATATGTTTTGCAGTTCCATATCCTTTATGTTGTTGAAAACCATATTCTGGGTAAACTGCATCCCATTCTCTCATAATTCTATCCCTTGTAACTTTTGCAATTATTGAAGCAGCAGCTATTGAATAACATTTAGCATCACCTTTTATTATTGATTCATATGGTATTCCCATTGTATCTATATGTGTTAATGCATCTACTATTATTAAATCTGGTTTAGTTGTTAACTCTTTTAATGATAATGTTAATGCCTTTTTAGTTGCATTCAATATATTAATTTCATCTATTTCATCTTGGCCAATTATACCAACTCCATAACTTATAGCTTCTTCTAAAATTAAATCATATAATTTTTCTCTCTTTTTCTCTGAAACCTTTTTTGAATCATTTACGCCTTCTATCATTGAATCAGCTGGCATTATGACACTTGCAACCACAACAGGTCCAGCCAATGGTCCTCTACCAGCTTCATCTATTCCACATATTGTGTTAAATCCTTTTTTTCTTAATTCATTTTCTTCTTGTTTTAAGATATTTAGTCTTGACTCTTCTTTTTCTTTCATCTTTTCGCATCCTTTTTCCAACTATATTATAATTATATAAATCTTACATAATCCAAAATTCTAATTACTCATCTGCTGATAGACTCGTAATCTCAGTCAAAGTATACATTCCATCATACCCATTAGTATTTATAACTTCTACCTTTATATTAGCTATATCATATAGTACCACAAAATACCCGCATTCTTCTGGGCTAATATTTTTTAGTCCCATATTTGTCAAAACATCTTCTGGTAAATAATAATAGTAATTTTCTTTTTCCATATCTATTTTGCCAGTTTTTATAGCAGGCTCTTCTGCTACAGAACCAATTAGTTTTGTTCCTAATAATATGTCATCAGCTTTATCTATATCAACCTTTTGAAAGTTCGCTTCTTCAACACATTCCTTCGCCTTTGCCTGAATTAATAACATATTTGTACTTAAATCTTGTATTTTTGCATTATTTATTAAATCTTTGCTATAATATATAGTAATTGATGCCAAGATTAGCATTACAACTACAGTTATAGATAATGCAATTAGTGTTATTCCTCTTTGTTCCCTCATCTTTAAATTCATCCTTTCTTAAGGCACAAACTTAGTTGGAAAAGAATTAAATTTTGGCAAGGAAGATTTTATTTAAAAGGCAAGGGCGCATATACAGATATGTAACCGCGTTTTAAATGAAATCTGACACAGTCCAAGATTGTAATTATTTTTCAACCTTATATCATTCCTTTCTTGTATATATTATATATGATAGTCTATTTTATTTGCAAGAGAATTATGGAAAAATAATTTTATTTTTTTACAACTTTTTCACAGAATTTTCACAAATGTGGTGTATATTATAAAATGTATTAAGAGAAATGTTTAAGGAGGCATTTATTATGGAAGAAAATGAAAATAAATTCGAAGTAGTTTCAAGTAAAGTTTCAAAGGCAAACTTTAAAAATCGAAACACAAATAATTTGGGGAAAAATGTTTTATTACCTTTTGCAAGTGGAATTATTGGTTGTTCTGTAGTAATTGGAACATGTTTTGGAGTACCATCAATTAAAGAGAAACTTGTTGGTACATCTAACAGCACAGTTCAAACATCTACTTCTACATCAACATCAAGTGGAACAACAAACAATTTAGTATCACTTTCAAATTATTCAAACACTGCTGTTTTTGCAGCACAAAAAATATTGCCATCAATAGTTGGTATTGAAGTAACATATACGGCAACATCTAATAATTCATTTTTTGGATTCGGTCAACCTATGACATCAACAGCTACTGCAACTGGTTCTGGTATTATAATTAGTACTGATGGTTACATTATGACAAATAATCATGTTGTTGATAGTAGCTCATCATCATCTTCTTATTCTTACTATGACCTTTCAGAAGCTACTTCAATAAAAGTAAAATTGAATAGCGATATTTATGGTAGTGATTCAACTTTTGATGCAACAGTTGTTGGTAAAGATTCTAAAACAGATTTAGCTGTTCTAAAAATTGATAAATCTGGTTTAACAGCTGCAGAATTCGCAAATTCTGATGAAGCAGTTGTTGGAGAATTCGCAATGGCAGTTGGTAGCCCACTAGGTCTTGATACAACTGTTACTACAGGTATAATCAGTGCTGTTAATAGAGAAGTAACTTCTGATGGAAATACATTTACATGTATTCAAACAGATGCAGCAATCAACTCAGGTAACAGTGGCGGTGCTCTTGTAAATAGTGATGGTAAAGTTATTGGTATAAACACCCTAAAACTATCTGGTTCTGGTGTTGAAGGTATAGGTTTTGCTATTCCTATTAATTCTACTTTAGATGTTGTTAATGAATTAATAGACCACAATAAAGTTTTAAGACCTTATATTGGAATCACTGGTATAGATTTAGATGAAGCAACTGCTAAAAAATACAACTTATCTGTAGGTGTTTATGTAAAATCTATTCAAGAATTCTCACCTGCTGAAAAAGCTGGATTAAAAGCTGGTGACGTAATTATCAAAGCTGATAATAAAGACATCACAACAATGAAAGAACTAAATGAACTTAAAGAATCACATCAAATTGGTGACACTATGACTTTAGTTGTTAATAGAAATGGTGAACAAAAAGAATTTACTCTAACACTTGAAGAAACACCTTAATGTCTCAAAATTTTCACTTTGAGTTCACACAATGAACAAAATTAATTGATATTATATTTGTGTAGTCAGTAAAGACTGATTAAAAGAACATCCCCTTTTATTTTCAAAAGAAGCTTGGAAAATCCAAGCTTCTTGTTTTTACATTACAACTATATCCATTTCACTAGTATTATTTTCATTACCATATGCAAATATTATATATATTGCATTATCTTGTCCTATAAAATATTCTGTCACATTATTTATGCTATATATGTCACTTTTAGGATCTCTTGCATATACACTTAAACCAAGTTCCTCAAGACCTTGAATTGTTTTTTGTACAGTTTCAATCTCTGTTTTTATTGCTTGATTTGCTTGTTGTTTTGTTATGCCTCTTAATTCTAGTAAATCTTGCATTATGCATTCTTTTTGGTTTGTTAAATCATAATTATATGTTTGTATTATATCTCTTTGAGGATTACTATCTTCTTTTAATGTTGACCTTATAACTAATGATAATATATTATTTGTTACATAAGCACTATATTTTACAGTATAAATAGTATTTATATTGTTACTATTTATTATATTTTTAGCTTTTTTCTCAAAAATATCTTTTATTTCATTATTATATTTTTCTGTTTGTTCATTTTTAATATTTATATATGGTATATTAACATCTAATTCATAACTACTTACTTTTTTATCATTATTTTGGTACCCTGAATAAACAATTTCCTTTTCAGGATTTATTTTTGTAATTTTATAATTATTATCTTTTAAATAATTAACTTTATTTTCAAATATGTTATTAAAATCACCTTTTAATTTTTTTAATTGTTCCTCACTAATCTTTTCAGCTGTAGCAACTGCACTCTCTTGTTTACTTGCCTGCACTTGTGCCACCACAGCCACTGTTAAAGCTATTATACAAAATAATATTATTATAACATAAAATATTTTTAGTCTTTTACTCATTTTATTATCTTCCATTACTACATTCATTTATTTCATCCCTTTCTTTATATAGGTTATATACCCTAAAATCTTATATATTTTCACATAAAATATTTATTCTAGTTTTAAAGCCATCTATATATATTGTAATATTTCTGTGTCAAAAAATCAAGATTATAATAGAAAAAATTAACACAAAAAACATCTCAAACTTATTTCTAAATTCAAGATGTTTATGCCATTATTGAAATAAACATAAAGGGTTTCGTAATTTAAAGAACGTTAATTAATAAACTTATTATTAAAAAAATTGTTGATATAATACTATATCTTTTTAAAATATTGTATTTTTGATTTATGTTTTTTTCTGATTTTTTCATATGATTTTTATGTTCTATTTTATTAATATAATCTGATACAAGCATTTCCGCTTCTTTCAAAATATAATCTTTGGACTTTAATTGAATTTCTCCAAAATTTCTCTTATTACTTTTTTCAATAAACTCTTTTTCTTTAATCCTTTGTGTTTCTTTAAAAATAATTATCGCTTCATCCACCATATTAGAAGGAAGATTTTTTAATACCACAATATTCTTCATATCACTTGACTCCATTGTATCACTCCTTTTGGAAACCTTATATTCTAATTTTTCCCAGCTTTCCAAAAAATATACACTTAGTCTGTAACATTTTCATTTCCTTCATCTTGATTCCAATAATTCACCACATCTTCTGCTTCAGAAGATGGAACTATAGAAATTCTCATACCTTGTATTGGAACATATAAAGGTTGTGGTATTTCACCATCTCTTCCTGCAAAGCCCCATTTCTTGTCAAAATATTGTTGATATATTATGCTATATCCTTTATCACTTGAAAATCTGAAATATGGCCTTGCTAATCCATATAAATTTTGTTTTGCAATATCTTCTGGTATAGGATTATTTCCATTCTTATCAGTTGTTCCTGCAATGTTCATTCCTTCTCCTCCAATTTGTACATATTGTTTATCATCAATTGTCACAATTTCAGAAGTGCTTGCCATTGACATACTTGTAGCAGTTCCATATTTATATAAATGTCCTGTATATTTAGATATTCCATAAGAACGCTTACCCCAATGTGAATAAATAAATCCTCCTCCCAATAAATAATCTTTTTCAACATTGTCTCCTGTTCTAAACGCCATTGCTTCTATCTTTAGGTTTGAATTTTGTTTATCAGGTACTTCAATACGATTATAATCTGGTTGTAGCCACCCAATATCTGTAACATATGCTAAAAAATCAAATTCAAAATAGTTCGCACCTTTTATTTGTATAGTTAATTCTGTTTTGTTTCCTGCAAAATCATATATATCTTTTTTATATTTAATATTATGTATAAACTCCTTTGTACTAAATAAATTGCTCTCATCATTTTGCCAGCCATCTAACCCTCTGAATTCCTCATTACTTGTTATTTTTATTAATGCTTTTTTATTTTCCAAGATTTCCTGATTATACTCTACTTCTGGAGATATATTATCTATTTTTATTCCAGTATCTAGTGCTTTTTCACTCATTTTATTTCCAACTACATCTCCAAAATACCCTCTAGATAATTTTAATATTAATTGTCCATTTCCTGTTATTTGACTCATTTTTATTTCATAAATTATATAATTTTCACCTTTTTCTATAATATTTGTTTCTTTTATACATTGCACTTCTTCTGTACCAACTAATATTATAGGCTCCTTGGAATTGTCTGCTATTATTTCATTATCATTATCAACTTTGATTTTTACTGTAATTTCATGTGTGTTATTAGCATATTCTTCATATCCAGTATTTGTATTTTGCAATTCTATAATATTAACTTTAAAAGTATCTGGCTTTATTAATTCTATATTAACTGCATTTTCAGCATATTCAAATACATATTTACCATAAGATATATTTTTAATATTTATAAGAATAAATATTATTATTGCTATTCTGATTATTCTTTTAATTTTCATAGATATTGCATTCCTTTCTTTCAAGGCATAACTCTGATTTTAAAAAAATAAAATTGTAATTATTCTTCAATATCTTCCTCCTTAATTAGTGCTTTCACTTCAAAAATATATTTTTGTGCTATTTCTCCATCTTTTGTGTCTATTGCATTTCCAGTATAATTGTTTTCGTAGTTCCAATTCCATTTTATTGTAGCTGTATTTTGATTTTGAAAAATTATATTTAATTTATCTTGCAATTCCTCAACAGAATTATAGATTCTATTATCTAATGTAAAAACTAGATTTTGAGGTTTATTAGTTATATTTTTTAAACTTATTTCATACTCAGCATTTAAAGGCTTTGTTAGTTTAATAACAAAACTCCCTCTGCTACCTGGGGCAATTTTTTTATTATATTTTTTATTTTTACGTCCAGTCTGAAACACATCTATTTCTAAAGATGGTTCTTCTTGTGGATTAATTTTAAACTCATAATCATCCGAATCACTCCATAGGTTAAAAATCGCAATATCATCAAATATTTGTTTTTTTGAATTTAAAAAACTTAGAATTATAAAAATTAGAATTAAAATAATTATTGATAAATATATTCGTTTTTTCATATTGTCATTATCCCGCCTGTTCTGAATGTACCTTAATTTGTACATCTTCTAATATATCTTTTACAATTGTACCTTTGCTTTCATCATACATTACTTTTAGCTTGTATTTTTCTTCTGTTTGTTCATTGCCTTTTATTGACATCACATCTGTTTTTAAATCTTTTAATTCTATTTTTTGTTCATTTTTGTAAAGCTCAAACTTGATAAAGTCATCTGTTTTTGATATAACCTCTATTGTATATTCAAAGTCAACATCACTTATTTGGTCATCATCATAATTCTTTACTGAAAATTCATAATACCCGATATCATTTATAGAATTAATTTTTGTAGTTTCTTTTCCTTCAACATAAAATATTGGTTTTGCTATATCCATATTTCCCATAATTTTATCTGTTGAAGTATACTTTGCAAGTGTCTTAGGCATTAATAGGATAATTAATAATATCATTATAATTATTCCCATAGTTATTAGTATTGGCTTGTTTTTCTTGATTTTTATAAACATTATCACCCCTTCTTTTCGTTTTTTCATATTTTTCTATTAACTAATATTTTATTACTTATTTTTGACTTTTATGGTGCTACTTGTGTTCCTGTAACAACTATATCAAATGAATAATCTAAATCATTTATTCCTTCTTGTGTATCTATTTTATCATTTTCTTCTATTAAAGATTCATTTGATGTTTCATATGGCCATTCCCAATCAATTTTTATATTTTTCACTTTATCTGCTTCATTTGCATCTATTGTGCCATCAACTGCATTTTTTACTTCTGAAAGTGTTTTAAATTGTTGATCTCCATATTTAAATATCAAGTTAGTTGGTTTATTTTGTTCGTTTTCAAACTTTACTGTATATTTTATTCCAACATCAGAACCAGTCCCATCAACTTTTATTGTGAAATCTCCACCAGTTCCTGGTGCAACTTTACCATTTAATAGCTTTGTTTCATCAACTGTATCTGATAATTTTATTGTTGATATTTCTTTACTTCCATCATTAACTTTAAATGACCATTTTGCTATATCCATTCCTCCATTTCCTTTAAGTTCTGTGATATATTTTGCATATGAGTAACCTCCTGCACATAGTATCAGTACTGCTAATACTATACTTATTATAACGATTTTTTTATTTTTCAAATATAAATTCCTCCTTTTTTGTTTTTTATAGAAAAATATGAATCTATATAATAATCTGTTGCTAGTGCACCAGAATTATTAACTTACATTCCTGTTACTGGTAATTTTTTTACTTCCTCAACAGGTTTTGGCTCCTCTACTGGTGGAGTTTCTTTTGGTGGCTCTTCTTCTTTTGGTGGTTCTTCTTTTTTTTCATATTCATCAGTTTTTTCTAATGAAATATCTTCAAAAGAATATGTTGTTAGAGCATAATCTTGATAATTTTCACTTGGCGCTTTACCGAAAAATACCGGTTTTGTTTCCATTTCTGTTTTTACTTTTATTTTAAATTTTCCTGATTCTTTTATATTTTCTTTTGGTATTGAGATTTTAAACTTCTCATTTGAACTAAATTCTTGTTTTTGTTCATTTTCTGAATTTAATATTAAAGTACCTTCTGGTACATCTTCTAAATTTACTGAATATTTTGAAATATTAATACTACTTTTTACTTCATATTGTTTTATAATATAATCATCATCTTCTTGCCATTCTTCATCTCCGAAGTATTTTAGTTTCTTGTACTTCTAGAGTTTCTATTGAAGCATTTGCATCATTAAGTATTTTTCTTAATGCATATACTGCTCTGTCTCCTGCTGGGTTTAATCCTGCATAGCCATCAGCTGTTCTATTGTACAAATAACAATATATTGCTTGTTTTGTTGCTATATATGCTTCTGCTTCTGATGATGTTCCTAATTCTACTGTACTTCTATATGGATATCCATTTACTATTACTCTCCACAAGCCAATATCAGTTATCTTGCCTTGGTTTGATGTGATATATGATTGAATTTTATCTCCAACTCCATCAAGATGTACATTTAAACAATATGCTGGATATTCTTTTCCATTCTCTGAATATACTGCATGTGTTGTTTTTACAGGCACTCCATTAAATGATATTATTCTTTCAAACTCACCTTTTGTATAAACTTGTGCTTGTTGACTCACTGCTTGTGCAGTATTTGCAAACATTGTAAAATTCACTATAATGATTGATAATATTATTAATGCTGATTTTATTATTTTCTTCAATTGATTCCTCCTCTTCTTTTTCTACTGCTTGTACACATCTTCTGTAATTAGGTTCATTTTCTACACATGTTATTAATGTTAGCATATTTTCTTCTGTATCTTCTAAATATTTCCAATCTGTATCTTTTATTATTATATTTTTCTTGACCTCATATATTTTTTTATAGTGATTATGAGTATATTGTATTTCATCACCTTCTTGTAATTTTTTTAGTTTTTCGAAATAATTTACTGCATAACCTCTGTTATGCCCTGCTAAACCTATATTTCCTTTTTCTGTTTTTGTTTCTTCAAAATGTCCGATGTTTCTATTTAATATTTCTTTTGTTGTTCCTTCTTCTATATTAGCAACTAAAGAAATCTTTTCTATCTTTATCTGCCAAATACCTTGAGAAGTACTTTCTTTTTCATCTATATTATCATTTTTATTAGTTTTTACAACCTGCTCTTTTGTTTCTTCATCTTTAAAATCATTTTCTTTGGAATCATCTTCTTTTTCTTTTACTATTGGCATACTATTATTCAAAGCTTCACTATCGACTTTTTCTCTGACATCACCTATATATTTATATATACATACTTGAATTAGAAAGATTATTGTAGTTAAAAATATAATTCGTATAACATTCATGCCAGTTCTAGTAAATTTAAACATACATTTACTATCACCTCTTTTTGTAATTGAATTTTTTACTTTTGATTTTCTAGAAAAAAGTTTTTGAATTAAATTTTGGAATTAAATTCTACAACAATATTAGCATCACACAATATATTTGTCAAGAACTTTTCATCGACATAATTCGACATTCAGTTGTTAATCCCTTGTAATGAGCAGTTTACAACATATGATTTTTATGTAAGTTTTATGTTTTTATAATGAATTTTCTATTGTACAAAAAAAGTAAATTATTGTCGAGAAGTATGTTGCATTATTATCAATTTTATATTACAATATGTTTAGGGCGTTTTATGTTGGAAAAGAATTAATTATTGTAATTATTTTTCAACAAATTTGTGCCTCAAGAAAGGAAGGAATATATATAAACATGAAAAAATTCATAACAATTATTTTATCACTTATCTTAGTTTTAGCAATGGCAGGTTCAGTATTTGCTGTTAACACTACAATGGAGATTGTAGAAGACAATATTTGTAAAATCGATTTAAACGAAAATTCTTATTTTGAGAAAAAGCTTGCAGGTTCTGATTTACCAAACCATCAAGTTACATTACAATTAAAAGTTTCAAATGACTCAAAAACAGTTATTCCATCAGGAGAATTAATGTTAGTAATTGATAGTTCTGAAAGTATGAATGAAACAGTTTCTGATAACAAAACAAGAAAACAACTTGTTTTAGATTCTGCTAATAAGCTTGTAGCAGACCTTTTAAAAGCTAACAGCACATCTTTAAAAATAGGTGTAGTTACTTTCTCAACAGGTACAACTAAAGACCCAGATACAGGATATTTAGTTACTGGAACAGAAGCAGATGCTCAAAAAGTTTGTGATTTTTCAAATGATGTTTCAACATTAACAAGCAAAATTTCTGCAATTGAAGGCACAGGTCAATATACAAACTTAGACTCTGGATTACAATTAGCAAAAAAGAGCTTTTCATCAGAAAAAAATAACAAATATATGATTGTTTTAACAGATGGACTTCCAAACCTTGCAGTTGGATATAATGATTTAGTTAGTTATGATGGTTTAACAAATGTCATCACACAAACAAAATCTACACTATCATCTTTAACAGGAATCAATGTTACAACAATGTTAACAGGTATTCCAAGTGAAGATGCAACTTTCAGACAACAAGGTGACAAATCTTATACATATGGTCAAGTTATAAATGAAGTATTTGGAACAACAGAAAATCCAACAATTGGTAAGTTCTACAATATTAATGATAGTGATATCGAAAAAACAATAACAGATAAAATCTATCATGATTTATTACCTGTTTCAAGCTCACTAGAAGATATTGTTGTTACAGACTATTTTCCACAAGATATAGTTAATAATTTTGAATTAACATATGTTGATGGAATTGATGTAAGTAATGTTTCTGCTAAAATTGATACTGAAACAAATAGTATAACATGGAAAATTGCTAAACTAGCTTCTGGCGAAACAGCAACAATTCAATACAAGCTAACTTTAAAAGATAATTTTGATGAAAAAATCATAGGTAAAATCTTAGACACAAACGAAAAAATAGATTTAGTTTATAAAGATTTTGATGGAACAAGTGTACACAAACTTTCAGATGTAACTCCAAAAATAAGACTTGTTGCTCAAAGTGACCCAACAGTTGCTAAAGAAGAATTACCTAAAACAGGTTTACCATATGCTATTATTGGAATTAGTACATTAGTACTTGCTTCAATATTACTAGGATATAAAACAAGAAAGATAAAATAAAAATTCAAAAGAGTGGTTTCAATTACCACTCTTTTCTATATTATTATACAATTACTAACTTTTTAGATTTTACCCTTTTCTATCTAAAGCATCTAATGTATCTAATGCTTTTCCTGTTCCAAGTGCAACACATGAAACTGCATCATTTGCAATCATAACATTAATACCTGTTTTTTCACGAAGTAATTTATCTAAACCATCTACTAAGCAGCCACCACCTGTCATATATATACCTCTATCACTTATATCTGCTGCAAGCTCAGGTGGAGTTTTTTCTAATACAGAATGTACAGCATCAACTATCATCATTGCAGGCTCTATAAGAGCTTCTAACATTTCGCTTGAATATACTTTTACAGTTTTAGGCAAACCTGTTACTAAATCTCTACCCCTAATTTCCATATCAACATCTTGTATTTTTGGATATACACAGCCTATATTTATTTTTAAATCTTCTGCTGTTCTTTCACCAATCATAACATTATGTTTTTTCTTTATATATTTTATTATATATTCATCAAACTTATCTCCTGCAACTTTCAAAGATGTGCTTTCTACTGAGCCACCTAACGAGATAACTGCAATATCTGTTGTTCCACCACCAATATCTACAACCATATTTCCACATGGTTTTGCTATGTCTATTCCAGCACCAATAGCTGCTGCAATTGGTTCTTCTATTAAAAATACTCTTCTAGCACCAGCTTGTGTTGCTGCATCTATTACTGCCTTTTTCTCAACTTCAGTAACTCTTGATGGAATACATATCATTGTTCTTGGGGCAAATAAAGATTTTCCGTTTATTTTGTTTATAAAATACTTCAACATTTTTTCCGTTACTGTATAATCAGAAATAACACCTTCTCTTAAAGGTCTTGTTGCTACAATGTTTCCTGGTGTTCTACCAAGCATTCTCCTAGCTTCTTGCCCTACTGCCAAAACTTCTTTTGTATCATTATCAACAGCAACAACAGATGGCTCTCTTAAAACCACTCCTTTTCCTTTTACATATGCAATTACTGTTGCCGTTCCTAGGTCTATTCCAATATCTTGACCAAACCCCAATTTTAACATTTTAAAAATCATCCTTCCTAACCTTAAAAACTTACTATATATCTTTTTCAGTTTCCTTTACTATGTATATAGGTCTTTTCTTAACTTCTAAATATGTTTTTGATAAATATTGACCTATAACACCAAGTGCAAATAATTGCACACCACTTACAAATACCACAATACATACTAATGATGGCCAACCTGCTGTTGGATCACCATATACTAATGTTTTTATAATTATAAATATCACCGCAATCACAGCTATCAAACAAAATATAAGTCCAACCAATGATGACATAATTAATGGAGTTGTTGAAAATGCTGTTATTCCTTCAATTGCATATTTAAACAACTTCCAGAATGACCATTTTGTTTCACCTGCTACTCTTTCAACATTCTCATATTCTAGCCATTTTACGTCAAACCCTACAAAGCTGAATAACCCTTTAGAATATCTATTATATTCTTTTAATGATATTATACTATCTACAACTTGCCTTTTCATTAATCTATAATCTCTAGCTCCATCAACCATTTCTATGTCTGACATCTTATTTATTATTTTATAAAACATTCTCGCAAAAAAGCTTCTAATAGGTGGTTCACCCTTACGTGTAACTCTTCTTGTTGCAACTACATCATGTCCTTTTATTACTATTTCATCATACATTTGTTTTAAAAGTTTTGGTGGATCTTGTAAATCAGCATCCATTAATGTAACATAATCTCCTGTAGAAGCTTCTAATCCTGCATACATTGCTGCTTCTTTTCCAAAGTTTCTTGAAAAAGAAACATATCTTACCTTACTGTCTCTTTTACTTAGCTCTCTCATCTCTTGTAAAGTTCCATCTTTTGAGCCATCATTTACAAATATGTATTCAAACTCAGCTATTCCCTCAAAATCTTGCTTTCTAACTCTTTCAATTTCTTTATAAAATAATGGCAAAGCTTTTTCTTCATTGTAACATGATACTACTACAGATATTTTTTCCATTTATTAATACATTCCTTCCAAAATTTCAATTAATTTTTAGCTATTTTGTATATATCTCCATGTATCTTTGCACATATCATTTAAAGTTTTTTCTGCAACCCAATCAAGTTCTTCTCTTGCTTTTGACGTATCTGAATAACATGTTGCTATATCACCAGCTCTACGTTCTACGATTTTATATTTCACTTTTTTTCCTGTTGCATCTTCAAATGCTTTAACCATGTCTAATACACTATAGCCGTTTCCTGTTCCTAGATTATAAATATATATACCACTTTTTTCTTTATCTAATTTTTCCAATGCTTTTATATGACCTTTTGCTAAATCAACAACATGTATATAATCTCTAACGCCTGTGCCATCTGGTGTATCATAATCATTTCCAAAAACGGATAATTGTTCTAATTTACCTGCTGCAACTCTTGCTACATATGGCATTAAATTGTTAGGTATTCCCTTTGGATTTTCTCCTATCAAACCACTTTCATGTGCGCCAACAGGATTAAAATATCTTAATATAGCAATATCCCATTCATTATCAGATTTATATAAATCTTCTAATATTCTTTCAATAAATAATTTTGTTGTTCCATATGGGTTTGTTGTTCCACCAACTTTACATTCTTCTGTTATTGGTATTATTTCAGGATCTCCATATACTGTTGCAGATGAACTAAATATAAATTTCTTAACATTATATTTTCTCATTGTTTTAAGTAGACCTATTGCACCAGATACATTATTTTCATAATACTCAAGTGGCTTTTCTACTGATTCCCCAACAGCTTTAAACCCAGCGAAATTCATCACTGCATCAATTTTATTTTCTTCAAATACCTTTTCTAAATCTTTTATATTTAAATAATCTATTTCATAAAATTTAAAATCTTTTTTTGTTATTTCTTTTATTTTATCTAAAACTGTTCTCTCACTATTTGAAAAATTATCAATTATTACTATTTCTCTTCCTGAACTTAATAATTCTACAGCTACGTGGCTACCAATATAACCAGCACCGCCTGTTACTAAAATTGCCATATATATCACATTCCTTTCGCGAATATTATAACACCTTTTTTCGTATTTTTCTACATTTTATACTGTTTTTCTAGTTTTTCATCAAAAAATATTTTTGTTATTAATTTTAACTCATTTAATGACTCATCTTTTAAATTAAAAGAATACAATTTTTTAGCAGGTGCCAAAACAATGTATTTTATAGCATTTTGCGTGCTTTCTGACATTTCTAAACAGCTTTTGTCTTGTCTGGCACATGCCTCACATTTTATTCCATTATCTTTTATACTAAAATATTTTATGTTTTCTTTGCTCTTGCAGTTTGTACATTCTGTAATTCTTGGAGTAAAGCCTAAAAAACATAACAATTTTAGTTTGAAAATACTTAATATAAATTCTGGATCTTTGTCAGTTTCTGACAAAGTATATAATGTATTCAAATATAATTGTAAAATCTTATAGCAATTTTGATTTTCTTCTGTTACATCTCTAATTATTTTAGTCATATGTACCGCATAATTAAGCTTGTCTAAATCTGTTCTTATATTATAAAATACTTCTATCATTTCACATGAATTTATATTATATGTGTTTGTTCCTTTGTACATCAAATATTCTCCAAAGCATAAAAATTGTGTGCCGGCAAGTAAGGCACTTTTAGGCCTTCTAGCGCCTTTTGCCACACACGATATTTTTCCCAAACCAGGTGTTAACATTGTTAACATTTTATCATAATCACCTAAATTATTTTCAGAAATTATTATCCCATTTGTTTTTATTATTCCCATTTTCATCCGCCTTTTGCAGTTGTATTTGTTGTTCTACCTCTTGTATTTGTTTTAATTCCAAAAAAGTGCTTACATCTCCTGTGTTTTTAAATGTATTCCATGCAATTTTTTTAATCATAAGCTCACTTCCTTTAACTCTATCTTTTGCATTTTAAGTTTTTTTATGCATATTATTGCATCTTAAATTTCTTAACTATTGATTTATCATCTTGCCAATCTTCTTTAACTTTTACCCATGTTTTTAAGTTAATTTTAACACCAAAATTTCTTTCCATATCTATTCTGGCTGATTGACCAATCCTTTTTAACATCTGCCCATCTTTGCCAATTATTATGCCTTTGTGTGAATTTCTAAGGCAATAAATTGTTGCCTCAATATCATACATATCTTCACCTTTTTGGTTTTTTCTAAATTTCATTTTTTGTATTTCAACATAAATTCCATGTGGTACTTCATCTTGTAATAGTAGCAAAGCTTTTTCTCTTATTGTTTCTTCAGCAAGTTGTCTTAAAGTTTGGTCTGTGTATTCTTCTTTACTATAATATGCAGGACCAGGTTTTAAGTTCTTTTCAATTTCATCTAAGATAATATCTCTATACTTTTCCTTTAATGATGATATTGGTATTACAGCCTCGAAATTATATTCTTTTTGATATAAATCAATCAAACTCAATAATTTTTCTCTTTTTACTAAATCAATTTTATTTATTATTAATATAGCCTTTTTACCTGATTCTTTTAATTTTTCAAGAATCCTCATATCACCTCTGCCTATTTCATCACTTGTTGCCTCTATTACAAATAAAACTAAATCTATGTCTTTTATTACTCCAAATGAAGTTTCTATCATTGTTTCATTTAATTGAGTTTTAGGTTTGTGTATTCCTGGGGTATCTATAAATATTATTTGTGAATTTTCTCTATTTACAATACCTTTTATCGCTGTACGAGTTGTTTGCACTTTATTTGCTGTTGCAGAAACCTTTTCTCTTACCAAAAGATTTAATAATGTTGATTTACCTACATTTGTTCTTCCAAGTAATGCTACAAAACCTGATTTGAATTCTGGCATTTTTCCGTCTCCTTCCTGCATGACGCTATTCTTCTATATCTTTAATAGCATATTCTAAAACATTAATTGTCTTAATTATCAATTTTGAAGATTCATCTTTTTCATCTTCAAGCATACCTATTCTTATTGTTCTCTTATCGTTTAATTGTATATCTGTATCTGACATATTTACAACAAGTCTTGTATCTTGATCCATTCCAATTGGCAATGTTTTATTTTGATTATCATAATATATACAGTTTGATAATGCAACTGCTTTTACACCTTTACTAAAATTAATTTTATATAAATTTATTTTAGTACTATCTGGCTCACTTAAAGCATTTTTTATCTCATCTTCTAAATTTAAATTAAATACATTTATTTCGCTTGTATCTAAGTTTTTTCCATCTGTAGTCCATTTATATGCACACACTTCTTGTGTTAGCTGATTTTTCTTTATTGCATTATTTATTATAATTATCGCATTATTTAATGCTACTTTATAATCAACCAATTTTGTAGCTTTTGATATTCTTAATATTGAATATTTATTTTTTGGTTGCTCTCTATGTGTTTTATTTGCTAGTTTTTTAGTCTTTCTTGTATCTTCTGATAGACCTCCAAAAATATCAACAACATCTTCTTCTATCATATCTTTTTCATTTTTGAAATCTGCTTTTATTTGTTTTAGCCATTTGTCTAATTCTTTTGGTTCTAGTCTATTAGTTCTAAGCTTATTCATGACTTCAACCTGATTTGTTGTTGCAATATACATCATATCAAGTTCTTCTTTTGATAAAACTTCTCTTTGGATTTTATCCATGTCTTTTCCGAAATCTTCAAAATCTTCCTCATAATCAAATATTTTTGAACGTGGTTTTACATTTATTGGCTCTTCTTCGCCTTCTTCAAGTGCTTGTACTTCGTCTTTATTGCTATATTTCCAAAATTCAAAAATACTTCTTTTATGACTATCAATTTCTTCAATAAATGCAGTAGCATTTTCAATCTTTTTTACTAAATTTACATTTTTTAGTTTTAATGCATTTATATCCATTTTTCTATTTTTAACTTCTGTTTCTTTCTCACTCGCTTTTTTCCCTTTTTGTATTAATTCATCTAATGTGTATTGCCTTTTTATTATCTCATCTTCTATTTCTTCATCTTCAACTATTCTTTCTCTTGGCTCTCTATTTCTTTGTATTTGTGCTTCTTCTTTTTTCTTTGCTTTTTTGCCACTATATTTAAAGAAATATTTTACTTTACCAAAAAATGTTTTTTTACAATTTAAATATGTTGATATTTGTTTTTCTTTGCTTAAATATTCTACTTCTAAATCTTCAGTTTGTCTTTTTAATTTTGTAAGTCTTTCTTGTAATTCTGCACTTTCTTTTGATGAATTTTTAAGCTTTTCTAATAATTTTTGATATTGAATATTTACCCATTCACTTAAATCATCATATTCTAAAAGCTCAGATTCATAGTAAAATTCAAGACTGCCTTGTTTATCTATTTGTGTTTCAAATGTGAAATAATCTGGTAATTCTGATTGTAATATAAACAAAGCTTTTGCTAATTTAAAGAATTTTGTAGCTTCTATTTTATTTGTTAATTTAACTTTATATTCTGATCTAATTTTGCCATATACTTCTGTTTGCCCCACAATCTGCAAGCTTACTTTATCGCTTTTATCATATACTTCATATATTGATGGCCAATCTTTTGTTATTAACCACAAATAATTTTCTAAACTTTGTATTTCTGTTTTATTTAATAGCTCTTTTGAGTAATCTGCATTACTAATAGGTACAAATATCTTTCCTGCTTTTTTCTTTTCAACCTGTTTTTTCAATACATAGAAAAATGCAGAATAATCTTTATCTTCTGTTGGAACTATCATAAAATATTTATCACTTGCTTGTGAATAATATATTTGCCATAAATAGTTACCAGTATATCTTACTTTAAAAGGAATCTTTTTGTTTAGCTCTTGTTGATTTTTTTCTATTTCTTCTATATCTTCTATTTCTACTTCTTTTAACATTCGTAGAAATGTTAGATTTCTTTCAACTTCTTCTTCACTGCCTTTTTTTAAGTATTCTATTAATGGTAATGCTTGTGAATATTTTTCTTTTATATCTTCTAATCTGTTTGTTGGAGATAATAATATTTCTATTTCTTTTGGCGATACATATCTGTATTGTCTATATTTCTTTTCGTCAAATCCTGCTATTGGCTTGAACTTCAAGTCTTCTACTAGTTTTAATGTTGCTGGTATATGATCTAAATCCAACCCAATGTATTCTAATTTTTTTGTTAAACTTTGGTCTTTACTTCCCTTTTTCAAAATAGACTCTCCCTTCACCACTTTTTCTTAGTATATTTTACTATGCAACTCAAAAAATAGCAAGGCTTTCCTCGCTATTTTTTGAACTTTTTACAACACGGCAGTGGAATGTCGGTGGCTAGCGGGTTCAGTGCTACTTTATGTAAAGTGTGCAACGTAAACCGAAAATGCTGTAGCTATTGTAAGGATAGTCGCTGCCGCGGTCCGCCGCTGGACTGACGTAGCCTTTGTCGCTGCAACCGCCACCACGTAGGTACCTGAAGTCGCCGGTCCCTGAATCACTGGACTCGAGTGTCCAGTCCGATACATTTCCTGCTAAATCAAAAACATTGTTCGCATTTGCTCCTTCATATGCTCCACTTGGGATTCTTGTTATAGTTCCTGATGCTTTTGTTGCTCTGCTCTTTGATGTGTTTTTATAATATGTGAAACTATTATTTTTATAATTTCCCCAACTTGTTGAATCTGAGGCTATTTCTGCATATGTCTTTTCTCCAGTATCAATTAACCATTTCATTGTTTCGTCCCACTGTATTCCCCATATCATGTGAACATTTGCTCCACCAGTTGATATTCTTGGAGATTTTTTCCACATTGTGTACCATGTTTGGCTATGGATGTCACTATTTATTCTTTTTACAACAGGCGTTGCTTGGCTTAGGTCTCCTGTTTGGTATCTTCCTATATAATATCCTCCATATGTTGCTACACTATTTAACATCTTATCGAAATCGATCTCCATTTCCATTAAGAAATCTTCTCTTGACATTCCATTTAAATATTGGGTTAAATATGTTGACTGTATATCATGTTTGGTCGTTTGTGGCTCATATGAACGGTTTGCACCTTTGGTATATGCACTTTCAGTAAAATTATAATACGTTCCGTATTTCTTCCCTGTTGTCTGGTTTCTCCAATACATATCACTTACATTTGCTATTGGTATCCATACATACTGATTTCTATTACACTGAGCTTCCCACTTATTACTATCTGTTACAGCATCTGTTCCTTCATATATTACAAATCCACCTTTTACAGAATTTTCGTTTGATGCAGATGATGCTGTATATCCTGTTGGCACTGGTACGTCAACTCCATCTGAGCTTCTTACTGTTGTGAAATTATTTGTATTTCTCTTTCCAGGTTTTATTTCTCCCCATATATAATTTATCTGCTCTTTTTGATTATCAGCAGTTTCTTGTGGTGCATTATTCTTTCTTGCATTATACACAATTCCCCATATAACAGCACCCAATATTATGGCTATTATTATTGGTATGATAAACACCTTTTTCCCATACATTATATATGCCATCTTTACATCACTTATCTTATTTACTTTTGGCTCTTCCTTTTTTGCCCTTTCCCTTCTTCTTCTCTC
>CAKPSX010000015.1 GCA_934184665.1 uncultured Clostridia bacterium | reverse complement strand
AACTTAAATAGTGGTGGTTGTGCTAAATAAACATTTCCATTTTCTATAAGTGGTCTCATATATCTAAAGAAAAATGTTAATAAAAGTGTTCTTATGTGTGCACCATCAACATCGGCATCTGCCATTATTATTACTTTTCCATATCTAATTTTTGTTATATCAAACTCATTTCCAATTCCTGCACCTATTGCAATTATAACTGGATTTAATTTATCATTTCCGTATATTTTATCTGCTCTTGCCTTTTCAACATTAAGCATTTTTCCCCATAAAGGTAAAATCGCTTGGAATTTTCTATCTCTTCCCTGTTTTGCACTTCCTCCTGCTGAGTCACCCTCAACAATATATACTTCACATTCTTCTGCAACTTTACTACTACAATCCGCAAGTTTTCCCGGTAATGTTGAAGTTTCTAGTGCACTTTTTCTACGTACAAGTTCTCTTGCTTTTCTTGCTGCTTCTCTTGCTCTTGATGCACTTACACATTTTTCCAATATTGCTTTTGCTACATTTGGGTTTTCTTCCAAAAATGTAGATAATGCTTCATTAACCATACTTTGAACAATTCCTGTAACTTCACTATTCCCTAGTTTAGTTTTAGTTTGTCCTTCAAATTGTGGTTCTTTTACTTTTACAGATACAACAGCTGTTATTCCTTCTCTTATATCTTCACCTTGTAAATTATTATCTTTATCTTTTAAGAAATTATGAGCTCTTGCATAATCATTAAATACTTTTGTTAGTGCTCTTTTAAATCCTTCTAAATGTGTTCCACCTTCAATTGTATTAATATTATTTACAAAAGTATGTATATTTTCTGAATAACTTGTTGTATATTGTATAGCAATTTCAACTGGTGTTTCTCCATTTTTCTCAATATAAATTGGATCTGGATGTAATTTTTCTTTATTTTTATTTAAAAATTCTACAAAAGATTTTAATCCACCTTCAAAACAAAATTCTGCTTTTTTTGGTGTTTCTCCTCTTAAATCCTGTAATGTAATTTTTAATCCTTTTGTTAAAAATGCTATTTCTCTAAATCTTGTTTCTAATACTTCATAATCAAATTCTTGTGTTTCGAATATTGTATCATCTGCTAAAAATCTAACCTTTGTTCCTGTTTTATCTGAGTCCCCTATTCTTTCAAGTTTTCTTACAGTTTTTCCCCTTTCAAAATACATTTGATACATTCCACCATCTCTACATATTGTAACTTCAACCCAATTTGATAATGCATTTACAACAGATGCACCAACACCATGTAAACCACCAGAAACTTTATATCCACTATCACCACCAAATTTTCCACCAGCATGTAATACTGTATATACTGTTTCCGCTGTAGATATTCCTGTTTTTGGGTGTATCTCAACTGGAATTCCTCTACCATTATCTTCAACACTCATAATATTTCCTGGTTCAATTTCTATTTTTATTTCTGTACAATATCCAGCTAAAGCTTCATCAACACAGTTATCAACAATTTCATATACCATATGATGTAATCCTCTTACAGATGTACTGCCTATATACATACCTGGTCTTTTTCTAACAGCTTCTAATCCTTCTAATACTTGTATTTGTTCTGCACCGTATTCGTGTTCATATTTTTCCATTATTTTTCCTTCCTTTCAATAGCATACAATTGTAAAATTTTTCATTTCAAATTGTTATTATTTTCGTCTATAACGTTTCCATCTATAACATTATATGAAAAATATTCTAAATTTTCAAGTACCAATTTTTCTGTACATGTAATTATAACTTGAATATCTTCTATATTTTCCAATAATTTTTTTCTTCTGTTACTATCAAGTTCAGACATAAAATCATCAAGTAACAATATTGGACTTTCTCCAATATCATCCTTTATAATGTTTAGCTCCGCAAGTTTTAATGATAATACTGCTGTTCTATTTTGACCTTGCGAACCATATATTTGAACTTCTCTTCCATTTATGTATATCATGAAATCATCTCTATGTATTCCTTTTGTTGTATATCCTTTTATTATGTCCAACTTCCTTCTTGATTTTAACTCATTTATAAAATTTTGTCTAGTACTTGCGTCAGAAAAATATTTAATTTCTATTTCTTCTTTTTCTTCCGTAATATCTTTATGAATAGTTTTTATTTTTTCTTGAATTTTATTTATATATTCTTTTCTATATTCATATATTTTTAATCCATACTCAATTAATTTTTCATCCCAAATATCTAATAAATTTTCATCTTTATTTTCTGTTTTAATTTGTTTTAAATAATTATTTCTTTGTTCTAATGTTCTTAAATATAATGTTAATAAATGCATATAATTAGGTCTTAATTGACTAATCATTATATCTAAAAATTTTCTTCTATTTTGTGGACTACCTTTTAAAATATTTATATCATCTGGTGTAAATATAACCATATTTACATTTCCTAATAAATCACTTAATTTTTTTAATTTAATTCCATTTAAATAAATTTGTTTTTTATTTCCTATTTCTATCTTTATTTTTCCATCTCTATCTTTTTTCTGAAAATTAATTTCAACAAGTGCTTTTTCTTCATTAAATTTTATTAATTCTTTATCTTTATTTGTTCTAAAAGATTTTCCCATACTACATAAAAATATTGATTCTATTATATTTGTTTTACCTTGAGCATTTTTTCCATAAAATATATTTATATTTTTAAATAAATTTATTTCTTTATTAATATAATTTCTAAAATTGTTTAATTTTATATTATTTATCCACATATTATTCTCCATCTGTGTATTATTTTTATATTTTTTTAGTATTTTTTCTAATTTATTCTATTTTTTTCTTTTATTTTTGATTTTTTTTAATTTATTTTGATTTATTTCTATTTTTTTATTATTTTTTATATTTAATATAAAATTATATTGATAAAAAATAAAAATGGCTTATTTTCGATTCTCGTGCCTCGCTTTTTATCAAATAAAATAAAAAATATTATTATTAAATTTCTTGTTTTTCTTTTGTTTTCTCTTTTTTTCTATTTTATTCTATTTTATTCTATTTTTTTCATAATAAAAATAATTATAAAAAAATATTGGTCAGAGCTTTCCCCTGACCACTTGTTCTAAATTTATTAATCTTTTAATCTTATTGGTAAAATCATGTAAACATAATCATTGTTTTCCACAGATTTCACTAAACATGGGGATATGTTAGTTCCAAATTCAACGTAAACTTCTTCATCTTCTATAGCTTTTAAGCAATCAAGAAAATATTTAGGGTTAAAACCTGCTTCAATATTTTTTCCCTCTGTTGAAATATAAATTTCTTCTTTTGCCTCTCCTGTCTGATTTGTACAAGAAATCGTGATTTTTCCTATATCTACAGAAACTTTAACTGGATATTTTTTCTCTTTTTCTATAGATGATGCTGATATTAAGCTTATTCTTTCAAAACTGTTTTGTAAATTACTCTTATTTACTTTTATTCTTGTTTCCCAAGTACTTGGTATTACTGATTTATAATTTAAGAACTCTCCATCAAGTGTTCTTGTTACTATTTTACAATTTTCCATTTCAAATAATGCTTGGTTTTTTGCAATTCCTATTTTTATATGGTCAAATGAGTCTAATATAATCTTATTTACTTCATTCAATGTTCTTCCTGGTATTACTGCTTTAAAATCATTAACTTTTGTTGGTAAATATATACTTCTTAATGCTAATCTAAATCCGTCAACTGCAACTACATTTAGCTTATTGTTTTCCACTTCAAATAAACAACCTGTGAATATAGGTCTATTTTCTTCAGTGCTAACTGCAAATATAGTTCTTCTAATCATATTTTTTAACATACTTTGCTCTAAATCTATTGAATTTTCAATTTCTATTTTTGGTAATTCTGGAAATTCATCAGGATTCATTGTTGTTAATTTATATAATGCTCCTTCACATTCAATTTCTAAAAGATTATTTTCATTAAGTGTTATACTAATTTCAGTATCAGGTAATTTTCTTATTATTTCACTAAACATAACTGCATTTACAACTGTACTTCCCTGTTCAATAACATCACATTCTAAAATATATTCTATACCAATTTCTTGATCATATGTTGTTAATTTTATTTCATTATCATTTGTTTGAATAAGTATTCCTTCTAATATTGGCATTGTTGTTTTAGTAGCAACACCTTTAACTACGGAATTTAATGCTTTAAGGATATTATCCTTGTAACAAACTATTTTCATTTGCCTCTCTCCTTTATTAATTATTATATATAATATAAATATTATTAGTAGTAATAGTATTAGGTGCTGTGGAAAATGTGGAAAACTATGTGGAAAGTATGAATCCCTAGGGAATTTATATGTTAATAACTTAGTGGATAACTTCCCAATTTGTCCACAGCTAAAAAATCAAATTGTGAATTGTTGAGTTATTAACAGTTTATTAACAGCTAATCCACAGATGGGTGTGGATATCTAATGCAGCTGTTCCGTAAGTAAAGATAACTGTTTTGTAACCAAACAATTGTCTATATGAACAAATATTTCAAAAACATATTTAAGTTATTTATTTGTCTATTGTTCACCATTTATGATTATGTTTTTCACACTTTCCACAATTAACTTGGTATTATTTTTATCTTTTACTTCTTTTTCTATTTTTTTACATGCATGCATTACTGTTGAATGATCTCTATTGCCAAAGTCCTCTCCTATCTTAGGGTATGACATATTTGCAACTTCTCTACATAAGTACATTGCAATTTGCCTTGGAAATGTAATTTCATTTGAACGCTTATTGCTAGCTAAATCATCTTTATCAATATTAAAATATTTTGCAACAGTTTCTTTTATGAATTTTGATGACAATACTTTTTCACTAGCAGCTTTAAATTCATTAATAGTATTTTCAGTTAATTCAATTGTAATTGGACTGTGTGTAAGTGAAGCTCTTGCAATTATTTTATTAAAAACACCTTCCAATTCTCTAATGTTTGAGTCTATTTTATTGGCAATATTTGCCAATATATTATCATCGACAACGATTTTTTCTTCTTGAGCTTTTTTTCTTAAAATTGCTAAACGTGTTTCATAATCAGGGCAACCAATATCTGCTAACAATCCCCACTCAAACCTTGATTTTAGCCTATCCTCAAGAAAAGGTATATCTCTTGGTGGTTTATCGCTTGATATAATAATTTGCTTTTTATCCTCATATAATGCGTTAAAAGTGTGGAAAAATTCTTCTTGTACTCTTTCTTTACCAGCAATAAATTGGATGTCATCAATTAATAAAACATCAATTGTTCTATACTTGTTTCTAAATACTTCATTTTTGTTATCTTTAATAGCATTAATTAATTGATTAGTAAATTTTTCTGAAGTTACATATAAAATTTTTGCTAATCTATTATTTGATAATATTCTGTTTCCTATTGCTTGCATTAAGTGTGTTTTACCTAGACCTACTCCTCCATATAAAAATAATGGATTATAAGACTCTCCTGGTTTGTCTCCTACAGCAATTGCTGCCGCATGAGCAAAACGATTATTATTACCAACAACAAAAGTATCAAAGGTATATTTTGGATTAAGAGTTTTGTTTGATGCTTCAATTTCAGAATCTTGCATTAGATTCTGAGAGTTTGAAATTATGCTATTTCCCCCTGACTTATTTTTGTCATCTTCCCATATAACAGAAAAAGTCCATTCTTTATTTGTTAGGTATTTGAAAGTATTTAGAATTAAAGCCCCATAACGTACATTGATTAATTCTCGGTGATAATCCGAGTTTGCTTTAAGGACGAAATGGTCATCAGTTAGTTCGACTAATTCTAGCGGTTTTAACCAAGTATCATATGCTATTTGAGTTGTTTCTTGCTGCAATAATTCTTTAACTTGGTTAAATAGTTCGTTTTTTTCATTTTGCATATTAAAAACATCCTTTCAAAAATATAAGAATCATAAAGTTATCCACAATGTTATCCACAACTGTGGATAACATTGTAATAAACTTGTAATAAATATTAAGTTTTTTACGAACATCTTTTTAATTGAACGTTCTCTATAAATCCCTTATCTTTTATTTGCCAATATAATATCAGAATATTACAACAATAGTCAAGATAATTGTGGATAATTTTTGAAAAATTGTGGATAATGACAAAAAATGCTGTGGAAAACCATCAAATATTACAAAAATATTACAAAAAATTTAAGATTTTAAAATATTAAAATTTTGTGGAATTTTGGCAGATGCAAAAATTTTCAAAAACTATTGACAAAATTGGCAATTATGATGTATAATCGAAATACTTGTTATTTTGTAACAATATTTCTGAAAGGAATTAATATATAAGTAAAAAAATAGGAGGTGCGCAACGTGAAAAGAACATTTCAACCAAAAAATAGACAAGAAAAGAAAGAACATGGATTTATGAAAAGAATGTCAACAAGATCAGGAAGAAACATATTAAAAGCAAGAAGAGCAAAAGGAAGAAAAAAAATCTGTGCTTAAATTAACAAAAGCTAAAGGTCAAAGGCCTTTAGTTGTTTTTGTACAATAAGCAAAATTTTTTCAAAAATATCCATAATGCCTTTAAGATCAAGGAACAGGAAAAGAAATGAAAAAATAAATTAATTTGAAAAATTTTCCTGTTGTAATTATGCCTTTAGGAAGGAATGTGGTAAAAAATGAAAAAAACTAAAATGCTAAAAAAGAATTATCAATTTAAAAAAGTATTGTCTAAAGGTAAGTTTTTTATAGAAAAAAATATAGAAATATTTGTATTAAAAAATAATTTAAAAATCAATTTATTGGGAATAGCAGTAAGCACAAAAAATGGAAAAGCTTTCCAAAGAAATAAAATGAAAAGACTAATAAGGGAAAGCTATTACAAACTAGAGCCTCAATTAATTGATGGAAATAGCATAGTAATATTAATAAAAAAAGAAACTGATTTAAAAAATATGAATTTTGATGAAGTTTTTAATTCATTAAGAAGTTGCTTTTGTAAAGCAAGAATTTTAAAAGAAGAAGAAAAATAGTATGAAAAAATTATGTATATATTTGATTGAATTATATCAAAAAAGTATATCAAAAATAATCGAAAGTCAAAATATAAAATGTAAATTTTATCCATCTTGCTCTGAGTACACTAAACAAGCAATAGAAAAATATGGCGTTTTCAGAGGAGGAATATATGGAATAAAAAGAATACTAAAATGTAATCCTTTTTCAAAAGGAGGATATGATCCATTAAAATAGAGAGGAGCAGTATAATGATTTCATTTTTTGCAAATATATTTGGATACATATTAAACTGGATTTACAATGTTGTAGGAAATTATGGTTGGGCAATAATTATATTTTCAATTATAATTAAATTACTATTAGTTCCGATATCTGTAAAACAACAAAAGACGGTGAAGAAAACAAATAAAATACAAGAGAAAATGAAGGAAATTAAAGTAAAATATAAAAATAATCCAGAAAAATTAAATGAAGCAACAATGGAACTATACAGAACAGAAAATATGAGTCCATTTAGCGGATGCCTAAGTGCAATAGTTCAAATAATATTATTATTTGCAGTATTTTATTTAGTAAAATCACCATTAACATATATGAAAAAGGTAGATGTAGATATTATTGATAAATATACAACAATATCAAAACAATATGATTTAAGTGAACAAAATAATGCATATCCAGAAATAGTGATTTTAAGAGAAATAAATAATATTAAAGAATTAAAAAATAAAGATATTCAAGAAGATGATGACAAAATAAATGTTGCTGAAATAAATGATGAAGAATTAGACAATTTAGATATAAATATGGATTTCTTCGGATTAAATTTGGCACAAGTACCTACAAGGAGTTCTGATTGGAAAGCATATATAATACCATTTTTATATGTTGTAATGTCAATTATATCAATGAAATTTACTATGGCAACAAACAATAAAGCACAAAACAAAAAGAAAGAAGACGAGAAAGCCCTAGTAAAAAAAGACGGTGAAGAAGAATTTGATCCAGTCGCACAGATGAATAAAAACATGACATATATTTTCCCAATAATGTATTTATCTGTAGCTTTAATAGCACCACTTGGACTAGCTTTATATTGGTTAATGAACAGTATTTTAATAATTATCGAAAGATTAATTTTAAACAAAGTAATAAAAGACGAGGAGGAAAATTAAATGGCAAAAAGCATTATTTCAGAAGGCAAAACTACTAATGAAGCAATTGAAAAAGGACTAAAAGAACTAAAATTGCCAAGAGAACTTGTTGAAATAAAAATATTAGATGAAAACAAAAAAAGCTTTTTTGACATATTAGCTCCAAAAACAGTAAAAGTCGAATTAAAAGAAAGAGAAGCTAGAAAGCCTGAGGAATTCGAGATAGAAACAACTGCAGCAGAATTAAAACAAGCTGAAGAAGATCTTAAAAAATTCCTAGAAGAATTTACAAGTAAATTGCCAGAGGGAACAACTTTTGATATTGAAGAAAAAGACAAAATAATAATAATAAATATCGAAGGTGATAAAATAGGCAATATAATTGGATATAGAGGAGAAGCCCTATATGCACTAGAAAATATATTAAAAGCAATAGCAAATAAAAAATCAGAAAATAGAGTAATAGTAAGACTTGATATAGAAAGTTACAAAGAGAAGAGAATAAAAGCATTAGAAGATTTTGCAAATAAAAAAGCAAAAGTAGTTGAAAAGACAGGAAAAACAATTACACTTGAGCCAATGCAAGCATTTGAAAGAAAAATTATACACAGTGTACTTCAAGAAAATGAAAATGTTGAAACAAGAAGCATAGGGCAAGAGCCAAAAAGAAGAATTGTAATATCAAAAAAATAAAAAATCGGAAGTCAAAGTTCAGATTTTAATCAAAAGATTAAATAAGCACTTTGGCTTTTTATTTTGTATAGGGGAGGAATGATGTTAAAATGAGTACAATTGTATCAATATCTACGGCGCCAGGAATAGGCGGAATAGGGATAATTAGAATGAGTGGAGATGAATCTTTTAATATTTTAAGTAAGATTTTTAAACCTAAAAATAATCAAAAAATAGAAGATATAAAAGGATATACAATAAAATATGGAGAAATAGTTGATAATGAGGAAATTATAGATGAAGTTCTTGTATCTTATTTCAAGGCTCCTAAGAGCTATACAACTGAAAACATGTGTGAAATAAATTCACATGGTGGAAGTATAATAGTAAAGAAGATACTTGAAATATGTCTAAAAAATGGTGCAGAACTAGCGGAACCAGGGGAATTTACAAAAAGAGCATTTTTAAATGGAAGAATAGATTTAGCACAAGCAGAATCAGTAATTGATGTAATAAATGCAAAATCAGAAAAAGAGGCTAAAAGTAGTATAAAACAGCTAGAAGGAGCCCTATCAAAAGAGATTAAAGAGATAAAACAAGAAATATTGGATGTACTTGTAAATATTGAGGTTACAATTGATTATCCAGAATATGACACTCCTGATGTACAGAAAAAAGAAATTCAAGAAATGCTAGAATCCGTAAAACAGAGGTTAAGTAAATTAGAAGAATCATTTGACAATGGAAAAATAATAAAAGAAGGAATAAAAACAGCCATTATAGGGAAGCCAAATGCAGGAAAATCTTCACTTTTAAATGCAATTTTGAAAGAAAATAGAGCAATTGTAACAGATATAGAAGGTACAACAAGAGATACAATTGAAGAGTGTATTACTGTAAAAGGGATACCTTTAAAATTGGTTGATACAGCGGGTATAAGGGATGCAAAGGATGAGGTTGAAAAAATAGGAATTCAAAAATCAATAGAAGAAGCAAAAAATGCAGATTTAGTTATAGCAATATTTGATTCTTCAAAAGAATTGTCAAAAGAGGATATTGAAATTTTAGAATTAATTAAAGAAAGGCCAGCGATAATTTTGTTAAATAAATCAGATTTAATTTCTAAAATAGATGAAAATGATGTAATATTAAAAGGAATAAAAGCAAACATTATAAAAATATCTGCAAAAAACAAAAATGGAATAGAAGATTTATACGAAAAAATTGCAGAAATGTTTAGCTTAGATGAGATAAATTTAGACAATGAAGTTTTAATAACAAATATAAGGCACAAGAATATAATATCAAAGGCAATAGAAAACGTGAAAAAGGCAAATGAAGCAATTAATACAGACATGCCTATAGATATCATCACTATATACATAAAAGAGATTATGGAGGATTTAGGAGAGATAACAGGAGAGTATGTAACAGAAGATATAATAAATGAAATTTTCTCAAAATTTTGTCTAGGAAAATAAAAGCGCCAAAATCAAAAATAAGGGAGATTTATACAGCAGGCATATAACTTGACGTAAAAAACATAAAAACAAATATAAAACGATTTTGAAAGCTAGTAGGACAAGATATAAATGCAATATTAAAAGAAAGAAAGGAATGAAGTAAAAAATGAGTTATTTTGCAGGAGATTATGATATAGCAGTAATCGGAGCAGGACATGCAGGATGTGAGGCAGCACTTGCAGCAGCAAGACTTGGAATGAAAACATTAATATTTTCAATAAGTTTAGAAGCAGTTGCAAACATGCCATGTAATCCACATATAGGTGGAAGTTCAAAAGGACATTTAGTAAGAGAAATAGACGCTCTTGGCGGAGAAATGGGAAAAAATATTGACAAAACAATGATTCAAATTAAGATGTTAAATACATCAAAAGGGCCAGCAGTACATTCTTTAAGAGCACAAGCAGATAGAAAAAGATATCAAATGGAAATGAAACATGTACTAGAGAAACAAGAAAATTTATATATAAAACAAGCAGAAATAGTTAACATAACATTAGAAAACAACAAAGTAAAATCTATTGAAACAAATGTTGGGGCAATATATAATGTAAAGGCACTTATAGTAGCAACAGGTACATACTTAAAAGGAAAAATATTTATAGGAGATTTTTCAGAAGAAAGTGGTCCTGATGGTGTATTTCCAGCAAATAAGCTATCAGAATCATTGAAAGACATTGGTGTAAAATTAGTTAGATTTAAGACAGGTACACCAGCAAGAATAAACAGAAAGAGCATAGATTTTTCGAAAATGGAAGTACAAAAAGGAGATGTTGACATAATACCATTTTCATTTGATGATAAGATAAAAAAATTCGACCAAGTAGACTGTTATTTAACATATACAAATGAAAAAACACATCAAATAATTAGGGATAATTTACATAGATCACCATTATATGCAGGACAAATAGAGGGAACAGGTCCTAGATATTGTCCATCAATTGAAGATAAAGTTGTAAGATTTGCAGATAAGGAAAGACATCAAGTATTTGTGGAACCAATAGGTTTAGATACTGATGAAATGTACATTCAAGGTATGAGTTCATCATTGCCAGAAGATGTACAAATAGCAATGTATAGAACGCTTCCAGGTCTTGAAAATGCAGAATTTACACGACCAGCATATGCGATAGAATATGATTGTATAGACCCATCAGATTTGAAATTATCACTTGAATATAAATCAATTGATGGACTGTTTTTTGCAGGACAAACAAATGGAACTTCAGGATATGAAGAAGCAGCATGTCAAGGGCTAATTGCGGGCATAAATGCAACTCAGAAATTAAAAGGAAAAGAACCGCTAATACTTGATAGAACTGAAGCATATATAGGAGTTTTGATAGATGATATAGTTACAAAAGGTACAAATGAACCATACAGAATGATGACATCAAGGGCGGAATATAGACTGCTTTTAAGACAAGATAATGCAGATTTAAGATTAACGGAAAAAGGACATGAAATTGGTTTAATATCTGATGAGAGATATGAAAAATTTATGAAAAAGAAGAAAGAAATTGAAGAAGAAAAAGCAAGACTAGAGGCTAAGACAATTAAACCAACAAAAGAAGTAAATGAGTTTCTTGAGAAATGTGGAACATCTCCATTATCAACAGGTACAAAACTTGCAGAACTATTAAAAAGAGCAGAAATAACATACAATTCACTTAAGGAAATAGATGATGATAGACCTGAATTACCAGAACAAGTCAAAGAAGAAGTTGAAATACAAGTTAAATATGAGGGATATATCAAAATGCAAGAAGCTCAAGTAGAAAAATTTAAGAAAATGGAGAAAAAATTGCTTCCAGAAGATATTGATTATAATGAAATTAAAGGAATAAGCCTAGAAGCAAGACAAAAATTAAATAAACATAAACCATATTCAATTGGCCAAGCATCAAGGATTTCAGGGGTTTCACCAGCAGATATATCAGTTCTACTCGTTTATCTACAAACAAGAAAAAATGATGGAAAGGAAAATTCGTAATAATGAAAAAAGAAGATTTTTATAAGGAAATGCAAGAAAAGGGAAGTAAAATAAATATTACTTTTTCTGTGGAGCAATTAGATAAATTCTACAGATATATGGAATTGCTGATTGAATGGAATGAAAAAATTAACTTAACAGCAATAACAGAACCAAGAGAAATAATATTAAAGCATTTTATAGATTCACTTACAATATTAAAAGATATAAAAGATGGTGAAAAAATAGTTGATGTAGGAACAGGAGCTGGTTTTCCAGGAATACCACTAAGTATAATGAATAAAAATATTCAAATGTTCCTTGTAGATTCATTAAATAAAAGATTAATATTTTTGGAAAATGTTATTAGTGAGTTAAATATAAAAAATATTACAATTGTACATTCAAGAGCAGAAGATTTTGGGAAAAATAAAGAATATAGAGAAAACTTTGATATTGCTGTATCAAGAGCAGTTGCAAATTTATCAACATTATCAGAATATTTGATTCCGCTAATAAAAATAAATGGAAAATGCTTATGTATGAAAGCGAGCGACACAGAAGAAGAAATCAACAAAGCCAAGAAAGCTATAAATGTTCTTGGTGGAACAATAAAAAATGTAGAAGAATTTAATCTTCCTGACAGTGATATTGGAAGGACAATAATCACAATAAATAAAGAAAGAAATACACCCAATAAATACCCTAGAAAAGCAGGTATGCCAAGCAAAGAACCTATAATGTAATTTAAATGCTCCACGGAAAAGCGTGGAGCATTTTTGTATGTGTTATCTAAATTATAAGTAAATTAAACTAGTAAAGAACAATAAAAATACGACAAAATAACTTTTCTTGTAAAATTGAGAAAAAATATTGACATATTAAAAAAATTTATATATTATTATATAGAAATTTGTTATTAGGGGAACTTAAAATATAAATGTTAAAAAATTTAATGTAAAACTTTGCAAATGAATATAAAGGATAACATTCAAAATTTAAGATTTTAAGTAGATTCCTGCGTATAGAAAGGAATGAAGTTAACATGGGGAAAGTAATATCAATAGCAAATCAAAAAGGTGGTGTAGGTAAGACTACAACAACAGTTAATTTAAGCACAATACTGGCAAAAAAAGGAAAAAAAGTATTGCTAATAGATACAGATCCACAGGGAAATGCAACAAGTGGATTAGGAATAACAAAAGAATTGGAACTATCAGTATATGATGTATTAGTTGGGGAAACAGCGATTGACGAAACATTACAAGAAACAGCAATAAAAAATCTAACAGTATGCCCATCAAACATAAGTTTGGCTGGCGCGGAAGTTGAATTAGTATCAATGATGTCAAGAGAACAAAGATTAAAAACAAAGCTTGATGCTATAAAAGAAAAATATGATTACATATTAATAGATTGTCCACCTTCATTAGGGCTAGTAACATTAAATGCATTTACTGCATCAGATAGTGTTTTAATACCAGTACAGTGTGAATATTTCGCATTAGAAGGACTAGGGCAATTATTAAACACAGTAAATCTTGTTAAAAAACATCTAAATAAAAACCTTGAAATTGAAGGGGCATTGCTAACAATGTATGATGCAAGAACAAACCTTTCAAACCAAGTAGTAAAAGAAGTAAAAAAATATTTTGAAGACAAAGTATATAAAACAGTAATACCTAGAAATGTAAGACTTAGTGAGGCACCAAGTTACGGAATGCCAATATCTATATATGATCCAAGATCAAAAGGAGCAAAGGCATACGAAAAGTTTGCAAAAGAACTATTAAAAAATAATGGATAAAAAGGGGAGATTACTATGGCAAAAATGACAGGATTAGGAAAGGGGCTAGATGCATTATTTGGAGCAAGCCCTATAATAGAAGAAGAAAAAGAAGTTGAAATAGAGGAAAAAGGCAATTTAAGAACATTAAAAATAACAGAAGTTGAACCAAATAGAGAACAACCAAGAAAAGTATTCAATCAAGAATCCCTAGAGGAATTAGCAGATTCAATAAAAACATATGGTATAATACAACCAATTGTTGTATCAGAAGAAGATGGATATTTCAGCATAATAGCAGGTGAAAGAAGATGGAGAGCAGCTAAAATCGCTGGGCTTGAAGAGATTCCTGCAATTATCAGAGAAAATGATGAACAAACTAATAGGGAAATAGCGTTAATAGAAAACATACAAAGAGAAGATTTAAATCCGTATGAAAAAGCAATTGGAATAAAAAACTTGATGGACAAATATGGAATGACACAAGAACAAGTTTCTAAAAGAATAGGAAGAAGTAGAAGTAGTGTATCAAATACAGTAAGAATATTATATTTAGCGCCAGATGTATTAGAACTTGTAAAACAGGGTAAACTTTCAGAAGGACACTGCAAAGCACTTGCAGGGATTACTGATCAAAAAAGACAATATGAAGTTGCAATTAGAATGATAGAAAGAGGAGAATCTGTAAGACAAGCAGAAAGCAAAAACAGAACAACAAAAAAAGAAAAAAGATTAGATCCAAAATATAAATATTTATATGATGATATTGAAGACAGATTTCAAGGTTTCTTCGGAACAAAGGTAAAACTTGACCAAGGAAAAAGAAAAGGAAAAATAATTATCGAATATAATAATAATGAAGATTTGGAAAGAATGTTAAATCTAATAAAAGAATGTTAAGTTTTTGCTAAAATTTTCTCAGGAAAATGCAAAAAAAGTATTGACAGCGATAGTAAAGTATGCTAATATTATTACTGTCGCAAGAAATGGAGAGGTGGTCGAGTTGGTTTATGGCACCAGTCTTGAAAATTGGCGTGCGTTTGTAGCGTACCGTGGGTTCGAATCCCACCCTCTCCGCCAAAATAAAGTTAGATATAAAAATAAATATCTAACTTTTATTAGAATAATGGAGATGTACCCAAGTGGTGAAGGGGACTGTTTGCTAAACAGTTAGGTCCAGAAATGGGCGCGGAGGTTCGAACCCTCTCATCTCCGCCATATAAAAATGGATAGAAGAGAGCTAAACTAATAAAGGTTTAGTTCTTTTTTGATTCAAAAGCAAATAGATTAATATTTTTGTAGTTAGCTATAAGTTGTGCAAAATGTTAAAATTCAACATTTTTTGGCAAAAAGTAACTATAAATGCGTAAATTTTTCAAAAAAACTTGCAAGAAGTCGGCAAATAGTATATAATTAGTATAGGTTAATACGCAAAAAACAAAAGTAGGTGATAAAATGGTAAAAAATAAAATAGTTAAAATTGTATATTTATTTATTGCAACATTCATGATACTGGGTGCATTACATATAGGTGTTTGCGAAGCAGCAACAGCAACTCCATTTGACAATCCAGATGCATGGAAGCCTACAATAGAAGATGATAAAGATTTTACAGCCAAAGCTGGTAAAGTATTAGCGGTAATAAATGTAGTAGGTGCAATTATATCTGTTGTGGTATTAGCTGGATTAGGTATAAAATTCATGTTAGGAAGTGTTGAAGAAAAAGCAACATATAAAAAAGATTTTATACCATATTTAATAGGAATATTTATGTTAGCAATGGCAACAACATTACCAAATGTAATATATTCGATAGTAAAATATGTATTAGATTAAATAAAAGGTGGGATAGAAATGAAAAAACCTTCTCAAATAATAATAAAGATAGCAATAATGTTATTTCTATTACAACCAGTACTTATCACACAAAGCCAAGCAGGTTTTTGGAGTGATGTCATAAAAAAGGGAAATGAATTTATAGACGAAAGTGAAGCAGCAGCAAATAAACAAAACGAAAAAACACTCAATGAAGATGAAATAAAACAAGATGTCAATCAATTTTATAATATGATTTTTATGATAGGAGTAGTTATTACAGTACTTGTTGGTGCAGTATTAGGTATAAAGTTTATGATGGGAAGCTTAGAAGAACAAGCTAAAATAAAACAAATGCTTATTGCCTATGTAATAGGATGTATTGTAATATTTGGAGCTTTTGGCATATGGAGAACAACAGTTAGTTTGTTAAATAGTATGTCAAAATAATAATAGTTATTTAAATTCTGGAAAACCAGATTTTGTAATAAACAAATCAAAAATAAAAAGGAGGAATAAATATGTCAACTAAAACAATGAAAATATTAACATTTATTGCTACAGTATTAATTGCACTAACAATGCTTTCAACAGCAGTATTTGCAGTAGTGGATACAGGTTCAATAATAGATAATGTTGGAAAACAAACACCAGATAATGGACAAACAACAACATTATCAACATTAGGTGGTAAAATACTAAGTATATTACAAGTAGTTGGTGTTATAGCAGGTGCGATAATATTAGTTGTATTAGGTCTTAAATATATGATGGGAAGCTTAGAAGAAAAAGCAGAATATAAAAAGACAATGATTCCATTTATTGTTGGTGCGATAGTAATTATGGCTGCTCCAACATTAGCAAAAGGTATATTTGCAATGGTACAAAGTTTAGGAAAACAATAATAATTAAAAATAAGCAAAAAAAATCGATAAATACTTCCATTTATCGATTTTTTTTGCTATAATATAATAGAATGATTGTATTATAATGAACTAAGGAGGAAAAATATGGGAACATATAATGTACCAAGAAATGTCAAAGGAGAAGGAAGGATACTATTTATATTTTCAACAAAATCTTTGATATCAACTGCAATAGGAGGAGGAATAGGGTTAATATTTTACTTGATTTTTGGTCTGATAGGATTAAAAATGGTTGGTATGGTAATAACACTAATATTTGCAGTAATAGGTTATGCTATTGGAATGTTTAAAATACCGGATACAGATAGTTTTGAACTTACAAGAAAAACTGGTGGAGAAAATGTTGATGATATAATAAAAAGATATATAAATTTTAAAAGAAACAAAAAGAGAATATATGTATATACAAAGGAGGAAGATTTAAATGGATAGTCAAACAAAAACACAGTTAATACAGACATTAATGTATATTTTAATTCCTGTAATAATTGCAATAATAGGATTAGTATGTTTTTTAATTTATGTCCGTCATAAAGAAAAAAAATCTGATCCAAGAAATATGAATCAAAAAAATAATAATATACCAGAAGTAAAAAATCCTGTAAATGCACAAAATAGACAATCAATATTTAATTTCATGGAGTTTGATAATATAGAAGACAATATGATTGTTCAAAGAAATGAAAACAGATATTTAATGGTAATAGGCTGTCAAGGTGTAAATTATGACCTTATGTCTGAAATGGAAAAAAATAGCGTAGAAGAAAGTTTTGTACAATTCCTAAATACATTAAGATATCCAATTCAAATGTATATACAAACAAGAGCAGTAAATCTAGAAAGTAGTTTGCGAGGATATAAAGAAAAATTAAAAGAAGTTGAAGATAAATATAATAATTTAGAAATAAGATATAATCAAATGTTAGATTCAGGTGATTATACAGATGAACAACTTCAAAAAGCATATTTTGAATTAACAAGACAAGCAAACTTAAAAGAATATGGAAACTCAGTAATACAAGATACTGAAAGAATGAGTTTAAACAGAAACATATTAAATAAAACATATTATATAGTAGTATCATATTATGCTGCAGAAGCAGGAAATGATAAATTAGACAAAGAAGAAATAAAAAATATAGCATTTTCTGAGTTATATACAAGATGTCAATCAATAATATCTTCAATATCACCTTGTGGTGTTAGAGGTAAAATACTTAGAACAAATGAATTGGTTGAATTATTATATATGGCATATAACAGAGATGAGGCAGAAACATTTGGATTAGACAAAGCTTTAAAAGCAGGATTTAATGAATTATATTCTACAGCACCAGATGTATATGAGAAAAAGATGAAAGAATTAGACAAATTGATTGAACAAAGAGCTATGGATAAGGCTGTACAAAAAGTTAATGAAGCTAGAACACAGATTCAACAACAGGTTGCAGAAAAAGAAGAAAACATTGATAGCATAATTGATGAAATGGCTAAATTAATACTTGAAGAAAATGAACCATATATTGGTGAAGATGTTAAGGATTTAGCTATTGAGAACATCGAGAAAGAAACGAAAGAAGGAGGAAAAACAGATGGCAAAAAAACTAGAGGAAGAAAGAAAAAATCTACAACAGTACAACAATGAAACCAGCTTATTTAAAAAACAAAGCATAAAAGAATTAATTGCACCATCAGGAATAGATGCAAGCAATATAGATCATTTAGAGATAATCTCAAATGTAAAGAAATATGCAAGAAGCTTCTTCGTATCAACTTTGCCAAGAATGTGTACATTTCCAGAATTATTTAGGGATTTATACTTTTTCGGAGATATTAATACATCAATATATATAAATCCGATACAAGAAGCAAAATCACAAAATGAATTAAATAGAGTTATAAATGAACTTGAAACAGAGAGAATAGTTGCAGCAGACAAAGGAAATATAAACAGAGAGAGCAACTTAGCACAAAAAAGACTTGAGGCTGAGCAATTAAGAGATGAGATTGCAGCAGGTTTTAACAAACTATATGAAGCATCAATAATTGCAACAGTATTTACATATAACTTAGAGGATTTAGACAGATTAACAAAATTATTATCAACAGAAATGTCAAAATCACTTGTAGGAATAAAAACAGCATGGGCAATGCAAGAAGAAGCATTTAAATCCAACTTACCATTGATGGAAAACAAAATAAAAAAAGAGCACACATTTGATAGACGTTCAATGTCAACAGTGTTTCCGTTTACAACATCAGAGGTAAGCCATTCAACAGGAATTCCGCTAGGATTTAATAAACAAACAGGAACACCAATATTGTTTGATAATTTCCATAGTTCACTAACAAATTATAACATGGTTATATTTGCTAAATCTGGTGCTGGTAAATCAGTAACAATGAAAACACTGATAAGTAGATCTTCTCTATTAATGGGAATTGAAAGTTTAGCACTGGACGCCGAAGGTGAATACACAGTTGTTGCAGAATCACTTGGTGGAATAAATGTTGTGCTTAGCCCAACATCAAAAACAGTTATCAATTTATTTGATATAGAAACAGAAGTTGCAAAAGATGAAATAACAGGAAGAGAAAGACCAGTTTTAAATATAGAAAATAAGGTTGAAGATGTTACGCAATCACTAGTTACAATGGCAAAAGGTAGTACAAGAAGTAAGGATGTTAATGAGTTAACAAAACAAATCATTGCAGAGGCAGTTGCAGAAGAGTATGCTGGTAGAGGAATAACAAATGACCCTAATAGTTTATATGAAGCTAGTAGTAAATTCAATTCTGATAATAAACTATATAGAGAAAAGAAAGAGATGCCTACAATAGGCTCTTGGTATAAAAGAATACAACAAAAAGCTAGAGATAATCAAAATGCAGATTACAGATTTCATTACAGTTATTTGTTAAAAGTTATGAAACAATATATCAGAGAATATAATGGTCAAATGGCTTATTTTGATGGACAATCAACATTCGAATTGCTAGAAGGAGCACCATTTATAAATCTTGATATTTCACAACTAGAAGAAAAGTTTGCAAGACCACTTGCCCAACAAATACTTTTAACATGGATATGGGAGAAGTTTGTTAAGAAAAACAGTGAAGATAAAAGAAGAGCTAGAAAGAAAAGAGTAATAGTTGATGAGGCATGGATGTTATTACCATACCCAGAAGCTGTAGATTTCTTAAACACAATGGCAAGACGTGCCAGAAAAAGAAATGTATCTTTAGCTGTAGTTTCTCAAAGATTTCAAGATTTCTATGAGAAACCAGAGGCTCAAGCAGTCCTAACATCTTCAGATACTAAATTATTTTTAGCACAAGATAAATCAGAAATACAATATTTAAAAGAAGTATTTAAATTAAGCGAAGGAGAAGCCGGCTTCTTAGTAACTTGTGGAATAGGTGAGGGATTATTTAAAGTAGGACAAGAAACAGCTATTTTAAAAATCACACCTACACAAAAAGAGTTTGAGTTTGTTGAAACAAACTTGAATAAGCTAATAGAGGCTAGGACAAGAAATGAATATTAAGGAGTAAGAAAATGAAGTTTTTTACGAAAAAAACATTTTGGTTTAAGTTAATAGTTTCGCTAGGCTTATTGTTTATTGTTTTAAACTTTGGGATGTCGAATATGTCTGATGCATTTAGCTTTAATACAAAAAGAAATGTGGCAATGGTACGGTGGTAAGCTATTAGAACCTGTTGTTGATTTATTATTAGGAATAGGTGATGCAGTAATAAGTATATTACAACATGCAATAATGGGAACAGAATCAGCCGTAACGATTGACACATCATTAAATATTTTATTTTTAGTAGCTGCACTAGTATTAGCGACTGTTACGGTAGGATTAGCTGTAATCTATATTGGACCTATATTAGCACAAATTGCTATATTACAGTTTGCTGCTGGAGCAGCAGGTGTTGTACAGTTAGTTATATTGGGAGCTACGTTTTCACTTTCATATACTGCTTTGGAGGGGAAATTTTTACCAGATATAACATTAATACCTACATATTCAATAAGCCCAGAAGAAATTTTTGAAGGAAATGTATTATTGTTTGATGTTAACATATTTAATCCTAAAGCAGTCAAAGTTGCTGCATATGAAGGAACATTACAAAAGAATCAGCAAGAGCAAGCACGAGATGATGCACTTGGTGCTGGAAAGGCAGTTCCAAATACAGCTGTAATATATTGGTGTCCTAAAGATAACAAAGATCAGCCTTTTAAAGGAACTATTAATATAGATGACACTTTACTAGATGATGGTCAAGAAATAAAATATACCAAAGAAGATGGAACACAAGGGGCTTATAAAAAGGGCGATGGAGGAAAAGTAACAAAAGTAAAATCATTTGAATGGAATGGTGTTACATATGAAGTATGCACTGATGGGATAGCAACAATTGGAGGGGGATTTTTTAGGGCAAAGAATTCAACTGCAAGTACTTCAGATGTTGAAAATTATCTTGAAAAAGGATCTACTGGAAATGTGCCTAGCGCATTAGCAGCTTCAAAATCAAATAGTAATAGTGCAGATGGTTCAAGTTATGTTACTTCTGCAACAGAATATATGACTATAGATGAATGGAAGAATGTTACTGAACCACAATATGATGAAAATGGTAAAGTGAAGAATCAAACAGAACTTGATAAATATAATAATTATAAAGTAAGATATTATTATTATTTAAAAGACCCAAGTTTACCAGATACAGAGGCAAATAGTAAAAATAGAATAATAACATCAGCTAACAATTCAGCATTAGAAATAAAAGATACAGTTGGAAAATGGTATTACACATTAAGGAATTTAGCAGTAATATCATTAATGATAATATTAATATATGTTGGAATTAGAATATTAATATCTAGTGTTGCATCAGAAAAAGCAAAATATAAACAAATGCTAATAGACTGGTTTGTAGCTATGTGTTTAGTTTTTGTAATGCAATATATTATGATTTTTGCTAATAATTTTACAGAAAAAATAGTAGATTTATTAGCAAATGTATCAGCACAAAATTTACACACAGTTATAGTAAATGATCCTAAAACTGAACTTGTTAATGGAGTAAAAGAAGCAGGATTAGATAGTTATGTCAGCAGTAATGGAAGTTTAAATGTAACAACAAACCTTATGGGAAAAGCAAGGATGTTAGCACAAGAACAATCTGGTACACCTTTATATATAGGTTATGCAATATGTTTTTTAGTACTTGTATTTTATACATGGTTCTTCTGTCTTATATATGCAAAAAGGTTATTATACATAGTATTTTTAACAATAATTGCACCATTAGTTGCAATTTCGTATCCACTAGACAAAATGGGAGATGGAAAATCACAGGCATTTGACTTATGGTTAAAGGAATACATATTTAACTTATTAATACAACCATTCCACTTATTATTATATACTGTTTTAATAAGTTCGGCATTTGACTTAGCAGGAAATAACATAATATATTGTATGATTGCAATTGGATTTATGACACCAGCAGAGAAATTCTTAAGAAAGATGTTTGGATTTGATAAGACAACAACAGCAGGATTCCTAAGCGGTGCCGCAGGTGCAGCTGTTGCTATGTCAGCAGTACAATCAATAGGAAAAATTAAGAATAGTTCAAAAGCATCATCAAACAAAGTAAAATTTGCAGATAATGGAGGAAATGGTAAAAAAGCACCACTTGGCTCAATTGATAAATTATTAGGAACTTATGGAAACGAAACACCGGGAAATGCTGGAAGAAACGGAGGAGAAGGTGGACCAACCCCATCACCAATAGGAAATGGAGGAGGTGGTGGATCAACTCCATCACCAATAGGAAATGGAGGGGGAGATGAACCAACTCTACCTCCAATGGGAAATGGAAATGAAGGAGGAGAACCACTAACTTCACCACCAATTAGAGAAAGTGGAGTAAATCCTTCAACATTATCACCAAGTGGTACAAATGGATTAAGTTCACCTTTAGTTATTGGAGGAGCTAAACCAAGAACGTTGAAACCACCGAAAGTTCCAAAATTAATAGCTAAAAAAGGTCTTGAGGCTGCAGGAAAAGGAATTCCAGCATTAAAAACTTTTGGAAGAATTGGAGCTACAGTGGCAGGAGCAGGATTAGGATTAAGTGCAGGTATTATGAGTGGTGACCCAGGTAATGCTTTAAAATATACAAGTGCTGGTTTATATGCAGGACAGGCATTTGGAAAAGCTGGAACAGACAGATTAGAAGGAGCAGTTACTGATGGTATTGATAGAGTACAAAATCAGATGGATGCAAACTTAAAGAAACAATTAGGACCTGATGCATATAAGAAAGAAAAGTTGATGAGAGATAAAGAAAAATTCTTAAGTGATCCTGCAGCAAGAAGAAAATTTGCAGATGAATTTAACTTAAAGAAGAAAGATGACATAGATAGAAAAATGATGGAAGCAGCAGAATATACAGAGTATATTAATGATGAAAATCTAATTATAAAAGCAATGAAATTTGACAAAGAAAATAAATTTAACTTGTCAACTAAAGATAAAATTGTTGCTACAAGATTATCACAAACAACGACAACACAAGAAAAATATGACACTATAATGAAAAAATTATCTGATAGAGCAGGTAAAGAAAAAGCGGCTAATATAGGAAATATGATTAAGGGACTTAACAAAGACAGTGATTTAATATAAAAGTTAAGAGGTTATAATATGCATAAATTAATAAAATTTTATTATGATAATAAAACTAAAATAATAAAAATAGGATTATTAATAATATTTATATTGTTGATAATACAATTAATGAATTATATTGCAAAACTTAATAATCAAAAAGAAGAAAAAGGGACATTAATAAGTACAGAGCAAAATAATAATGACAGTAATAAGGAAAATACAAATACTTCAGTAGCAGCAGAGAAATCTGCTGTTACTGGGGAATTAGTAGATAAGGAACAAATAACAAATGCACAAAATATTATTGAACAGTTTGTGTCTTATTGCAATAATGGAGAAACAGAAAAAGCATATAATTTACTTTCAAAAGATTGTAAAGATGAAGTATATAAAAACTTAAATATATTTGAAACATTATATTATAAAGAAAATTTTGGCGGAAATATAAAGAAAACAGCAACAATAGAAAATTGGTTTGGAAATACATATACAGTGTACATATCAGCAGATATAATGGCAACAGGAAAAATAGAAGATACAAAAAAACGTGATTATTATACATTGGTAGATGAAGATGGTTCAACAAAACTAAATATTAATAGTTTTATAAAAAAAGAAAATATTAATAAGGAACAAACAGAAAATAATATTACTTATAAAATAATAAGCAAAAATGTTTATATGGATTATGAGGAATATACAGTTCAAGTACAAAATGGAAGTGAAAACACAATATTACTTGATTCAATGCAAAGTACAAAAACAATATATCTAGAAGATGAAAAATCAGTTAAATATTATTGCTACACTAATGAAATAATAAGTGAGTTTTTAAAAGTTAATAAAGGAGCTTCAACACAATTAAAACTTAGATTTATGAGAAGTTATAGTAGTTCTCAGAAAAATGTATCACTTGTATTTTCAGATATAATTACGAATTACACTGGTTCAAAAGATAAGACGATAAGTAGAGAAAAAGTAATGCTAAATATATAAAAACACTTAAAAAAGACTGGTAAAGTAAAATTTATTGGTCTTTTTTGGCATATAAAAATAAATGAAAATCTTTGGTTGAAAAAGGTCGAAAAATATAGTAAAAAAAAATAATATATGTTATAATTAAAATGAGTAGATAAAAAAGAAGGTGATTATAATAAGCGAAGATAATAAAAATCCAATAAGAGGAAGAGCAAAAAATACAACAAAAAAAATAATTCAAAGAGAGAAGAGGTGCTAAATGAGAAAAGAGAAATTAAGAAAAATTATAATTGTACTAACAATAACTTTTATAATAATTATTGTTGCAATAGGAATATTAATTTTTAGTTTAACCAAAGACAAAAAACGGAATGAGTGAGTCGGAACAAGAAAAAAATTTTACAGAAGAAGAAAAAAATAAATATGAACAAGAAAAAAATGAAGAAATAGAAAGAGAAGAATATGCAGGTATACGTAATGCAGTACGAAAATATCTTGATGCAATAAATTTTTCAAATCCGTCATATTATGGATATAATGAAAATAATGAATTTACTTTAATATATAATGAGAAGGAAATATCTGACATTGTTTATGATATGTTAGATACACAATATGTAAAAAAGAATAATATAAATAGTGAAAATTTATTTAATAACATAAATAAATTGAACGACCTTTATTTATTATCAATAGCTAAGATTTCAAAAATATATGAAAATAATAATATAAAATCATTTGCGGTACATATCATTGTTCAAAATCAAGAGGATTATTCTTTGTTACAGGAAAATTTTTTAATTGTTAATATTGATGACAACAATTTATCTTTTTCAATTGAACCATTATCAGGTATAAAGAGTATAGATGATATAAATATAACTACAGATACAATAACAGAAATAAAATTGAATGAAAATAATGATTTTCAATATGTATCTATGACAGATCAAGATATGGTGTTGGAATATATTAGTTTATATAAAAGAATATCATTAATTGCTCCAGGATATGTATATAACAATTTTTTGGATGAGGAATATAAAAATGCGAAGTTTGGAAGTGTACAAGGATTTACAAGTTATGTTCAGGATAATAAACAAAAAATAAGTAGTATTAGTATAAAAAAATATCAAGTAGATGTTTATGGAAGTGAATATACAAGATATGTAGCATTAGATCAAAATAATCATTATTATATTATTAAGGAAAATCAAACAATGGATTTTAAAATGCAATTAGATACTTATACAGTAGATGTACCAGAGTTTATTGAAAAATATAATAGTGCAAGTGATGATAAAAAAGCTAGTATGAATATATCAAAAATAGTTGATGCAATAAATGATAAAGATTATAAATATGTATATAATAAATTAAATGAAACATATAAAAACAGTAATTTTACTGATATAAATAAATTTAAGGAATTTTTAAATAATAAGTTTTATGATGAATCTATTATAAAAGAATCAACAGCTAAAAAAGATGGAGATGTATATATTTGCAATTTAAAAATTAGTGACAAAGAAGGAACGTCAAAATTGGTAGATGTAACAATATTAATAAGATTATCTGAAGGAACAAATTATGAAATATCATTTTCAATGTAAATATTACTCATATAAGAATAAGAAAATTAAATTTTAAATTATAAAGAAAATAAAGAAGGCAGACTTGCTACCTTCTTTATTTTTGCTTACTAGTAAAAAATGCTAAAAATTCTTTGTTGAAAAATGGAATGAAAAAGGTCGAAAAATATAGTAAAAAGAAATAATATATGTTATAATTAAAATGAGTAGATAAAAAAGAAGGTGATTATAATAAGCGAAGATAATAAAAATCCAATAAGGGGAAGAGCAAAAAATACAGCAAGAAAAATAATTCAAAGAGTTGTAGTGTTTAAAGTTGTTTTAATATTAATTATTATATTAGCGGTAACATCATTAATATCAGCAATTACTTGGTTTTTCTTTAAGGATTCAGGGGTATGGACTGACAAAGAAAAAGGTCGCCCTAATATATACACGAGTAATGTAAAAATGGATCCTGCGGAAGGAATTACAATAGATAAAGATGCCATAATAAAACAGGCTTTATCAGATTTAGGCTTTTCAGAAGAGGAAATAAACAATATGAGTGAACAAGACAAAATAGCTAAATTAGGATTAAGCCAAAAATTGAATAAAACTGTAAATAGTTTTGATGATTGTACATCAGCTGAAATATTGTGGTGTTTATCTGATGAATATTCAAAATATATAAAAACACCAGAACAATTAGAAAAATTATTAATGGCGGAGCTTATTACACAATATCCTTATATAGACGGACTAGATGCAAGTAAAACAAATGGTGTTATTAAATTTTATAGATATGCAAACACAGGAGAAGTAGATTTTAAGAGTAGTTATGAGAATGCAGGAAAGACTGAGGAAGAACAGCAAGAACAAGAAGAAAAACAGGAAGAAAATTCAACTGAACAAGAAATAGATGCAAGTAAGATATTTTACATAGGGGACTCTTGGATGAATGGGCTAAAAGGAAAGTATGGTACAAACAAAGACTACTTTTGTTGTAAGGATGGAGCATTTCCTAAAAATTTCCTTCCAGGCAATAGTGCTTATAAACTAGATATAGCTGGTAGTATGAAAAACGATGCATCTGCAATCGTATTAATGTTAGGTTTAAATGGAACTACTAGTGAAATAGAAAATATGAAAAAGGTAATAGATCTTATAACAGAAAAATATCCAGATAAACAGTTATATGTATTAAAACTATTTCATGTAGGAAAAAAATATTCATCGGGTACTACGACAGCGTCAGCAATGAATTCACAGATTGATCAATATAATGCGGAAATATCATCATATTGTGACAGTAAAGGAAATGTAATATTTGTGGATACAACGACAGGATTACTCGATGGAGAGGGCTATTTGAGTTCTAAATATGCAGGCTATGGTAACTACCACTTAAATAGTGATGGATATCAAATATGGTATTATAATATAGAGCAAGCATTAAAAGCTGGCGGGGGAGCAAGAACAAATATAACAGACCAAGAATATTACAGAATAAAATATATAGATAGTGCAAAGTTTGATGAAATGTATGCAGAATATGAATCATCTGGAAATAGAGATGTATTCAAATACTTTACATTAGATGAGGAAGGAAATGCTAAAATTGCAACATGGAATAAAGTTACTGGAGTATTTACAACACAAAACGGAAATAGAAGCATAGGAGAAATACAAAGTTTATATGATTCAAGATATCAACAAACATCAGGTGGAGGAGCAGGTTTTACTGAATATACAGCATCAATTACAAGTATAAACTATAAGTCAATGTCAGAAAAATATACAATGCCATTTGAGTATTTGTGGGCACTTCTTGTAGAAGGAGAGGATTATGACTTTGTAGAGCGTGTGGCAAACCTGACGTATAATACAGAATTTAATATAGGTATATATGACTGTGTTAATACAAGTACAGATGTACAGAAGAATTATTATACAAGGACAGTTACTAGAAATAGAAATACAACAGATGAATCAGGAAATGTAACATCAACTCCAACAACTAAAACATTCCAGTGTGTTGATACAAGTACAATTACAACAGAAACAGATATGACTACTTATGATATTGCATATGCAAATACATGGATAGTTGAAGTATGGACAAAATATATAGCAAGTAACTTTAGCGGAGAAACAAATAAAGATGTAACAATAATGGAAGGACAAAAAAATAATCTTTCAGAAGCAGAGTTAAAAGACAAACTTGATAAGTTTGAAGAAAATAAAGATAAGGACGAACTTATTAATGCTAAAGAGGGTGAAGAAATATTAATTAATACTCCGAATAGGAAAGAAACTGAAACAACTGAAATAACTGAAACAGATGATATGACAACAAATGAACAAACAAGTGTAAATAATTCATATGAAAGATCAACATCAGATGTAAGAGAAAAAATAGATGTAGACCCTAATACAGGAGATAACTTTGTTAAAGCATTAAGAAGATCTGAAAACGCATATAGAGTATTAACCAATCATGGTACATTAGTTTGGTTATGTGAGATATTAGAAGAAAATGAAGACACTGCGGAAATGATTGATTTAACAAAAGCATTAATACAAAAGGCAATTGACCCAAATGCAGAAATAGATTTTGACTTTAGTATATTTAGCCCAGAAAATTTTAACAATGTAGATGGAGGAATATACGGAAATACAGTAGAAGAAAAAGTATGGTTTTCATTAAGAGCAGCAGGATTTAGTGAAGAGGCAGTTGCAGGAGCAATGGGAAATCTAGCATGGGAATCAGGAGGAGGACAAACAATAGATCCAACAGCAGTAAATCCTTCATCAGGTGCAAGCGGAATGTGTCAATGGCTTGACAGGAAACCTGCATTGATAAACTACGCAACAAATGAAAAAAAGACTACGTGGGAAGATGTTGACACTCAAATAGAATTTTTAATAGCAGAGTTGTCAGGACAAGGACCAGCAGCTCAATATGCAACAATAAGGAAAAAAGGGTATATAGCTGATGAAAGAATTACTTCAACTAATGAACAATGGAGAAATTCTAAAACCGTAGAAGAAGCCACATTACATTTTATGAGATTCTATGAAAGCCCTGGACATAAAGAAGCACGGATATGCTGGATATACTTCAAGAGCCAAAAAAGCACTTGAATATTATAATATGTTTAAAGGAAAAACAATTCAAGATGGAGGTAGTGGTTCTGGATTTACAAAAGGAGGCATATCATCTGGTAACGAAGCTAAACAATTAGAAAATACAATTAATACACAATGGCTACACACACAAGTACACTATTCTGGTGTAGGTGGTGGAGCAGGAGCACACCAGAGAGGACCGTTCGCAAAGTGGTGGAGTTCTTCTTCAAACAGTTTACAGTCTTTCCAATGTACTTGGTGGGCAAAAGGTAGAGCTTCACAATATTTAGAGGCGAATGGAACTAAATATAAAGAATATCCGAGATCACCAGATGGAAAATATGGAAATGGTGGAGATTGGTATCGCAGAAATAGACTATATGGATGGTTTAACTATGGGCAACAGCCAAAGCCAAATTCACTTATAGTTTGGAAACATGGAACAGCCCCTGGACATATTGCATATGTTGAAGGTGTAACATCTGATGGAATATACATAAGTCATGCAGGAGGAGGAGAAAGATGGTTTGGCGTACAAAAAATACCACTAAATGGTAAGATATGGAGCGGATATACTCTACAAGGATATATATATTTAGATGAACCTAAATAGGAAAGGAAAAAATACCTCTGGTATGGTAAAAAGATATGAATAAAGTAAAAAAAATAATAATTATTTTAATAATATCATTACTAATTATATGTATAGCAATAATTGGTATTGCTATACATATATGGAGAAACAATGATATAGAACAAGACCCTTTTGAGAATGGAACACCACAAGACATAGAAATAGAATACCCAGAAAATAGTGTGAAAGAAGATAATGATTATATGTTTTTTTCCATAGATGATTATGTTCAACAATTGTTTGACTATATTTATGATTCAGATTATATAGCTGTATATGATTTAACTGATACAGAGTATATAAAGAATAATGAAATAAATAGTGAAAATATTATAGATTCTTATACAAATGATAGAGCTAGAATGTACTTTTGTGCACAGGAAATCTATAAAGCAGGTAATATAAATAATAGTATATATTATATATATGGATATAAAATCTGTGATAATAAGGTAAGTGACTATTATATAAAAATGAAAACTGACTACAATAGTTACTCATTTGAACCAATAACTATAAATGAGTTTGAAAATGCTAAAAATGGAAAAGAAAAAAGAATAGATGAAATAAAAATAACATCAAATGATTATAATAAATTTGATATGAAAAACTATACAAATAAAGAATTAATACAAAAATATCTTATAGATTTTAAGGTGAAATTGAAATATTTCCCAGAAGATGCATATAATAAAATAGATGAAGAAAACAAAAAAGATAAATTCCTGCAAATGGAAGATTTTAACAAATATATAAAAGAAAATGAAAAGACTATTAATGAACTAAATGTATTTACTTATGATATGAATTTAATTGAAGATTATACAGAATATAGTTTTACAGATTATAATAATAACAATTATAAAATTGACATAAGAGGAATACTTGATTATAAAATATCATTTTTAGACAACTAAAAAATCAAATTTATAATAAAAAAGACTATCAAGTAGAGTAAACAGAAATTAATCTGTTCTGCAACGGTTAGTCTTTTTTATTTATACAATATAAAGAGCCATTCAACGAATGGCTTTTTGCGATGACTACCGTCAGCACGGGTCAGGTCCTAATTAAGTTAGACTCTTTCAGACCCAATAAATAATATTATTTATAATATATATTATTCTTTTATATAATAAAGTTATACACTAAATTTTGAAAAAAGTACATAGTTTTAAAGAAATTTTTTCAAAATTTAGACAAAGAACTCATAAGTTCAAAAAAGTTAGTTAGATAATTGACTTTTTTGAACTTATACACTATAATAATACCAAGGAGGTATTTCCATGAAGAGAGAGATTATAAATGATTTAATAAAATGGAAAAAATCAGGAAATAGAAAGCCATTAATAATACATGGAGCTAGACAGGTAGGCAAAACATATATAATAAAGCAATTCGGAAAAAAATACTATGATAATTTAATATATGTAAATTTTGAAACAAACCAGGAAATAAGTTCCCAAATCTCAGGAAGCATAGATGCTAAATATATAATAAATAAATTAGAATTATTTTATGGTGAAAAAATAATTCCAGGAAAAACATTGATATTTTTTGATGAAATACAAGCAAATGAAAGAGCACTAACATCATTAAAATATTTTTGTGAAGATGCTCCAGAGTATCATATAATTGCAGCAGGTTCTTTGCTTGGAATTGCAATAAATAGAGAAAATTACTCATTTCCTGTAGGGAAAGTTCAAATGCTAAATATGTATCCTTTATCATTTAAAGAATTTCTAATGGCTATAGGAAGAGAAAATTTAATAGACGAAATAAAAAAACATTTTGAAACTAATACTAGAATGGATAATGATATTCATGAATTATGCCTGAAATTATATAGAACATATTTAATTGTTGGTGGAATGCCGGAAGTTGTTCAAACATATTTAGAAGAGCAAAAAACAATATCGGCAATAGATGTTCAAGCAGAAATACTTTTATCTTATGAAAGAGATATGACAAAATATGCAGATAATAATTTATCAAACAGAATAATATCAGCATTTGATTCGATACCAGTGCAATTAGCAAAAGATAATCAAAAATTTCAATATAAAGTTATTTCAAAAGGTGGAACATCTGGAATATTTGGAGAAGCTATTTTATGGTTAAAAAATAGTGGAATAGTAAATCAAGTTTATAGGGCAAAAGCGGAATTACCATTAGAAATGTATAAGGATTTAGCATCATTTAAATTGTATATGAGTGATGTTGGTTTATTTGTAAACAAAGCTAAATATCCATTATATCAAATAGACTTGAGTTCACAACCAGTAATGATTGCAATGGGTCCACTTACAGAGAACTATGTGGCAAATGAATTAAAAGTAAATGGATATGAATTATACTATTGGGAATCAGAGGGAAAGGCAGAATTAGATTTCATGATTCAGAAGGATGTTGATATTGTACCAATTGAAGTAAAAACAACAACACATACTAAATCAAGAAGTTTAGATATTTATAAAAAAATATATAATCCAAAATATGCAATTAGAATTTCAGAAAAAAATTTTGGATTCGAGAATAATATAAAATCAGTGCCATTATATGCAGTATTTTGTATATAAGCAAAATTGCTCATGAAGGAGGAGATTAAATGATAAAAATAAAAGATGTATCAAAATCCTATAATAAGAAAGATAAAACAATAAAAAAAATTAATTTACAAATTAATAATGGAGAGATATTTGGATTTTTAGGACCTAATGGAGCAGGAAAGACGACTACAATAAAAATGATAACAGGAATTTTAGACATAGATGAAGGTGACATAGAAATAGATGGACATAGTATTTCAAAAGATCCGATGGAAGCAAAGAAAATGTTTGGATATGTATCAGATAATCCTGATGTCTTTTTGAAATTAAAAGGAATAGATTATTTAAATTTTTTAGCAGATATATATGATGTTGATGAAAAAACTAGAAAAGAAAGAATAGAACAATTAAGTAAAATATTTGAAATAAATGATGTATTAAATAACAAAATTGAAAGTTATTCTCATGGAATGCGACAAAAATTAATAATAATAGGTTCATTAGTGCATGATCCTAATAATTGGATTATAGATGAACCGATGATAGGATTAGATCCTAAAGCATCATATGAATTAAAAAAAATAATGAGAAAAATGGCTGATGAAAATAAAACTGTATTTTTTTCTACACATATTTTGGATGTTGCAGAAAAAGTATGTGATAGAATTGGAATAATAAATAATGGGGAAGTAATTTTTGTGGGAACAATAGAACAAATGAGAAATGAATTAAAAGAAAATAAATCTTTAGAAGAATTATTTATGGAGATAACGAAAAATGATAAATAGAATAAAAAAATTAACAAAAATATTTTTAAAAGATTATTATCAAAATTTAAATATATTTAATAAAAAAAATAATAAATTAAATAAAAAATCAATATATTTTTGGTTAATAATAATAATAATAGCGTGTATTTCTTATATATCACTAGAATCAATATTATATTTTAATAGATTAGGTGAACCGATTTTATTTTTAAAAATATATTTACCAATAATAGCTACAGTTTCAATATTCCAATTAATAATGTTAATATCAAGTGTATTTTATTATTCGCAAGATATTAGGAATATAATATATTTACCAATAAAGCCAACAGAAATAGTAATAAGTAAATTTAATACTGTAATAGCAATAATGTATTTTATGGAATCTTTATTATTATTAATACCATTGCTTATGTTTGGAATATTAATACAAAAAACAATAATGTATTTTATTGGAGCCATAATATCTTTAGCAATATTTCCAATATTATTTACATTAATAATTGGTATAATAACAATAATATTAATGCGATTATCAAAAATAATAAATAAAGATTTATTACAATTAATAATAATATTTGGATTAATAATGTTATTATCATTATTTGTAACAAAAAATATTGGTGGAATAATAAATCAAGAAAATATAATAAATATAAAAGAAATAACAATTAATGATAAATTAAATAAAATAAATAATAATTTTATTATAATAAATCCAATAATTAATTTATTAATAAATAATAGTTTTAAAATAATATTAATTAATTTTATTAAATTAATTTTATTAAATATTTTTGCATTTATTATTTTTATATTTATTGGAACAAAATTATATTTAAAAGAATTGTTAATTATTTTAGATAATAAATCCAGCATAAAAAAAATAAATAAAAAATATAAATTTAAAAAAGAAAATAAAATAAAAAAATATATAAAAAAAGATATAAAAAATATGATAAAAAGTCCAACATTTTTTATACAAAATATTTTACAATATATTTTTATTGCAATATTTTTTATAATAATTTTAAATATATTTTTTCCAATTATTGTCCAACAAATAGATGCTGATAATATGATAGAAAAAATGGGATTGGAAGAATTTAAATTACAAGCTACTCTTATATCTGTTGCAATTATTCAAATATTATTTGTATTTTCAAACTTATCAATAACTGCAATATCTAGGGAAGGTAAGAATGCCATTTTTATGAAATATATTCCTATTTCATTGTATAAACAGATTAAAATAAAAGCATTACCACAAATAATAATAAATACAATAATAATATTAGCAATAATAATAGATGTATATTTTCAACAAATAAATATTCCATTTATTTATTTATTATCTGTATTTATAACATCTATGTTAATAAATATAATAAATAGTTATTTATTAGTATTGGTAGATTTAAATAAACCAAATTTAAATTGGACAAATCAAGAATCAATTACAAAAAATAGTGGAAATAAATTATACCAATATGTAATGACAATTTTTATATTTTTAATTTTAAATTATTTATTAAAAATATTTAAAGATAATAATTATTTGTTTTCTATGATAATAATAAATTTATTATTTTTAATTATTTTAATATTATTAAAAATATTTATTAAAAAAAATCAGAATAAAATATTTAAAAATATTTATTAAAAATAAAATAATAAAATAATAATATTATAATTAAAATAAAGATAAAAAATAAAATAACAATAAATAAAAAATACGAAATTAATTTTAAATAATAAATATAAATAAAATTAAATATGATAAAATAATAAAAATAGAACAAAAAATAAATTTAAACAAAAATTAATTTTTTGTTCTATTTTTGTATAAGCTATAATAATATTCAATATAGACAAGGGGGAATTAAATTGAAAAGAAATAAAAAGACAATAATTGCGATAATAACTCTTATAGTTGTTATATTTTTAATCTATTTTATTTACAATAATATGAGTATAGAAAAACAGGAAAATGAAAATAATCAATATCAAGATTATACTCCACAAGAGGAAATATCAGATGAGCAATTGAGACAAACAAAAATAATTTTATATTTTGCTAATAATGATACAGGCGAACTTGAAGCAGAAGTAAAAGTTATAGATGCCAATAAATTACTAGAAAATCCAGCAAAAGAGATGATGAATTTATTATTAAAAGGGCCACAAAGTAGTTCATTAAAAAGGATAATTCCTGATGGAACTGTGTTACATGATGTTACAGTTGAAAATAGATGTGCAACAATAAATGTATCAAATGAATTTTTAAATTACGGAGAAGAAGAAAATAAATTAAAAATAATTAATAGTATTGTAAATACATTATCAAATTTAAAAGATGTTGAATCTGTGAAATTTTTAATAAATGGAGAATCAAATGAAAAATTTCCAGATACATATGTAAAAATAACACAAAAAAATCCAGAGTAATTTCTGGATTTTTTTATATAATTTTTAATTAAATAATTTTTATAAATATTATTTCAATAATTTTGTTCTAGTAATTATTATTTTAATAAATTATATAATTTAATATATTTTATAAAGTAATTAAAGTCACAAAGAAAATGTTCAACATCATGTAATGATTTACATGCATCTTTTTTAAAACAAATAATATCAAATTTATTTTTCTTTTTTGGAGGAGGTTTTGGTCGCTTAGGTGGTGCTGGTGGCTTTGGAGGAGGTGGAGGAGGCTTGTGACATACAGGTGGAGGTGGTAATGGAGGAGGCATAGGT
>CAKPSX010000014.1 GCA_934184665.1 uncultured Clostridia bacterium | reverse complement strand
TGGTTAAAGTTTATAGATAATCCGGAAAATAAGGAGGTCGAGAAAATGATGTATGAAAATAACAAATATTTTCAACAGGCAAGAAAAGAACTAGAATATTTGAGTGGAGATGAGGCTTTTCAAAGAATAGTAGAAGCAAGAGCCCGCTTTCTAGAAGATCAAGAAGTTCAAACAAGAGCTGCTAGAGACGAAGGATTATCAGAAGGAAAAAAACTTGGTGAGTCAATCGGATTGAAAAATGGCAAAAAGGAAATTGCAAAAAAGATGAAAGCCAAGAATATGTCAATAGAAGAAATAATGGAGCTAACAGGACTTAGCAAAGAAGAAATTGAAAAAATTTCTTGAATTTAACAATGATATTTGGTGATATAAATAGTTATAAGAAATAGTAGATTGAAGATATTCTTTCAAAGAACCTGATGAAAGTTATGACTATACTGGTTTGCGTTGTAGCTTATTCATCAAATAATCTATTCACCACATAACAAAAATAAAAGCAATGCGAAAGCATTGCTTTTATTATATCTATAATACCTACTTAATTTCAAACCTGCAACACTGTAGAAAATAGCCTATGAGTCTATATTAATTGGCGTGTGCATGAGTTTTTATAGATTAATGTGCACTGAATGGCTTACTCAGCCCAAAAAGCTCTATAAGTTTTAAAGGCAGAATAAATATCATATTTGCTTGTAACCTCATAAGGAGCATGCATTGAAAGAACAGGAACACCGCAATCAATAACATCAACACCCTTGTTTGCTAAGATGTAAGCAATAGTACCTCCACCGCCAACATCAACCTTTCCAAGTTCAGAGATTTGATATCTGATATTATTTTTCTCTAAAATATTTCTAATCCAAGCAACATATTCTGCATTAGCGTCAGAAGCTCCAGATTTACCACGAGCACCAGTATATTTATTTAAACCAATACCATGACCTAAAAATCCAGCATTTGTTTTATCAGAAACGCTTGCATATAATGGGTCATAACCTGCGTCAACATCTGCAGAAAGCATTTTTGAGAAACAAAATACTTTATCTAATAAATTAGGTCTGTTTTCACCTGTTTTATTAAGTAATTCAGAAATAAAATAATCAAACATATGTGATTCCATACCTGTATTACCCATACTGCCGATTTCTTCTTTGTCAGATAAAATACAAACAGCAGTTGTTTTAACATTTTCAAGAGACATTAATGCGCTTAAAGAAGTATAAGCACAAACTCTATCATCTTGACCATAAGAAGCAACCATGCTTGAATCAAAGCCTAAAGAACGTGCTTTAAATGCAGGTACAACTTCTATTTCAGAACTTAATAAATCAGCTTCTGTTATATCATATTTTTGGTTTAAAATATTCAAAATATTTAGCTTAACTTTTTCAGAAGCTTTTTCATCATCATAAGGTATGCTTCCAAGTAAAACAGCTAAATTTTCACCATCAATACCATTTTTCATTTTTTTATCCATTTGATCTTGTGCAAGATGTGGAAGTAAATCAGTAATAGTAAAGATAGGATCATTTTCATCTTCACCAATATTTATAGTAATTTTTTCTCCATTAGCCTTAACGATAACTCCATGTAGACTTAGAGGAATTGTAGTCCATTGATATTTTTTAATTCCACCATAATAATGTGTTTTAAAATATGCAAAACCATTATCTTCATAAAGTGGGTTTGGCTTTAAATCTAATCTTGGAGAATCAATATGTGCACCAACAATGTGGATTCCATTTTCTAATTTTTCAGTACCAATAATTGCTAAGTACATACTTTTATCTCTATTTATAAAATAAACCTTATCACCTGGTTTTAATGTATCAAAAGTGGCAACATCTTTGAATCCATGAGATTCAGCGATTGCTCTTGCTGTGCAAACAGCTTCTCTTTCAGTTTTTGAGTTATTTAAGAATTTGATATATTCATTTGAAAAAGAATTTATATTAGCTTTTTCATTAGAATCAATCTTATTCCATCCAACCTCTTTTTTATTAAAAAGTTTTTCTTTTAAATTTTCATCCATATAACCTCAATCCTTTCTTACTCAGGGCAAAACTAAGTTGTAAAATGTGAATTTTTCAACTTAGTACCTCTAATTATTGTATGCAATAGAAAAGCCATATTCTTCTATCATACGAAATGTTATAACCGTAGTATATCACTTTATCATATAATTTTCCATAAAAAATAAAAAATTATTCATAGAAAATCGTTTACAAAAAAAAATTGGTTTGATATAATAAAACCGTATATAAGAAACAAAGGAGAACATTGTATGGAACACGATAGAATAGAAGAAGATGCAGTGTATTTAAATGCATGTGAGAATGTAAAAAAAATAGCAAGTGCAATAAAAGCAATTAGAATAAAATATTATCCTAATTTTTCGAAAATATCTGAGGCAGACCAAAAAGCATATCAAGAACTACAAACAAGAATGTATCAGATATCCAATATGCATGGGCTAACTAGATTGAGTGCTGAACTAATAGGAGAAATATCAAAAAAATATAGTACTCAAAACGAAGAAGAACATGAAGAAAAAAAGACAGAAGATGATTTTCTATTAGCATGTTATGGTGCGATAGATGCTGAGGCAGTGGCTTTATCGCAAGGTAAATTAAAACATGCAATGAGATGCCAAGCAATGTTAATGAGTTACATAAGTGAGCAGAATAACCCTGAGATAATCGCAAATATCACAAAATATAAAAGAGAAAAGTTTGCAGAAATTGCGCAAACTAAAGATTCAGTGCAAGAGCAAGTGGAACAGTGGACAAGTATGCTAAAGGAATTTAATGAGAAAACACCTGTAACCAAAAAGCAGGAAGTTATAGAGATTTTTGGAAAAGCAAAAGACCATACAAAAGATAAAACAAAAGAACAAGAAGAATTAGTACATTAATTTCTTTTTCAACTAAGATTATGCCTAAAGGAGGGAATGAGAATAATGAATAGAGAATATGAAGAAGCATTTGCAGAAGTTGAAGAAATACTGAAAATAATGCCGATAGACTTAGTAAGTAAAATACCGTTAAAAGTTCTACGAGTTATATCAGAAAACAGAGCAGAAGATTATAATGTCAAAATACAAGAACCAGTAGGTGGGCAGAATCTAAAGCCAGAGACAATAGCCATATTAGGACTACTATATAGAGATTATATATGTACACCAGAAGAGAGAGAAAAATTACAAACAGAAGATAAAGAAGAATTAGAAAAAATAGAAAGAGAAATGCAACAACAATATGATATAGGCAATGTGTTTGATAAAAGAAAAAATAATATAAATCAAGAAACAAATGAACAGGCTCAAACTGAGTTAGTACTTTACAAAGAGCCTAATTTCATACAAAGAATATTTAACCTTATTAAGGGGCTATTTAAAAGAGACAAAATTTAAGAAAATTGTCAAATTTTATTGACTTATATAAATCTTTTTGCTAAAATAACAGCATAAATCATATATTTATATGTTTTATTAATTTCGTTTATTGAACTAGATAGATTGCTTTTATACCAGTCAGTTATCTAGTTCTTTTTTACTATAGTTGAAAAATAATTACAATTTTTGCTGTGTCAAATTTCATTTAAAACGCGGTTACGTACAACTCGTACGCGCCCTTGCCTTTTAAATAAAATTTTCCTTGCCAAAATTTAATTCTTTTCCAACTAATTTTATAGGGGGAATAAAAATGGGAAAACTATTCGTCATAGACGGCACAGATGGAAGCGGAAAACAAACACAATTAGGTAAATTAAAAGAAAGATTAACAGAAGAAGGAATAGAATATAAAACAGTAAGTTTTCCAAACTATGATAGTCCAAGTTCATCATTAGTTAAAATGTATTTATCAGGGGAGTTTGGCGAAAATGCAAAAGATGTAAGCCCATATATAGCTTCAACATTTTTTGCGGCTGATAGATATGCAACATTTCAAACAGGTTATAAAGAATATTATGATAATGGTGGAATAATACTTGCAGACAGATATACAACTGCCAATATGGTACATCAAGCAGGGAAAATAAAAGACAAAGCAGAAAGAAAGAAATTCCTTGATTGGTTGTTTGATTTTGAATTTAATTTATACGGATTACCAGTGCCAACAGAAGTCTTTTTCTTAAATATGCCAGTGGAAAAGGCATTAGAACTTATGAAAGACAGAGAGAATAAATTCACACATGAGACTAAAAAAGACATACACGAAAATGATTTAAATCATTTGAAAGATGCATATAGTGCAGCATGTGATGTGTCAAAAGATTATAATTGGTACAAAATAGATTGTGTAAAAAACAATGAAATAAGAACAATAGAAGATATACATGAAGAAATCTATAATGAAGTAAAAAAACACATTTAAAATACAAAGATTTATAAAGGCACATAAAACATTTAATTATAATAGGAAAGGATTTTGATTATGTTTGCATATATAAAAGGTTCAATTGAATTAAAGGCTAAAGATTATATTGTTGTTGATATTAATGGATTAGGTTATAAAGTTTTTATGTCACAAAATAACATTGATACCATTGGGGAAATTCATGAAGTTGTGAAGGTGTTTACTTATGTGAGGGTCAGAGAAGATGATATAAGTATTTATGGTTTTAAAACACAAGAACAGTTAAAAATGTTTGAACTACTTATTTCAGTTAGTGGAGTTGGTGCCAAAAGTGCTTTAGTTATGCTTTCTTGCATAGAACCTTCTGATTTTGCAATTGCAGTAATTTCAAATAACATAAAGCTTCTAACTCAAGTTCCTGGTATAGGAAATAAGTCTGCTCAAAGAATAATACTAGAATTAAAAGATAAATTAAAGGCAGAACAAAGTGAAGAAAGCCTTGAAAATGCTAAATTAAAAAATGCTAAAACAAATGAAAATATTGAGGAAGCTATTGCAGGACTTATGGTTCTTGGATATTCAAGAAAAGATATTGAAAAAGCATTTAGTCATCTTGATGTTGACAATTTATCTATTGAAGATTTAATAAAAAAAGGATTAATCCTATTAAGCAAATAAAAACTGCATTAAGCAGTTTTTTTATCTTATATAATTTTTATCTTCTGAATATGGTATATCTTCTTTTGAGAATTCCCATGGCTTGTCAGAAGCTAATTTTCTCCATAAAGATGCATATGGTTCTTGTTTAAATTCTTCTTTTAAATCATCTAAATTTATTTTAGGCAATACATCTAATGGATTTATTGTATAATCTAACCCTGTTTCTTCTGTGTTTTCTTTTCTAATTTCTAAATGTAAATGTGGTACTCTTGACCCTCCACTAGAACCTGTTTTTCCTATAATAGTCTCTGTTGTGACTTTTTGACCTGGTTTTACAAGTATTTCTCTCAAATGACCATATACGACTCTTCTTCCATCATCATTTAATATTTCAACTTTATTGCCATATCCATCATTAAATGCATCAAATCCTTCTGTTGTAGTTCCATCAAATTCTGCTAACAATACAGTTCCATCCATTATTGGATGTACTTCTGTTCCAATATCTGCTGTTATATCAAACCCTGAATGTGCTCTTTGTTTAAATAACACATAGTGATTTTTTCTTATTCCATATTTGTCATGTTCTGTTACTTTATATTTTGGTGTAATTGGCCATATATATTTACTTTCGTTCATTGCTTCATTCATTCCTTTCTTAAAACATAACTGCTTAAATTTCTTTTTCTTCTTTTGCTCTGTTTATGGTTTGTTGTAATCTTCTAATTTTTTGTCTTTTGCTTTCTATAAATTTTACATTAATTCCTTTAAAATTCTTATCACTAGTTTTGGCTTTTATTAGCCTATCAAACTCTTTTTGTTCATATTGTAATTGTTCATTTAATACTCGTATTCTTGTTGATTCTGATATATTTTTATGTTCTGGATTGTAACCATATAATACTGCAAGTTTATCTGATATTGACGCTAAATATTCCATTGCCTTTTCTCTTTTAATTTTGCATATGTGTACTTCTCTATCTCTGCCCTGTCTACGATTTACATATAAACTATCTGTTAAGCCGAAAAATTCTGAAACATATTTTGATGATAAATTATCTCTATGTAATGTTGAACATAAAAATATTTCTTTATTTTCGGGATTTCTAAAATGTTCATTCATATGTTTTTTTATCCCTTCAAATACTATCATCCTTGCAATTCCTGCACTTCTGCTACTTGGGGAAGTTATATATGTATCTAACTCTATAGCATTTTCTGTATTTGATGAATAATATTTTGATATATCAAAATCTGGGGATTCATGTATTTTTAATTTACTTTGATTAAGCATTTCTTCATATTCTTGCATGTCTTGGTTTTGGAAATTAATTGTTTTTCCAAATTCTCTTGAAATATCTTGTGCTGATATCCAATAAAATTGTTGATATTTATCTTGTATTTCTTTTCCATAATTTTCAGTTATGTATTGTGACATATATCTATTCATTTTTTCTCTTAATTTACTTTTTTCATGAAATCCATTTTCTTGTACTTCGTTTTTCAAGAATTCATCAAAACCACTTATTTCTGGATATTCTGCTAATATCAAGTTTTTCGCATATTGAAATGCTTGTAACTTTATTTTATACATATCTAATAAATCTCTTTGATATTCTTGCGGATTTTCATATTGTGATTTTACATATTTCTGATAGCCTTCGCCATACTTAAAGTACTTTGTTATATCATTATATGTAAATGGTCTTTGTCCTTGTGTCACATATGTTGCACCTTCTACTTCATCTTCTTCATTAACAGCTACTATAACAGTATTTTCATCTGAATGAATGTATTCCGAAATATCTTCTGTTCCTGTTGCAAACAATTGACCTTCTCTTCCTTCTTTTTTCATAACTTCTAATGTAAGATTTTCAAGTTCTTCAATTTTGTCTAGATATTTGCTTTCATTTTCTTTTGTCAACTCTAATATTTTTGTCATGTTTAATCACCCTTTTAAGGCATTTATATTGTAGAATATATTTATATTTTACAATATAAGATGATAACATATTTTTCCTTTCTTGTCAAAATTTTATAATCTATCAAAGTAGTCATATTTATTTTCTGTATTTATTCTATAAATCATTAGCAATTTAATTTATTTTTCATAATATATAGTAATAATGGCATCTGCCATAAGAAAGGATGTTTTATATGGAAATAAATGAAAAAAAGCCTGAACCAATGTGTCCAGTTCTTGATATTAATGGATTTATTGCTGATGGTAAACAGTTTGATTTAGATATAACTCTTGCTAATGACCACAGAGATGTTATTTACGGAATTGTTAAAGATTGCTTCAAAGAGCCAGTAAAAGACGCTGTTATTAAATTAGTAGAAGTTGATTATAAATATGGTAAAAAAGAACTTAAACCAGTTTCTCATACTTTTACTGATAAAGATGGAGAGTTTGTATTTGGACCTCTTTGCCCTGGCAAAAAATATGAAATAGACATCTGGGCAAACTCTGTAAAGCATATCAAAGTTTGTGCAAAATGTCATCATGAAGGAAAATGCCTAAAAGGTATAGACATAGATTGTGATCATCATTTTGGTAATGATTGCAAACCATGTCAAGATGATAGATGTGACACACCAGAATGCGATTGTAATTGTGATTGCTAATATTAAAAGGCGACAATGTCGCCTTTTCTATATTATAATATTCCCATCTTTTTTGCAAATTTCTTGCCTTTTTTAGTCATTTGTGTTGCACTCCAATTATTATCTGCCCACATCATCATTACACCTGTTGTTATTAATCCACCAACAACTAGACCTTTAACAAATTTCATATTCATTTCATCATCCCTTCCAATTTATTTTTGACTATTTTTATTATTTCTTTTTTTATTTTGTTTATACTCTTTAAAGAAGGTATATATTTCATGAATAGTAATTATTACCAAAAAAATCCCGAATAATTTTTTAAGTATTTTCACATCAATATTTACAGATATTAATGCTCCTATAATTGCCCCAATTATCCCAAAAATAGAAATATTTACCGCCAATTTTGTATCTATATTTTTTTCTTTATAATTTATTATTATTGCGGAAATAGCTGTTGGAATAAAATATATCAAGTTTGTTGCTTGTGCAATATGTTGCTCAACTCCCAATAACGCCACAAGCAAAAAAATCAGTATTGTTCCTCCACCCATTCCAATACCGCTGAAAATACCTGAAAGAACTCCTATTAATATTTGAACCATAAAATTCATTCCTTTGTTTTAATTATTCATTATATTACAACTATGTAGTTAAATTTTTTCGAACAGTAATATAATGCCTTTACTTAAATAGCATACTATAAGATACATATATTAAGAAAAATATAAATACAATTTTTAATATATAATCAGGAAATTTTTTTAAAACTTTAGCACCTAAATAGCCTCCTACAATTCCACCAATCGCACATAACACACCCATATTCCAGTCTATATAATGGCTCTTATAATAGAAAATACTTGTTGTTATTACCATTACTAACATACAGCAAAGTGATGTGCCTCTGGCTTTTTTGGGTTCTATATTTAACATATATATAAATGCAGGAACAAGTATCATTCCTCCACCTGTTCCAAAAAGTCCACATATTACTCCTGCAAGTAATCCAATTAACATTTTCTTTATTATTTTAATCTCAGTCCTTGAACAATATATTTAGGTTTTTATTTAGGTTACCTATAAACCGTATTTGTTATCACAAAAATGGATAAAAGCTTTCACTCTTATCCATTTTTACCATTTTTTTATTTTATATTCTCATCTTTTATATAATATTTTGTTTCTAACATTTTATCTGGCAAATATTGTTGTTCTACATAATGCCCTGGAAAATCATGTGGATATAAATACCCTTCATTATATCCTAATTCTCTCATCTTTTCTATTGGTGCATTTCTTATATGCATTGGTATTTCGCCAGTATCTTTATTTGCGACATCTTCCAATGCCTTATTTATTCCTAAATATGTAGCATTTGATTTTTTACAATTTGCAACATATACTGCTGCTTCTGCAAGTATTATTCTTGCTTCTGGCATGCCTATCATGTGAACCGCTTGCATCGCAGATGTTGCAATAACAAGTGCTTGAGGATCTGCTAGACCTACATCTTCTGATGCGCAAATAGTAATTCTCCTTGCAAGAAATACTGGGTCTTCTCCACCATTTAAAGCTCTTGCAAGATATAAAAGTGTCGCATCTGGATCTGAGCCTCTCATTGATTTTATAAATGCACTTATATTATCATAATGTGTTTCTCCATTTTTATCAAATATAGCCTTTCTATTCTGGATACTATTTTTGATTACTTCATCTGTTATATGTATATATCCATCTGATTCTATATTTGTTGTTAGTACTGCCACTTCAAGTCCATTTAATGCTGTTCGTACATCTCCATTTGATATATCTGCTATTTTTCTTAATGTACTATCTTCTATTTTTATACTATACTCTCCTAGTCCTTCTTTACTTGTTAATGCTCTTTTTAACACATTGTATATATTTTCTTCTGTTAGTGGATTTAGTTTGATTACCATTGACCTTGATATCAAAGCTTTATTTACTTCAAAATATGGATTTTCTGTTGTTGCACCTATTAGTATTATTGTTCCATTTTCTACATATGGTAATAGTGCATCTTGTTGTAGTTTGTTAAATCTATGTATCTCATCTATGAATAATATACTTTTGCCAGCTGGGTTCATCATAAAATTTTTTGTTTCTTCTACTATTCTTTTGATGTCTGCCACCCCTGCTGTTACTGCATTTATTTTATAAAATTTATATTTTGTGGTTTCACTTATTACTTTTGCTAATGATGTTTTACCACATCCTGGTGGTCCAAATAATATTATGCTTGATAATCTATCTGCTTTTATTGTTCTATATAATATTTTGCCTGGTCCTATCACATGTTCTTGCCCCTCATATTCTTCTAATGTTTTTGGTCTCATTCTATATGCCAGTGGTTCTGATTGGTTCATACTTAGTCTCATTCCTTTCCAACATTCTTCTCAATATTTTAATACTAATATTTATAACTAGTTTAAAATATTTGTTTGTTGCTGTCAAGTATTCATCATTATTTACTATAAGTAAAATGAAGAATATAAATAAAGTGACTACTTTAATAGATTATAAATATAGAAAATAAAAACATTGAACAAAAAAGTAAGTTGTACTATAATAAAAGTATATTACAAAACTAGAAATATTTTAATAATAACGGATAATATAAAAAATGTAAAGGAGAAGGTTAATATGACAACAGATGAAAAATTTAATCAAATTTATAAAGCAATAGTTGATGAAAATGCGGAAGATATGGAATTAGAAAGAAGAGGGGCACGAGCAGAGAACAGACATAAAATGATGAAACTATTAAATGAAACACAATATAATTAAAAAAGAAGAACTTAAAATGAGCATGGGATTAGGAAATGAAATAATATTAGAGAGGAATGATATTTTAAATGGAAAAAGATGCAATAGGAATTTTTGACTCAGGAGTTGGAGGATTAACAGTATTCTCTAAAATAAAAAGTGAATTTCCAAATGAAAACATAATATATCTTGGAGATACAAAAAACTTTCCATATGGTGGGAAAAGTAGTGACGAAATAATAAAATATTCAATACAAAATGTAAAAGACCTTATAGAAAAAGGTGCAAAAATGATAGTGATAGCATGTGGAACTGCTACAAGTCAAGCGATAGATGTATTAAGACAAAAGTTTGATATTCCAATAATAGGTATCATAGAACCAACTGTTGAGTATATCAAAGAGCAAAATATAAAAAGAGTCGGAGTAATAGCAACAAAAGGAACAATACGAAATGGTGCATGGGAGACAAAGTTAAAACATGCAATTCCAGATATAGAAGTTATAAACAAAGCATGTCCAATGCTAGCAGAAATAGCAGAAGAGGGCAGAGCTCAGAGCCCTGAAGGAAGAAAAGTAATAAAAGAATATATGGAAATATTTAAACAAAACAAAATAGATAAAATAATCTTGGGCTGTACACATTATCCAATTTATGAAAACATAATAAGAGAAGAGTTTGAATATGAAATAGAATTAATACACACAGGAGAAACAGTCGCAAAATATTTAAAAAAATATCTTAAAGAAAATGGACTTGAAAATAGAGGAGAAAAAGGAACAGAAACAATATACTTAACAAAGCCAGAAGCGGAATTTGAGAAAATTGCTAAAAACATAATGAAAATCGAAACAAAAATTCAAGAAAACATGCCGAAAAGCTTGACATAGAGGCGATTACAAGGTATAATTACAATGGAAAAACAAATAGGAGGACAATATACAATAATGAATGAAAGTATGTTTTCAGTTAATGAAAATGATTATACTCAAATGACAGACGAGAAATTAATAGAAAATATAAAAAATGAGGATCCAATTGCGCTAAATTGCCTAATGAAAAGATATAATGAAGTTGTATATATGAAGGCAAATAAATTCTTCATGGTTGGTGCAGAAAAAGAGGACATCATACAAGAAGGGCTAATAGGTCTTTATAAAGCGGTAAAGTCATTTGACACAGAAAAACAAAACTCATTTAAAACATTTGCGAATATGTGTATTGAAAGACAATTAATCACTGCAGTTAAAAATTCAAATAGACAAAAGCATATACCATTAAACTCTTCAATATCTCTTAATTCTGCGGCTTATGATGATAATGAAGATATGGATAAAATAGAAATATTAGATGTAAAAGAATTAAATGATCCATCTGATATAATAGCTGATAGAGAATATTTTAAAAGCATGGAAAAATCAATAAAAGATAATTTAAGTAAATTTGAATTATCAGTATTATATGAATATGAAAAAGGCAAAACATATGCAGCAATTGCTGAAAAATTAGGAACAAAAGTTAAATCTGTAGATACTGCAATACAAAGAATAAGAAAAAAAGCAAATAAAATAAAAAATAATATAGGTTAACCCACACATGATTAAAAAGTGTGGGCTTTTACATGAGGAGAAAGTTGCAGCAGACTATTGAATTTTATAGAGAAAAATTGTATAATGGATACTATTATGTAAAGGGAGGAATTTATATGTCACAAAATAAAGTAGAACCTAGAACATTACCAGGTTTCATGGAATTATTACCAAATGAGCAGATTTTATTTAATCAAATGAAAGAGAAAATACAAAAATCATATGAAAGATTCGGCTTTTTGCCACTTGATACACCAATTATTGAACATGCAGATGTTTTATTAGCAAAAGCTGGAGGAGAAACAGAAAAACAAATATATCGTTTTACAAAAGGAGATAATGATCTAGCTTTACGTTTTGATTTAACAGTACCTTTAGCAAAATATGTTGCAATGCATTATGGAGAACTATCTTTTCCATTTAAACGCTATCAAATAGGAAAAGTTTATAGAGGAGAGCGTCCTCAAAAAGGAAGATATCGTGAGTTTTATCAATGTGATATAGATATAATAGGTGATACAGAACTAAATACTTTATATGATGCAGAACTTCCTAATGTAATTTATACTACATTTCAAGAATTAGGATTTTCTGATTTTACAATTCACATTAATAATAGAAAAATATTAAATGGATTATTCAGCAGTCTGGAATTAACAGATATTTCGGTAGATATAATGAGAATAATAGATAAAATTGCTAAAATTGGAGAAGAAAATGTTATAAAAGAACTTGAAGAACTAAATGTTGAGAAAAGTAAAATTTCAACAATAATGAAATTTATGGCTATTTCAGGAAGTACAGATGAAAAATTATCTGCACTTGATGATATTGGAATAACTGATGAACTTTTTACAACAGGGTTAAAAGAACTAAAAGATGTAGTTTCATGTATGAGATTATTAGGAATGCCTGAAACAAGCTTTATGATTGACTTAACAATTGCACGTGGATTAGATTATTATACAGGAACTGTATATGAAACATTTTTAAATGATTATCCTCAACTTGGAAGTGTTTGCTCAGGTGGACGTTATGATAATTTGGCTGAATATTATACAAATAAAAAATTACCAGGTGTTGGAGTTTCAATTGGACTAACAAGATTTTTCTATAAATTAAATGAGATGAATATAATTAAAGCTGAAAAAAATTCAATTGCAGATGTTCTTGTTGTCTCAGCAGATGAAGATATTTCAGCATGTTTACCAGTTGCAACAAAATTGCGTAATGCAAATATTAATACTGAAGTTTATATGGAAAATAAAAAGATAAAAGCAAAATTTAAATATGCGGATAAACTATCTATTCCATTTGTTGCAGTTATTGGAGAAACAGAAATTAAAACTAATACAGTATCTTTAAAAAATATGCAAACTGGAGAACAAGTACAAGTTAATATTGATGATGCAATCCAAATAATAAAAAACAAATAGGGAGATTGGCATTTGCATAAAAATAAGTAAGAAAAGAATTAAATCGTAGCAAAGGAATGGTATAAAAAATGAAAGAAAAATTTTTAGAACTACTAAGAAGTGTAAAAAGAGAAGGAATAGAAGATGTTATAAAATTCTTAGAAAGCACAGACTTTTTTACAGCACCTGCAAGTACAAGATTTCATGGAGATTATGCAGGAGGACTTTGTGAACATAGTTTAAAAGTATATGAAATACTAGTAGAAAAGGTAAAAAATTCACCAATAAAACTTGATATATCAGAAGATACAATAAAAATTGTTGCATTATTACATGATATATGTAAAGTGAATTTTTATAAAATAGATTACAGAAATGCAAAAAATGCACTAGGTGTATGGGAAAAAGTGCCATATTATACAGTTGAAGATACAATTCCATATGGTCATGGAGAAAAATCAGTAATGATGATAACAGAATATATGAAATTAACAAGTGAAGAAAAATATGCAATACGTTGGCATATGGGATTCACAGAACCAAAAGAACAATATGGAACAATAGGATTAGCATACAAAAAATATCCACTAGCATTATTAACATTTGAAGCAGACTTGGAATCAACATATTTATTTGATATATAAAGTTTACATTGGAAAGGAAAAGCTAAAATGATGTCACATGAAGAAAATGAGGACATAGAAAGTCTTAAGGAAGAAAAAAACATACAACAAAATAACAATATATTAGCAGATTCAAAATATAGAAGCTTTAAACAGATCGTAAATAATTTTTATAATGAAAAAATGGAAGAGATAAAACAAGAAGAAGAAAAAGCAGAAGAAACAGAAAAAGTAAAAATTGAGCCTAGAATTATATATGATAAATTCAACAATACCTTAAAAGTCGATTTTAAAATTGGAAACCAGAGAATGTATAGACTAAAAAATCTAGTAGAATTTTATGAAAGAATGCTAACAGAAGAAACATATAAGTATGGAAGCAAACTAGAGTTTAGGCATAACCCACAAGCATTTACAGATGAAAGCCAAGAACTATTAAAATTCATAATGAAATATACAGACATAATAAAACTTGTAAATTCAAATGAAAATTCTAATTATAGATTTTACGGTAAAATATTAAACGAAAATTATATAACACTTAATAGCAGAGGACTTGATGAGTTATTTGAAATATTAAAGTCGCAAAAAGTTGCATTTCAAAATGATTACAAAGAAACAAAAGTTGAATTTAGAGATGAAAACCCAGAAATCTATTTTTCAATGAAAAAACAAGGTAAAAACGAATATATAATAAAGGCAAACATAAAAGATGATATATTAAGAAATTTAGAAATAAAAGCAGGAAGTAAAAACAAATATATTTTATATAAAGACATATTATATAGATGTGATAAAAAATATGAAGAAACAACATTAAAGTTAATCGAAATATTTAGAGAAAACTTTTTAACAGAGTTATTACTAGGAGAAAAACAATTACCTGAGCTATTTTCTATAATACTTCCAAAAGTAAAAGATGGGATCAAGTTTGAAGGAATTGACAAAAATGAAATAGAAAAATATAAGCCAAAAGAATTAGGGGTAAAAGTATTTTTAGATTTTGATGAAAATAATTATATAGTTGCAGATGTAAGATTTTGCTATGGAGAAGAAGAATTTAATCCTCTACAAAGTGGAATTCAAACAAAATATCCAAGAGATGTCATTGCAGAAGGAAAATGTACAAATATATTGAAAAACACAGGCTTTATGTATTATGCTAAAAAGCAATGTTTTATTCTACCAGATGATGATAAAATATATAATTTTTTATCAAATGATATAAATGAATATATGCAAAAATTCGAAGTCATGATAACAGACAACTTTAAAACAAAACAAATAAAACAACCTAAAATAGGAAACCTTGGAATAAAAATAGAAAATAATTTACTTAATGTTAATTTAGAAAATTTAAATATAGACATTAAAGAATTAAAAGAAATAATGGAAAAATATAGTTTGAAGAAAAAATATCATAAATTAAAAGATGGAAGTTTCATAAACCTAGAAGAAAATTCAGATATAGAATTTATAGATAAACTAGTAACTGGAATGGATATAAGTGTAAAAGAATTAGAAAAAGGCACAATAAGACTACCAGTAAATAGAACATTATATTTAGACCAACTACTAAAAACAGTTTCAAATGTTCCAATAGAAAAAAACAAAGAATATAAAAAAGTTGTAACAGAATTTAAGAAAGAAAATGTAGAAGATGAAGTTTCAATACCTAAAAGCGTAGAAAAAATATTAAGATATTATCAAAAAACAGGTTATAAATGGCTTAAAATGCTTGATGATTATAAGTTCGGAGGAATACTTGCAGATGATATGGGACTTGGAAAAACAATCCAAATGTTATCAATAATAGCAGGATATGTTGAAGAAAATACAGATAGAAGAGCATCAATAGTAATATGCCCAAGTTCATTAACACTTAATTGGCAGAATGAATCTCAAAAATTTACAAATGACTTAAAAACACTTGTAATTAGAGGAAATGCGGAAGAAAGAAAAGAGCAAATAAATCAAGTAGATAAATATGATATTGTAATAACATCATATGATTTGTTAAAAAGAGATATAGAAGAATATAAAGATAAAGATTATCAATTTAGATTTTCAATAGCAGATGAAGCACAATATTTAAAAAATAGTAATACACAAAATGCGAAAGTGGTTAAAGAAATCAAAGCAGATACAAGATATGCATTAACAGGAACTCCGATAGAAAATTCATTAGCAGAATTGTGGTCAATATTTGATTATATAATGCCAGGATATTTGTTTCAATATAAAAAATTTAAAACATTATTTGAAACTCCAATAGTAAAAGAGAATGACAATAGGGCTATGAAAAAATTGAGAATGTTGATAGAGCCATTTGTATTAAGGAGAACCAAAAAAGAAGTTTTAACAGAACTGCCTGAAAAAACAGTAACAGTGTTAAATAATCAAATGAAAGAAGAGCAAGAAAAGATTTACTTAAACTATTTAGCGCAAGTGAAACAAGAAGTGGCTGAAAAAATAAAACTTGATGGATTTAATAAGAGCCATATGCAAATACTTTCAGCACTTACAAGATTAAGACAAATATGTTGCCATCCAAGTTTATTTATTAAAGATTACAAAGATGGCAGTAGCAAACTAGAACAATGTATAGAAATAATACAAGATGCTACAGATTCAGGACATAAAATATTATTATTTTCAGGATATACATCAATGTTTGATTTAATAGAAGATGAATTAAATTCAAGAGGAATAACATATTTTAAATTAACAGGCTCAACAAAAGTTGATGAAAGAATCAAAATGGTTGATGAATTTAATGCAAATAAAGATATAAAAGTATTTTTAATATCTTTAAAAGCAGGTGGAACAGGACTTAATTTAACAGGAGCAGATATGGTTATACATTATGACCCATGGTGGAATGCATCAGCAGAAAATCAAGCAACAGACAGGGCATATAGGATAGGGCAAAAAAATAATGTTCAAGTATATAAACTTATAACTCAAAATTCAATTGAAGAAAAAATTTATGAGTTGCAACAAAAGAAATCTCAATTAATAGATAATGTTCTTGACACAAAAACATCATTTATAAGCAGATTATCAAAAGAAGAGATAATGAAATTATTTGAATAGAAAGGTTGGAAATTTAACAGGTTTCCAACCTATTAATATATAATTAAAATAATTAATTTTTGGAGGGTAGAATGAACCAGTACATAACAATAATAGGCGGAGGCCTAGCAGGCTGTGAAGCAGCATATCAAATAGCAAAAAAAGGAATAAAAGTAAAATTATATGAAATGAAACCAATAAAATTCACACCAGCACATAGCAATAAAAATCTTGCAGAAGTAGTATGCAGCAATTCATTTAAATCAAACTTACATACAAATGCATGTGGATTATTAAAAGAAGAACTTAGATATTTAGATTCTTTATTAATAAGAATTGCTGATGAAACACAAGTTCCAGCAGGTCAAGCACTTGCTGTGGATAGAGAAGTTTTTGCACAAAGGGTTACAGAAGAAATTGAGAAAAATCCGTTAATAGAAATAATACATGAAGAAATAACAGATATCAAAAAAATCAGTGAGAATGGAATTGTAATAATTGCAACAGGACCATTAACATCAAATGGACTTGCAGAAGATATATCAAAAATAACAGGACAAGATAAATTATATTTTTATGATGCAGCTGCACCAATAGTAACAAAAGACAGCATAAATTTTGATATAGCCTTTTACGGAAACAGATATGAACAAGAAAAGGAAAAAGACGAGACAGAAGAAGAATGGAAAAAGAGATTAAAAGAGCAAGATGCAAGTTACATAAATTTACCAATGAATAAAGAAGAATATGAAACATTTGTAGATGAATTGGTAAATGCAGAAATAGTTACATTACATGATTTTGAAAGAAGAGAAATATTTGAAGGTTGTATGCCCGTAGAGATTATGGCGAACAGAGGAAAAGATACACTAAGATTTGGACCATTAAAACCTGTAGGATTTGATGATCCAAGAACAGGCAGAAGACCATATGCAGTTGTTCAATTAAGACAAGATAACAAAGAAGGAAATATATATAATATAGTTGGGTTCCAAACAAACTTAAAATTTGGAGAACAAAAAAGAGTATTTAGTATGATACCAGGGCTTGAAAATGCAGAATTTATAAAATACGGTGTAATGCATAGAAACACTTATATAAATTCAATAAACTTATTAGACAATACATATAATATGAAATCAGATAGGAATATATTTTTCGCAGGGCAAATAACAGGAGTTGAAGGATATGTAGAATCTATATCATCTGGATTAATATCAGCCATAAATGCTTGTGCAATGTTAAAAGATGAAGAGAAAACTATATTTCCAGACATCACTATGATAGGAGCATTAGCAAAATATATATCAACAGAAAACGAAAAATTCCAACCTATGAATGCAAACTTTGGAATATTACCAGAACTTGAAGTAAAAATTAGAGATAAAAAAGAAAGATATGCAACCCTTGCGGATAGAGCACTTGAGGCATTAAAGAACAAAAAAAGATAAAAAATTACAAAAAAGTATTGTTTTCGAAAAAATGTTGTGCTAAAATATGAAATATAATAGGATAGATAACAAATGAAAGGAGATTATCAAGTATGCAAATTACTTGATAAGGCTAGGGAATGAACAGAATAAAAGAATGTATTGAAAAATTTATTTTAGATAAACAACAATTAAATAATGAGATATTAAATATTGAAAGAGAGAGAAATGAGATAGCTCAACAAAGAAACATGAAAAAAGCAACTATGGATATGAACAATTATGATGTTTCAAGAGAAGTTAATGAGCTTGGATGGAAAATTGCGGAATTGGGCAATAGAAGTCAAGAATTACAAAATGAAATAAATGCAAAATACATAAATACAAAAGAATATATTAATTCTGTAATTGGTGAGTTAATTTCAGATGAAGCAATTTCACAAGAAAATAGAATTCAATTGGAGCAAGCAAAAAAGAAAGTTAGAAGCGGAGAATTTTCAAAAATATTAGATATACTACAAGAAATAGAAAATCCTTGTAGTATTGAAAATAATGAAACAGCTCAAGAGACTGAAAATATAGAAATGGTTGAAGAATCTCAAGACATAGCTGAAGTACAAGCATGCGTAAAAGAAAATGATACTCAAGAAATAGAGCAAGAGCAACAAGAAGAACAAAGCAATTTTGAGGCGATTCAAGAAATACAAGAAGAAAGCTCTGAAGAAATAAGCATAGATGATTTAGACCAAATAGAAGAATTTAAAGTAGAGGAATTCGAACCAGTTGCAGAACTTGAAATTGAAGAAATGGAACCAATAGAAGAATTAAATATAGAAGAATTTAACCAACAAATAAAAGAATTAGAGATACAAGAAATTGATCCAATAGAAGAGCTTGAAATAGCAGAATTTACACCAATTGAATTTAAACAAGAAGTTCAACAATCAAATGGAACAGAACAAATACAAGTGGAAGAAATTAATGAGGGAGAAGAATCAATAGATTTAGAAAACTTATTAGATAGATATGTTCAATTAATTCGTGAAGAAGAAATGCAGAAAAGAGAACCTGTGTTGGCACTAGCAGAAGAGCAAAAAGAAACAGAACAAGTGCAAGAAATTGCAGAAATAAACACAGGAGATGCTGCAGTAGCTCAAGAAGAAAACATCAATATAAATGAAAAAGTAACAATGTCAAACATAATAGTAAAAATAGAAAATGGCAGATTACTATATAAAGCACAATTAAGCAATGGAGCAGAAATAAAAGTATATCCATGCAATGAAAATGAGGGTCAGATTTTAGAAAAAGATAAAGAAAAGAAAAACGAAATCAAAGAAAGCCTAATAAATTACGCTTTAGCAGAATATAGAATGTTTGATAAAAGAGTAATAAAGAAAATTGATCCAGTTGTATGTGATATATTAACAAAATTTGCAAAACAATATAATTATGAGGCACAAAGTTTAGTATATAGTTATGCAATGAGCTTTTCTAATATGGATGCAGAAATAGAAGCTGTACCTCAAATAACATATAATATGTATTTTACTGAAAACTCAGAAATGAGTAAAAAAGAAAAAGAAGTATTATCAAAAATATGTAGGGGCGCTAGAAAGAATGACAAAATTGAAGTTATTGGATATAATTCTATAATATCAAAAATAAAATGTGCAATAAAAAAAGTACTAAATACTGAAAAGATATCTGCATTAGCAGAAGGAACAATAAAAAATGGGTAAAGTTTGATATAAAAGAGCAAAAAACGTTGACAAAATAAGGGAAAAATGATAAAATATAAACCGCGACAGAATATGCTAAAATATAGCAGTTCCGTAGCGGTTTATATTTTTATGAAAAGAGGTGAAATTTAAGTGCCAACAATTAATCAATTAGTAAGAAAAGGAAGAAAAACATCAAAAGCAAAATCAACAGCACCAGCATTACAACATGGTTATAATTCAAAAAATAAAAGACTAACAAATAACAGAGCACCACAAAAAAGAGGAGTATGTACAGTAGTAAAAACAGTAACACCTAAGAAACCAAACTCAGCTTTAAGAAAGGTTGCCAGAGTTAGACTTTCAAATGGTTATGAAGTTACATCTTATATCCCAGGTATAGGACATAACTTACAAGAACACAGTGTTGTTTTAATCAGAGGAGGTAGAGTAAAAGACCTTCCAGGTGTTAGATACCATATCATTAGAGGAACATTAGATACAGCAGGAGTTAAAGACAGAATGCAAGCTCGTTCTAAGTATGGGGCTAAACGTCCTAAAAAATAAAATGGATTAAATCAGGTATCTTGCACATTTTTAACATTTATTTCAGACATCGGCATACAAATGTATAGCCTCAGCCTGTCATAAACATTAAAAATGCACAATACACCTAATTTACTCAATTTTATAAATTTATATGGAGTTTAGATGTATGAATTAAAAAAAGTAGTGCTTGTAATACTTACTAAATTTTTCTAATTTATTTAGAATGAACTTTAAGGGTACTTAAATTTAGGAATATATTATAATGCACTATACGGATAGGATAACCTATCAGAGTACCTTAGATATTTTGTAAATATCTAATAAAAATTTTTAAGGAGGGAAGAATAGTGCCAAGAAGAGGATATATAGCAAAAAGAGATGTATTACCAGATCCAATATACAATAGCAAAGTTGTTACTAAATTAATAAACAACATAATGTTAGATGGTAAAAAATCAGTTGCTCAAAAAATAGTTTATGATGCATTTGATATCATAAAAGAAAAAGAAGGAAAAAATCCTTTAGAAGTTTTTGAAGCAGCTTTAGAAAACATAATGCCAGTTCTTGAAGTTAAAGCAAGAAGAGTTGGTGGAGCAACATACCAAGTTCCACTAGAAATCAGACCAGAAAGAAGACAAACATTAGGTTTAAGATGGTTAGTAACTTATGCTAGAAACAGACATGAAAAAACTATGGCTGAGAAATTAGCAGGTGAAATAATTGATGCTGTTAACGGAAATGGTGGAGCATTCAAGAAAAAAGAAGATACACATAGAATGGCTGAAGCTAATAAGGCTTTCGCACATTACAAGTGGTAATAAATTCGTTGTATAACGAAAGGGGGAAATATTAAATGGCAGGAAGACAATACCCATTAGAAAGAACAAGAAATATAGGAATAATGGCTCACATTGATGCTGGTAAAACAACAACAACAGAGAGAATATTATTCTATACAGGAAAAACACATAAAATAGGTGAAGTTCATGAAGGTGCAGCAACAATGGACTGGATGGAACAAGAACAAGAAAGAGGTATTACAATAACATCTGCTGCTACAACATGTTTCTGGAAAAATAATAGAATAAATATTATTGATACACCAGGACACGTAGACTTTACAGTTGAAGTACAAAGATCTTTAAGAGTACTTGATGGTGCTGTAACAGTTTTAGCTGCAAAAGGTGGAGTTCAACCTCAAACAGAAACAGTTTGGAGACAAGCTGATAAATACCAAGTTCCAAGAATGGTATATGTAAATAAAATGGACATAGTTGGTGCAAACTTTATGTTATGTATTGACCAATTAAAAAATAGATTAAAAGCAAATGCAGTTCCAATCCAATTACCAATTGGTGCAGAAGATCAATTCAAGGGAATTGTAGACTTAATCAAAATGAGAGCATTCATTCATAAAGATGATTTAGGAAAAGAAATTGAAGAAACAGACATTCCTGAAGATATGAAAGAAGATGCTGAAAAATTCAGAACACAATTAATAGAAGCTGTATGTGAACAAGATGAAGAATTAATGATGAAATATTTAGAAGGTGAAGAACTTTCTGAAGAAGAAATCAAAAAAGGACTACGTCTTGGAACAATTGCTAATACAATAGTTCCTGTAACATGTGGTTCATCATACAAAAACAAAGGTGTTCAAGAATTATTAAATGCTATAGTTGATTTTATGCCATCACCATTAGATATACCACATATAAAAGGTGTAGACTTAGATGGAAATGAAGTTGAAGCAAAAACATCTGATTCAGAGCCATTTGCTGCATTAGCATTCAAAATAGCTACTGACCCATTTGTTGGAAAATTATGTTTCTTTAGAGTATATTCAGGAACATTAGAATCAGGTTCAACTGTATTAAACTCTAGCAAAGATAAAAAGGAAAGAGTTGGTAGAATACTACAAATGCATTCAAACCACAGAGAAGATATTGACAAAGTATATTCAGGAGATATCGCTGCAGCTGTAGGATTAAAAGATGTAACAACAGGTGATACACTATGTGATGAAAATCACCCAGTTATACTTGAATCAATGGAATTCCCTGAACCAGTTATAGATATAGCTATTGAGCCAAAAGACAAAGCAGCTCAAGAAAAAATGGGAATAGCTTTAGCAAAATTAGCTGAAGAAGACCCAACATTCAAAGCATATACAAACCATGAAACTGGTCAAACAATCATCGCTGGTATGGGTGAATTACACCTAGATATCATAGTTGATAGATTAAAGAGAGAATTCAAAGTTGAATGTAATGTAGGTAAACCACAAGTTGCTTACAAAGAAACAATTAGAAATAAAGTAAAAGTTCAAGGTAAATTTATTCGTCAATCTGGTGGTAAAGGACAATACGGTGACGTATGGTTTGAAATGGAACCACTAGAACCAGGAAAAGGAATAGAATTCGAAAGCAAAATTGTTGGAGGAGCTGTTCCAAAAGAATATATTAAACCAATTGAACAAGGTATGAGAGAAGCTGCTGAAAGCGGTATATTAGCAGGTTACCCTGTAATCGACTTTAAAGTAACATTAGTTGATGGTTCATACCATGAAGTTGACTCTTCAGAAATGGCGTTCAAAATAGCTGCGTCAATGGCATTCAAAGAAGGATGTAAACAAGCAAAAGCAGTTATACTTGAACCAATAATGAAAGTTGAAATAACAGTTCCAGAAGAATACATGGGAGATGTTATAGGAGATGTAAACTCAAGACGTGGTAGAATGGAAGGAATGGATTCAGATGATGGAATGCAAGACATTCATGCATTTATTCCATTATCAGAAATGTTTGGATATGCAACAGACTTACGTTCAAAAACACAAGGTAGAGGAACATACTCTATGGAACCATCTCATTATGAAGAAGTTCCAAAATCTGTATTTGAGTCAATTGTAGCTTCAAAAGCTAAAAAAGACAATTAATTATAACTAAATTAGCCAAAACACTTGCATTTTTCAAATAAATGTTATAAAATGCAAGTGCAAAATAGTTATTAGTATTAAAAATATAAAAAAGGGTATTATATACCCATAATATAAAGGAGGAAATTTAAAATGGCAAAAGCAAAATTTGAAAGAACAAAGCCACACGTTAACATCGGTACAATCGGACACGTTGACCATGGAAAAACAACAACAACAGCTGCTATTACAAAATATTTATCATTATTAGGAAAAGCTAAATTCGAAGCTTATGATGAAATAGACGGAGCTCCAGAAGAAAAAGCAAGAGGAATCACAATCAATACAGCTCACGTTGAATATGAAACAGAAAACAGACACTATGCACACGTTGACTGCCCAGGACACGCTGACTATGTTAAAAACATGATCACAGGTGCAGCACAAATGGATGGAGCTATATTAGTAGTTTCAGCAGCTGATGGACCAATGCCTCAAACAAGAGAGCACATCCTATTAGCAAGACAAGTAGGTGTTAAATACATCGTTGTTTACCTAAACAAATGTGATATGGTAGACGATCCAGAATTATTAGAATTAGTTGAAATGGAAGTTAGAGACCTATTAACAGAATACGGTTTCCCAGGAGACGAAATTCCAGTTATAAAAGGATCTTCATTAAAAGTATTAGAGAGCACATCAACAGATCCTAATGATCCAGTTTATGCTCCAATGAAAGAATTAATGGATGCAGTAGATAGCTACATCCCAACACCAGAAAGACCAATTGATCAACCATTCTTAATGCCAGTAGAAGACGTATTCACAATCACAGGTCGTGGAACAGTTGCTACAGGTAGAGTAGAAAGAGGAATTGTTAAAGTTTCTGACGAAGTTGAAATCATCGGTTTATCACAAGAAAGAAAGAAAACAGTTGTAACAGGTGTTGAAATGTTCAGAAAATTATTAGATCAAGCTGAAGCTGGAGATAATATCGGAACATTATTAAGAGGTGTTGATAGAAAAGACATCGAAAGAGGTCAAGTACTATGTAAACCAGGAACAATCCATCCACACACAAAATTCACATCAGAAGTATACGTTTTAACAAAAGAAGAAGGTGGAAGACATACACCATTCTTCAATGGATATAGACCACAATTCTATTTCAGAACAACAGACGTAACAGGTGTTATCGAATTACCTGCTGGAACAGAAATGGTTATGCCAGGTGATAACGTATCAATGACAATTGAATTAATCACACCAATCGCTATAGAAAAAGGATTAAGATTCGCTATACGTGAAGGTGGTAGAACAGTTGGTTCAGGTGTTGTTGCTGAAATATTAGCATAAGATACACATATAAATTAAAATAGCAAGAGTTAATCTTGCTATTTTTTTGCATAACAGAAAATTTAATCAAGAAATTTTTAAAATCTGTTTTTAGATTTTATTAGTAAAATAATCCTTTTTAAATTTTACAAAATGCACCCGGAATTTCTATTTGAAGTGCACAAAAAATAATTGCAAAATGTATTGACTAATGGGTGCATTTTTGATATTATAATTTTGAAATAATTCTATGTTTAAAATGTAATAAAATTGGTAATAATAGAATTCAAAGGAGAAGAAAAATATGAAAGTTATGAAGGCGCAAACCCTTGAGGCTGTACACACACACACACACAAGCACTTTTAAGCGTTGAAGAAAAAAAGCAAAAAAGTAGAATAAATAAATTTAATAGAGATAGTGGAAAAAGCATAAAAATTTTATGCCTTTTTCTGCTGTCTTTTTATGTTGTAAAAAATTATAAAAAAGATTGGAGTGTTGATTTGTTATGAGTAAAAGGAAACAGAAAAAAGAGGAAAAAGAAAAAGTAACTAAAATAGGTGATTTAGAGTTTATGTATTTAGCATATGGAAAGAAGGTGTTTATCATACCAATAGTGATAGTTGTAATATTGGGTGCTATTATATGTGGTATTGTGTATAATGCAAGAAAAGATAATGCACCACAAGAAACAGCAGATAATCAAAAAGAGCAGATAAATTATATATGGGGAGAAATAAAACCTGGTAAGAGAAACACAAATAATTTCACAACAGTAACAAGCTCAGATGGAGTACAAGTACCAGTACCAACAGGCTACACAGCATCATCTGCATCAGATGAAAATTCTGTAAATGGAGGATTTGTAATATATGAAGGAACAGATGCTGTAACAGATAGTAATAAATGGGAGGCACAGTGTAATAGAAATCAATATGTATGGATACCAATAGCAGAAGTAAGTGATATGTATTGGAGAGACCAGACAACAGGAAAGAAATACGGAACAACATATACTTTTACATCATCATCATATTCAAAAAGTAGTAGTAATAAATATGAGCCACAAACAACCAAATATGATATCCAATCAACAAATTTAACTAAATATTTAAATGGAATGTCAAGAGAAGATTTCTTAATGGAAATGGAGATTGATTTCGATAAAATGTTAAATAGTGTAGCAACATATGGAGGATATTATATAGGAAGATACCAAACAGGAGACCTAAGCCAAGCAACGCCTGTTGTTAAAAGAATAAACACAGATATAAAAAAACAAACATGGTATACAATGTGGAAAAAAGCAAGAAAGTTATCAGGAACAAGTGCAGGAGTGCAGATGATATGGGGAATACAGTGGGACGAAACATTAAAGTGGTTGATAGATACTGGAGAGAAAACATATGCAGAAATAGCCTCAGATTCAACAAGTTGGGGAAATTATTCAAATAATGGTTTCACATATTATACAAGTACGTCAAAGGCAACAGCAGAAAAAGAATCAGGTTTTGGTGAAAGAATTCCAACTGGAGGATATGAAGGAACGAATGCAAATAATATTTATGATTTAGCAGGAAATGTATCAGAGTGGACACACATATCTTCATATACAGGAAATAACAGAAGTAGATATAACTATGGAGGATATTATTCCTCAACAGGAAGTGACAAGCCAGTAGAAAGCAGTATTTCTAATAGTCCGTATAACAAATATAAAGACCGTGGGGTACGAGTAACACTGTACATTAAGTAAGCATCAGCCCTGCCAGCATCAAGGTCATACAGCTTTACGTAAATCAATTAGTCTGCAGCCAACCAACCACCATGTTCTTATCCACCCACCAATACCATTAAAGCAAGTCAACATAAAACCAATAAGATGTAAATAAAAAGCGACATGAGGTTATTTCATAGCCCCACATAGTCGCTTTTGTTTGTACTTATTTATCTTTCATCATCGCTTTTTGATAAATCATTTAATTTATCTGATATACCTGTATTCATCTCTTTTGCAGAATCACCATATAATTTACGTCTATTATCTGCTAATCTTTTTGCAGCTAATTTCTTTTCATTGTTAGCAAGTTCTTCTTCATATCCTTTTTGCCCTAATTCAGCAATTTTAGATATATCATAATCTGCTATAGTTTGTTGTTTTAGTGATTCTCTAAATTGAGAACCTTTATCTTGTTTAGTTTCTTCTTTGTGTTCTTCTCTATTTTCAACAGGTTTAGCTGATGAACTAGATTCTTGTTCTTGCTCTTCTTCTGGTTCTTCAACTTTTGATTCATGTGTTTTACGTGATACTTTATCTGATATTTTGCTAAATTTATCTTTAAACCAGTTTTTAAATCTTGCCAAAGTTGGATGTTTTTTATCAAAATCACTAACTTCTACTGGTAAATTTTCAGAAGTTTCTTCACGAGGTTCAACTGATACTTCAGGTTGTTGTTCAGGCATTACAGAATTAACAAAATCCCCGATTTGTGCTTGTAAACTTAATGGTGCTTTTTGAGCTTTCTTTAAGTTATGTAATTTTTCAGATTGTCTTCTATCAGCGATAAATTTTTTCCAATCAGTAGCATTTTCTTGTACTTTAATATCTTCAATACGTTCACCTTTTAATAGCTTATTTAAATATAAAGTACACTTGCTTATTGCAATACTTGATTTTTCAAGTTCTGTACATAAATCTTCTTTAGATAAATCTTTAAATTTTTCATTAAGAGTTTTACTAGCTTTTTCTTGTTTATTTTGCTCAGAGTAAACTTTTGAATATTCAAGTTGATTATTACCTAGCTTTTTCTTATATGATTCTAAAGCAATTTCAAGTTTTTCTTTATCTTCTTCACTAATATTTGGATCTTTTAATTTAGAGTTTGTATCTAAGATTTTATCTTTCAAATCTTTTAATTGATCTTCTAGAAAATCCATATATGATTCTACTTTTTCTGTTCTTTCAGAAGTTGATTTCCTTATAGAAAGTTCCTCAACCAAAGCTTTTTGATATGTTATTAAGTTTTCTTGGAATTTAAAAACATTATCCATCTTTGGTAAATTAGCAATAACTTTTTTAAGATTCTCATATTCTTTCATTTCTTTCGCATTCATTTTTCTTGCTTTAAATTTTTCATCTAATTCTTCATATCTTTTTGTAACATTAAATTTAATTGTTGCATGATCTAGCCTTCTAGCTGCAACGTTATTTTTAAAATGTGGTTTATTATCCATTTATATTCCTCCCTTTTATTATGCTTTATCATTTGCTGTATTTATTAGTTTATAGGCAAAAAACAAACCTATACTCTTTTATTATAGCAAATATCAACAGCAAAAGCAATAGTTTTACATAAACTTCTTTATTTAGAAAAATTGAAGCAAAAGAACAAATAAAAAATCTTTTTTTATATAGTATCTATTGCAATTTGAATAAAATAATAATAAAATAGTTACATCTTGAATAATCATAAAGAGGGGGAAACAACATGAATATATTACTAGACGCCATGGGAGGAGATAACGCACCAGACGCAAATATAAAAGGAGCAGTAAAAGCAATAAATCAAATAAAAGCAGAAGTAACTTTAATTGGAAAAGAAGAAGTAATCAGAAATAAAATAAAAGAATTTTATGGAAAAGAAATTGAGGAAATATCAAATAGACTAAAAATAAAAAATACAACAGAAACAATTGAAATGGAAGACCAACCAACAGTAGCAATAAAAAGAAAAAAAGATTCATCAATGGTAGTAGGATTTAAAATGCTAAAAGAGGGCGAAGGAGATGTATTTATTTCAGCAGGTAATTCAGGAGCATTATTAGCAGGGGCAACCCTACTTGTAGGTAGAATAAAAGGAATTGATAGACCAGCATTAGCAGGTATATTACCAGCATATAAAAGTCAATTATTATTAATAGATTCAGGCTCAAATACAAACTGTAGACCAATAAACTTATTACAGTTTGCACAAATGGCAACAATATATTTAAAAAATACATATGGTATTGAAAAGCCAAGAATAGGCTTACTAAATATTGGAACAGAAGAAACTAAGGGAAATGAACTAGTTAGAGAAAGCTATAAATTATTAAAAGAAAATTCAGAAGAATTAGGGATTAACTTTGTAGGTAATGTAGAAGGAAGAGAAGCTTTTTCTGGGGAAATTCATGCAATTGTAACAGATGGATTTACAGGAAATATATTTTTAAAAGCAGTAGAGGGCCTTGGAAAGTTTGTTAAAAGAACTTTAACAGAAAGTTTAACACATAATGTATTCTCAAAAATATGTGCTGTGCCATCATTACCAGCAATAAATAAATTCAAAAAAACTATGGATTATAAATCATATGGTGGAGCCTTATTTTTAGGAGTTAAAAAACCGGTTGTAAAAGCACATGGAAGTAGTGATGAAAAACTATTTGAATTTACAATTAAACAAGCAGAAAAGTTTGTCGAAAATAAGGCTGTAGACAAAATGATAGAGGAATTTGAAAAAAATAATATAAAAGAAGAAAATAAATAAAGAAATATTATAAATATGCTTGACAAAAAACATAACATATAATATAAATGGTAAAGGTAAAAATATGAAAAATAAATAATCGTATAAAGCTTGAGAGGAGGTGAACTTTTATGAGTTCAGAAGAGGTTTTTGAAAAAGTAAAAGGAATAATTGTAGAACAATTAGGTGCATCAGAAAGTGCTGTTACAATGGAAGCATCTTTTATAGATGATTTAGGAGCTGATTCTTTAGATATTGTAGAATTAGTTATGGCTATAGAAGAAGAATTTGATATAGAAATTCCAGATGCAGATGCAGAAAAAGTAGTTACAGTTGGAGATGTTGTAGACTACATCAAAGAAAATGTTTAAGAGAGTGGGAGACCACCTCTTTTTTTTCGCCCATTATAATATTTGTCTATGCCATTATAAAAAATTGCCCTAAAAAGGGGGAATTATGTAAAATACGTCGAATAATAAATTATGTACAATAATAGGGGATTTATTTTCTTATTATATGAATTAAATGAAATCATATAGGAGTGGAGGTAAATGGCAAAATATTATAGTGAAGAAATCATAGATGAAGTTAGGCAAAATAATGATGTAGTTGATGTTATTTCACAATATGTACATTTATCTCGAAAAGGGAGAAACTACTTTGGATTATGTCCATTCCATAATGAGAAGTCTCCTTCTTTTTCTGTGTCACCAGATAAGCAAATATTTCATTGCTTTGGTTGTGGCGTAGGAGGAAATGTATATACATTTTTAATGAAAATAGAAGGTCTAACATTTTTAGAAGCACTAGAAACATTAGCAGAAAGAGCAAAAATTCAATTACCAACTTTAGATACAGGATTAGATAGCCAAAAAGAAGAACTAAAATCAAAAGTATATAAAATAAACGAAATATCAGCAGAATTTTATCATCAAAATTTATATAAACCAACTGCAAAAATAGCACAAGAATATATAAAAAAAAGAAAGCTAAATCAAGAAACACTTGAGGCATTTCAAATAGGCTACTCAGGCAGGGGTGATGAAATGTATAAATTCTTAAGAGAAAAAGGTTTTGGAGAAAAAGAAATTCTAGAATCAGGGCTTGTAATAAAAAATGATAATGGAACATATAAAGATAGATATAGAAATAGATTAATGTTTCCAATATGCGATGTAAGAGGCAGAATAATTGGATTTGGAGGTAGAGTATTAGATGATTCAAAACCAAAATATATAAATTCGCCAGAAAATATAGTATATAGCAAAGGTAGACATTTATTTGGATTAAATATAGCTAAAAAAGAATCAGCTAAAAAAATACTTATTGTAGAAGGATATATGGATGTTATATCATTACATCAGAGGGGGATAAAAAATGTTGTTGGCGCATTAGGCACAGCGCTTACAGAACAACAAGGTTGGCTACTAAGAAAAACAACAGAACAAGTAATTTTAGGATTTGATGCAGATGGTGCAGGTCAAAATGCTATTGCAAGGTCAATGGAAATCTTACAAAATATGGGCTGCGATATGAGAGTACTCCAAATAGAGGGGGCAAAAGACCCTGATGAATATATTATAAAATATGGAGAAGGCAGGTTCAAACTTGAGATAGAAAATGCAATATCATTAGTAGAATTCAAAGTAAGAAATTTGAAAAAAGAGTATAATTTAGAAAATTCAGGAGATAAAATCAACTTTTTAAGAGAAATATCAAAAATATTGTCAAAAGTAGAGAGTACAATAGAGAGAGAAATATACATAGAAAAAATAGCAAAAGGGTATAATATATCAAAAGAAGCAATATATGCAGAGGTAAATAAACTTATATATACCAATTTTAAAACAGAAAAAACATCAGAAAATCAAGTTAAAAATATAAGACAAGAAGAAAAACCAAAAGAAGAAATAGATAAAGATTTAGAAAATAGAGAAAATACAATAATAGCATTGTTATTAGATACAAATATAAATGTGTTTAAAAAGATTCAAGAAAAAATAAAACCAGAAGATTTTAAGGTTGAAATAAATAAAAAAATAGCACAAGAGATATACAAAGAATCAGAAAAAAGTGAGAGAAATATAAATAAATTAATAGACACATTTGATGATGAAATGAAAAATCATATAACAATGGTAATGGCAACAGATTATGAGTTTGAGGATATGGAAAAAGCAGTTGATGATGTATTACAAAAATATGAAAAGGAAAAACTAAATCAAAAAAAGAAAAGTATTTTAAAACAATTAGAAACTGAACAAGATGAGTTAGAAAAAAAGAAATTAGGTAAGGAGCTAAGTGATATTATAATATCATTGGCAAAAATCAAATAGGGGTGAAATTTTTGTGGGGAAAGATATAGATGAAAAAGAAATAAAAAAATTAGAAGAAGAAAAAAATAAATTAAAAGAAATGGCAAAAAAAGAAAAAAAACAACCAAAAAATGAAGAAGAAATAAACCAAGAATCTCAAAAAGTAAAAGATATTGTGAAAAAAGCAAAAGAAAATGGTAAAATGACATACGGAGAATTAGCAAAAGAACTAGAAGATACAAACCCAGACCAAATAGATAAAGTATTTGATGCATTCGAAGAAATGGGAGTTAACTTATTAAATGATGAATTTGAAGAAGAACCAGATATAGAAGATTTAAAAGAAGTAGAAGATTTAAAATTAGATCAAATAACAGATAATAATTTTGAGGGTGTAAGTGTTGATGACCCTGTAAGAATGTATTTAAGAGAAATTGGAAAAATTCCATTATTATCATATGAAAAAGAGCTTGAACTAGCAAAAAGAATATTAGAAAATGATGAAGAAGCTAAACAAGAATTAGCAGAAGCAAACTTAAGACTTGTTGTAAGTATTGCAAAAAAATATGTTGGCAGAGGAATGTTATTCCTTGATTTAATACAAGAAGGAAATATGGGTTTAATAAAAGCAGTAGAGAAATTTGACTATACTAAAGGGTTTAAATTTAGTACTTATGCAACATGGTGGATAAGACAAGCAATAACTAGAGCAATTGCAGACCAAGCAAGAACAATAAGAATTCCAGTTCATATGGTAGAAACAATAAATAGATTAATAAGAACATCAAGACATCTATTACAACAATTAGGTAGAGAACCTACGCCAGAAGAAATTGCAAAAGAAATGGATATACCAGTTGAAAAAGTAATGGAAATTCAAAAAATAGCACAAGATCCAGTATCATTAGAAACACCAATTGGTGAAGAAGATGATAGTCACTTAGGAGATTTTATACAAGATGAAGATTCTCCAGCGCCACATGATGCTGCATCATATACATTACTAAGAGAGCAATTAGAAGAAGTTATGAGTACATTAACACCAAGAGAAGCTAAAGTATTAAAATTAAGATTCGGATTAGAAGATGGAAAAGCAAGGACACTTGAAGAAGTAGGAAAAGAATTTGATGTTACAAGAGAAAGAATAAGACAAATAGAAGCAAAAGCATTAAGAAAGCTAAGACATCCAAGTAGAAGCAAAAAATTAAGAGATTATATGAACTAATCGAAATTGACGATAATGTCAAAAATATGCTATAATAAGTGTAATCACATTATAGAAAGGAATGACGAAAACAAAAATTTACAAACAGAAAGGAGATGTTATTCCAAAGGAATTCTATATACTAAAAACAGTTTTTTAGTATAATTGAATTTCAACACAAAATATTTTTAATATCAAGACAAAAAGCATGAATATATACTCAAAGAAAGGAACTTGATTATGAAAGGTATTAGAAATATCATCGTGATTGTGCTTGTTATAGTGGTTCTGTCCATTGCTCTTGAGGCTTGTAAGGAAAGGCAGACAGCTGTACCTCAACTTTCAGACCCAAACCATGCCACCATTGAAGTTACTCTACCTAATGGTAGAACAGAACAAAAACAAAGCTATAATGGTTCTGGAATGAAGACTGGAGAAGAGTTATGCGTCGAAAACCCTGTAAAGGTACGCATGAAATATGGTGATACTATTGACGTCACATTCAGATGTGACGATTGCAACAAGCTATTTCAAGCAGAAATAGATGGGGCAGGAACCTATTATCTCTGTTGCAACTGCCCTGAAGACGGGGTAGGAACAGGAAGATATAGAGAATATGTATGTCTCATAGTTGAGACTACATAATTCGAACAAGCATTAATAAGCAGACATATCAATTGGTATGTCTGCTTTAAAAATAATGCAAACATTTTTGATTCATAAAAAATTAATTTTCACAAAAAAGACATAGAAATAAGATATAATTATTAAATAAACATAATTTAAAAAATTATAATTTTTAAGTTGACTCTGTATAGTATTTTAAAGAAAGGAATGTGATAAAATGGAGGGTATATATATATTAATTGTTGATGATGAATCAAGAATGAGAAAATTATTAAAAGATTTCTTGTCAGCAAAGGGATATCAAACACTTGAAGCTGAAGATGGTGAAAAAGCAATAGAAGTATATGAAGAAAATAAAAACAAAATAAAATTAATATTATTAGATGTAATGATGCCAAAACTTGATGGGTGGTCAGTTTTAAGAAAAATAAGACAAGAATCAAAAGTACCTGTAATAATGTTAACAGCAAGAGGAGAAGAACAAGATGAATTATTTGGCTTTGAATTGGGTGTTGATGAATATATATCTAAACCATTTAGCCCTAAAATATTAGTTGCGAGAGTTGAAGCGATACTTAAAAGAACATATGGAGATATTAAAGAAGTAAAAGATTATGATGGAATAACACTTGATGTAGAAGGTAGAACAGTAAAAGTAGATGGAAAACCAATTGATTTAAGCTTAAGAGAATATGAATTATTAAAATATTTATTAGAAAATGAAAATATTGCATTATCAAGAGACAAAATACTAAATAACGTTTGGAATTATGATTATTATGGGGATTCAAGAACAATTGATAGTCATATAAAAAAAATTAGACATAAACTGGGGAAAAAAGGCAAATATATTGAAACAATAAGAGGAATAGGATATAAATTTGAAGTAAAGAAATAGATATATGGAGGAAAGCAAAATTCGATTATGGGAAATTTGAAGAAAAAAGTAAAAACAGTTAGAGGCAAACTATTTTTAATTTTATGCATAACTGTAATTTCAATTATAGTATTTCTAATTGTAGTAAATAAATTTGTATTAGAAAAGTATTATCAATATATAAAAAGTAATAGCCTAAAAACAGTATATAGTCAGATTAATGACTATTATAATGGGAATAGTGAAGTTACTAATATAGAAGATGAGCTAAACAAGATTGCAATAAAAAACAATTTTGATATAATAATAAAAGATACTAATGATGTGGTTCTTTATTTGTCAAATAAAGATTTTTTATCTAATATTAGAAGAATAGTAGAATTTTGGGGACTGAACAGAAAACAAGAATATAAATTAATAGAAGAAGCTGATAATATAGAAATAATGAATGTAAAAGATACAGAAACAAGAATGAATTATATATTGCTAACAGGACACCTTGATAATGGATATGGAGTGTATATTAGACTTCCACTTTCATCAATACAAGAAAGTGTAAGAATTTCAAATAGGTTTTTATATTTGATAGCAGGAATAGTAATATTTTTAGGAACATTTGCAATAATATATATATCAAAAAGATTTAGTGACCCAATATCAGAATTAAATTCAATTGCTAAAAAAATGTCAAACTTAGACTTTAGTCATAAATATGTTGTTACAGATGATGATGAAATAAATGAACTGGGAAAAAGCATAAATATAATGTCTGATAAGCTTGAAAAAACGATAAATCAATTAAGAAAAACAAATATTGAACTTGAAAAAGATATAGAGAAAAAGTCTAAAATAGATGAAATGAGAAAAAGCTTTATATCAGATGTATCACATGAATTAAAAACACCAATTGCTTTGATACAAGGATATAGTGAAGGGCTTTTAGAAAATGTAAATGCTGATGAAGAAAGCAGAAAATTTTATGCAGAAGTAATATTAGATGAAACTAATAAAATGGATAAGCTTGTAAAACAGTTATTAGAATTAACAAGACTTGAATATGAGAAAAGAGAATTTAATAATACAGTATTTGATATAGTTGAACTTGAAAAAGAAATATTAAGAACTTCACATGTTATGATAGCAGAAAAAAATGTGCAAATACAATTTAATCCAGATGAAAAAATATATGTATATGCAGATGATTTTTATATTAGCCAAGTAATAACTAATTATTTGACAAATGCTATAAAGCATGTAAAGGAAATTAATGGAGAAAAATATATAAAAATAACTAATGATATTAAAGATGATAAAGTTCGAATTACTGTATTTAACACAGGAGATAATATTTCAGAGGAAAACTTATCAAGAGTTTGGAATAGATTTTTCAAAGCAGATGAAGCACGTAATAGAGATGATGGAGGAAGCGGAATAGGACTATCTATTGTTAGAGCAATTATGAACAATTATGGAAATAGATTCGGAGTAGAAAATAAATATAATGGTGTAGAATTTTATTTTGAAATTGATAGAGCATCAGAGGAACAGTTATAATTGTATAAACAATTCAAAAATAGCAAGATTACTTGCTATTTTTCGTATTTTACGATAAAATACAACAAGAAATAGAAATAAAAAGGTGAAGAAAATGTATTTAAAAAGACTAGAAATGCAAGGATTTAAGTCATTTGCAGACAAAACAGTATTAGAATTTATGCCAGGAATAACAAGTGTAATAGGTCCAAATGGCTCAGGTAAAAGCAATATATCAGATTGTATAAGATGGATACTTGGAGAACAAAGTATGAAATCATTAAGAGGACAAAAAACACAAGATATAATATTTGCTGGAACACAAAATAGAAAACCATTGGGATTTGCAGAGGCATCATTGGTATTTGATAATGCAGATGGAGTGCTACCAATAGAATATAATGAAGTTACAATAACAAGAAAAATATATAGAAGTGGTGAAACAGGATATTATATAAATAAAGTTCCTTGTAGATTAAAAGATATTATCGAATTATTTATGGATACAGGAATAGGCAGAGATGGATATTCAATAATTGGTCAAGGTAAAATAGATGAAATATTAAGCAATAAATCAGAAGATAGAAGACATATATTTGAAGAAGCAGCAGGAATAGTAAAATATAGAGCTAGAAAAGATGAAACAGAAAAAAAATTGGAACAAACTAAATTAAATTTACTTAGAATAAATGATATATTAACAGAAATCGAGGGAAATTTAGAGCCTTTACAACAACAGTCAGATAAAGCAAAAAGATATCTGAATTTAAGAGAAGAATTAAAAAATATTGAGGTTGGACTTTTTGTATATAATATTGAAAAATATAAAGAAACTTTAGAAGAATTAACAAAAGATGAAGAAATAATGCAATCAACGCTAAATCAGGAAGAAGGAAAATTAGAAAAAATAAAATTACTTAAAGAACAGTTAAAAGAAGATATTGATGAAATAACAACTAAAATAGAAAATATGCAAAATATTGGATTTGAGAGCCAAAAGGAAGTTGAACAATTAAATTCAGATATAAATGTTGCAAAAACTAAAATCGAAAATAATATAGAAAATTCAAAAATATATGAAGAAGAAATAGAACAAACAAAGCAAAAAATAAAAGAACTACAAGAAGAAATAGAAAGAAAAGAAGACAAAAAAGATAATCTAAAACAAAATAAAGAAAAATTTGAAAAAGAACTTAATGAAAAAGAAACAGAGCTAAAAAACATAACTGAGAAACTTAGCACAAAAGAATTAGAAATTGAGAAGATTAAAAAAAGAGTAGAAGAAAATATTGATGCCAAATATGAGATACAATCAGAAATAAGTATGCAAAAAGCTAATTTAGATAATATTGAAAAAAGACAATCTCAAATAAAACAAGAAATAAGTAATAATATTCTCGAACTAGATAGAACAAAAATGAAAAAAGAAGATATTGCAAAAGGATTCTATGAGATAGAAGCAAACAGAAATAAAGTATTACAAAGTATAGAAAAAGTAAATTCAAAAAAAGAAGAAATAGATAGAAAAACAAAAGAATATGATTTAAAAATTGCTAATATGACAAATGAGATGAGAATGAAAAAATCTAGACATGATTTCTTGGTAGAAACAGAGAAAGAAAAAGAAGGATATATAAAAAGTGTTAAAGATTTATTGCTAGATTGTGAAAAAGATCCAGAACTTGAAAAAGGAATGCATGGTGTATTAGCAAATATAATATCAGTTCCACAAGAATATGCTGTTGCTATAGAAATGTGCTTAGGTGCTAGCATACAAAACATTGTAACAGAAACTGAACAAGATGCTAAAAAATTAGTAGAGCATTTAAGAAAAAATAAATTGGGAAGAGCATCATTTTTACCAATTTCATCTGTAAAAGGCAGAAAAATTGAAAACATAAAAGGAAATAAACAAGGAATAGTAGGAGTTGCTTCAGACCTTGTTATATATGGTAAGAAATATGAACAAATAATACTTAATCTGCTTGGCAGAACAGTTGTTGTAGATAATATGCAAAATGCAATAAATATTGCAAAAGAAAATGGACATTCTTTTAGAATAGTGACATTAGAAGGAGATATAATAAACTCATCAGGAGCAATTACTGGTGGTTCTGTAGCAAAAAAGACAGTAAACATATTAGGCAGAAGCAAAGAAATTGAAGAATTAAAAAAAGAAATAAAACAATTGAATGAAAAAATAGAAAAACTTGAAAAAGAAAAAGTGGAATTCTTAGAAACATCTGAAAGTACTGTTGGAGAAATAGAAATACTAGAAAAGCAATTACAAGAAACTGAAATTACATATGCTACAGAGAAGCAAAGAATTTTATCAATAGATGAAAATATTGAAAAAATTCAAAAGAGAATTGATAATTTAAAACAAGAAAATATAAAATCAGAAAATAATAAAAAAGATATTGAAGAAAGTAAATTACAAAATGAAAATAAAATAAAAAATATAACAGAAGAAAACGAAAAAGATCAAAAAGAAATTGATGAATTTTCAAACTCAAATAAAGACAGTCAAGAATATATAGACAATTTAAATTTAGATATAACAAACTTAAAAATATCTGTATCATCATTTTCTGAGAGTGAAGTTTCTTTACAAGAAATTACTGAAATGATAAAAAATGATATTGAGGCAAATAATAAAACATTAGAAATCAAGAAAGAGAAAATAGAAAAAGCAAAAATAGAAAATTCAGAATTAGAACAACAAATAGAAAAGATAAATCAAGATATTGAAAAGATTAAAGAGAAAGTTGCTAATAGTGGAGGGACTATAGAAAAACTTAAAAAAGACAGAATAGAGAAAAATGAAAAACTAACTAAAAAAGAGCAAGAACAAACAGATGAATTTAAAATTATTGAAGACTTAAAAGCACAACTTGTAAAACTAGAGGTTAAGAAAACAAAAATTGAAGAAGATATAACAGATATAATAAATAAAATGTGGGAAGAATATGAGCTTACGCCTAATAATGTAGGTGAGTATAGAAAACCTGAAAATATTGCATTAACACAAAGAAAGGTAAATAACTTAAGAACAGATATTAAAGAACTTGGAAGTGTTAATGTAGATTCTATTGAAGAATATAAAAATCTAAAAGAAAGATATGACTTTATGTGTGAACAAAGAGTAGATTTAGAAGAATCAATGGACAAACTTAGAAAAGTTATACAAGATATGCTTAATATAATGAAACAACAATTTAAAGAAAAGTTTGAAATAATAAATAAGAATTTTGGACAAGTATTTAAAGAACTATTTGGAGGAGGAGCAGCTGAAGTCACTTTAACTGACGAAAATAATATTTTGGAATGCGGAATAGAAATAACTGTACAACCACCAGGCAAAAAACTGCAAAGTATGACGTTACTATCAGGAGGGGAAAAAGCCTTTACTGCAATTGCACTATTATTTGCAATATTAAAGATAAACCCATCTCCATTCTGTGTACTTGATGAGATTGAAGCAGCTCTTGATGATGTAAATGTTTACAGATATGCAGAGTATTTAAAGAAATTTTCTAAAGATACACAATTCTTAATTATTACACACAGAAAAGGAACAATGGAAGTTGCTGACACAGTTTATGGTGTAACAATGGAGGAAAAAGGAATATCAAAATTATTATCAATGAAATTAAAATAGTGCCAAATATAGGCACTATTTTATGTTTCTTAAAGCATTAATTCTGTCTTCTGTGCTAGGGTGTGTTGACCATAGGCTAGAAGTTTTTTTCTTTTTATCAGATCTAAAAGGATTTACTATATACATATTTTCAGTAGCATTATTTGCAACTTTTAATTCATTAGGGTCATTAGTTATTTTTTCAAGTGCAGAGATTAAACCATCAGGATTTCTTGTAAATTCAACAGCTGTAGCATCTGCTAGATATTCTCTATTTCTTGAAACAGCTAATTGCATTAATTTTCCAAATATAGGTGAAAGAATTAAAAATATTAATCCTATTAGCATAAGTATTCCATTTCCCTTATTATCATTATCGCTATCTCTTGTTCCGCCCCAGAAAGTAATTCTTGTAAACCAATCTGAAAGCATTACTACAAAACCAACCATAACAGAAACAACAGCAGATAATCTAATATCATAATTTTTAATATGTGCCATTTCATGTGCTAAAACACCTTCAAGTTCATAATATTCAAGTTTATCTAATAGTCCTGTTGTAACACATATTACAGCATTTTGTGGATTTCTACCCGTAGCAAATGCGTTTGGTTGAGCATCTTCTACAATATATAGCCTTGGTGTACATGGTAACCCTGATGAAACAACTAATGAATCTAATATATTAACTAATCTTAAATTTTCTTCCTTTGTTGCAGGTCTTGCTTTATTTAAACTTAAAACAATTCTATCACTATAATAATAAGAGCCCCATGTTGATGCTATTGCGAAAACCATAGCAATTGCAATAGATACTGAACCTAAATCTAATGCCATACATATGTAATATATTATTAATGCAATAAATATCAGAAAAGTAAAAACAATAAGCCCAGATTTTATTTTATTTCTTTTAATATCTTCAAACATATAATTCCTCCTTTCTTATAAAAAATGTAGGGTTGTTAGCTAACAATCCTACATTACATTATCTTATTTGTTAAAATCAACTTTTACATTTTTCTTAGCTTCTTCATTTTCAACAGCAAACAATTCTCTTGGTTTGAAATTGAACATATTTGCTATTATGTTTGAAGGGAAAAGTTGTAATTTTGTGTTATACATTGTTACACTGTCATTATAGAATTGTCTAGAAAATGAAATCTTATTTTCTGTATTTCTTAATTCTTCAGATAAATCTGCAAAGTTTTGATTTGCTTTTAAATCAGGGTAACTTTCAGATACAGCCATAATTGTTTTTAAGGCTCCAGAAAGTTCATTATCTAACTGAGCTTTTTCTCCAACTGATGAAGTATTTGCCCAAGATGTTCTTAATTTTGCTATTTTTTCGAAAGTTTCAGATTCGTGTGTCATATACCCCTTTACAGTTTCAACAAAATTAGGGATTAAATCAAATCTTCTTTGTAATTGTACATCTATTTGGCTCCATGCATTATCTACTTTTAATCTAGCAGAAACAAGACCATTATAAATAAGTACAATTGCTATTAGAATTATAGCAATTACTGCTAATGCAATCCACATAAAAATACCTCCTTTATGCATTTTTAACTTATAATATATATATTAACATATAATGAAATTTTTTACAACAAAACAGATAAATATTCTTTGTAAATTTTTTGTGTCCAAATTTATAAAAAACCTGAAAAAATCAGGCAAAAATAATTGACAAACATTGGTAAAATATGATAAAATATTTAGCGTATATTATGAAAAATATTAATTCAAGAGAAATTAGAAAAATAAGAATTAAGTGTATGGAAATAAAATGGAAGAAATTGTAGAGCAGACAAAATCAGAAATTGTATGAAAATGCACATTAAGAAGGGATTTTTCTAAAAAGTTTTACATCTGCTTAAATTTTTTTAAGGAGTGATTTATTTTGAAAATCAAAGAAGTTAAATACGAAAAAGCATCACGTAAGGATTTCTCAAAAGTAGGCGACTATATCGAAATGCCAAACCTAATCAAAGTACAAAAAGATTCATATGATTGGTTCGTAGAAGAAGGACTTGGAGAAGTATTAAAAGACATTTCACCAATAGTAGACTATACAGGAAATTTAGTTCTAGAATTTTTCGACTATTACATGGAAGAAAAAACAAAATACACATTAGAAGAAGCAAAAGAAAGAGATGCAACATATTCAACAAGATTACACGTAAAAGTAAGATTAATAAATCGTGAATCAG
>CAKPSX010000013.1 GCA_934184665.1 uncultured Clostridia bacterium | reverse complement strand
CCTGGTGACGGCGGTTCTGATCCTGGCACCAATCCTGGTGACGGTGGTTCTGATCCTGGCACCAATCCTGGTGACGGCGGTTCTGATCCTGGCACCAATCCTGGTGACGGCGGTTCTGACAAGCCTTCTAGTGTTGTCGTTCCTAATCAGCCCGGTACTTCCAAGGGTGTCGATGTCAAATATGACATTACTCTCGAAGATGGTGTGTTCAAACTGAAGTTTGATGTTACTGATGAAGTAACTGAATCGAACATAGTTCTGAACCTCTCTGAAACTCTCAAAGTGTTGGATTTGTATTATCAGCAGTATCTGAAAGACAGATATGGCATTGATAATCCGAATGCGCATTATAAGTGTGTTCCCTCTGATAGCAACCCCTTTGATATCGAAGTGACTATTTCTAATGGTCACACTTATAGATACAAAGATGGTAGCTTCCGTATGGAAACCGCCAACACTTCCGAGATGGATGGTCTTACCAATTTCGTTGGCTTTGACAGTCAGCAAATCCCTCTGGGATTGACTGGTGCTATGTCTAAGTCTCAGCCGATGCAGGATCTTTATGGCGTGAGAGCTACTAAGATCACCGCAAACATGGTAGCCGATACTTATACTTATCTGACTGATAAGGGATATACCGGAAAAGACGCACTGACTAACTACTTGTTAGATTACTATAATAATAAGTATTCTTACGAGTACCATAGTCTTAACGACCTCTATGATGAACACCCCGATGTTATCATGAGCCTTTTCGGTGGCATGGCTGATGATCAGTTCTATGTCAACGCCGAGCAGCTTGAAGAGCTTAAAGCTACTTCTGGAGATAACATCTATATCTGCGAGGAAAATAATGGTCAGTACATGATTCAGTTCAAATGGCCTGAATCTCAGCTGGTTGAAGTTAGTTATCAGATGTTCTATGAGAATCTTCTGAACTTCGCCTTTGGCGATAAGGAAACTCAGCAGAACTTCTTGAACAACTACAATACCAAGTGGTATCCTTACAACTTTGGTGTTAAGAACTACATGGACAACGCAAGTGATGCTTGGGCAAATGTGAACAAGTATCTCAATGAAGCTACTGAAGCTGGACTGAGCAAGAAGGATGCAACCAAGTTTGCTCTTTCGATGGCAATGGGTATTGACGGTCCTTGGACCAACAATAGCTATCAGTGCTATGAATTTGCATGGTACAACGCCATTGAGTTGGAACAGATTGATGGTGATCTCACCATCAACAAGGTCGATAAGGATGGTAACCTGATTACCAATCCCGCAACCTTCAACTTGTATTATTACAAGATGGAGGCAAATGTGGAAGTGCCTTCTATGTCTCCTGACAAACTTCTCAGTACTAACTCTACTGATAGTAGTCAGGACACTGGCATGATTAGTAATAATGACGATTACGTCAAAGTTACCTATTATTATGCTATTGACGAAGACGGCAATGGGTACTTTACCACTGATCAGTCCAAGGCTGCTGCTTTGGTCACTGAAAACGGTAGTGTCAATGTTAAGTATCTGATTCCTGATGCTGGTGAATACTACATTAAGGAAATTAGTGCCCCTGACGGGTATAAGCTTAACTCTGATGAAATCGCTATCACTCTTGCGAGCGGCGAGACTGCTGTGTTCAATGTCCAGAACGACAAGAACAGTGGCGGTGGTGGTCATCATCACCGCCCCGATCCCGATCCTAAGCCAGATCCTGACCCGGATCCTAAGCCTGATCCTGATCCCGATCCTGCACCCGTGCCGGATCCTGATCCTGTACCTGATCCTGAACCTACTCCGGAACCGGAGCCCACTCCTGATCCGGAACCCACGCCTGAACCTCAGCCTACCGAACCCGACCTGGAGCCTCAGCCTACTAAGCCTGAGGTGGTAAAGATTTCTACTCCCAAGAAGGACGTCAAGAAAACTATTACCAATACTCCCAAGACCGGTGATCACTCCAATCTCACTACCTGTGCTATGATTGGTGGTATTTCTCTGGTGGTTGGATTTACTATGGCTCTGACCAAGCGTAAGGATGAAAATACCTGATATAATCCTAAGGAACATTATTTAACCAAACTAGGTTAAATACATTAGAGAGTGCCCTAATGGGCACTCTCTTCTTTTTCTTACAATTCACTTATCTTAAGTTTTACCAATTTATACAGCAGATGGAGGTGAAAAAACTTCACCTCCATCTTATTCATATTTTCTTCGCAACTATTAATAATCGTGCACCTTCTGTCCAATAATCACAGGTCGATAATGTTAGTAGTCTATCTCCATATTTTGCCGTAACACCAGTGTCAAAATACTCGTTCTGTTTAATATAGTCCAAGTATTTATTAAATTCATCAGGTGTGTCTAGTTCTACATGTTGGTAGACATAGTATTCGGTCGTTGTTGCAAGCTCAGAATCCTCCAATGCAACAGTTTTAGATACGCTAATCACTTCATACTTTGCTTGTTCATAAATTGTGTTGAACTCAATGTATCTATGATTTTTGTAATACAAGATATCTTTGTATTCTGGCAAACTACCAAACATGGTATTATCATCCATATTATGGCCATATACCAGAACATTCTCAGAGTTTTCGTCAACTCTTTCGTCTACATAAGGTATTCCTTTTATGGAATATTCGCCTATCCAATTCTTTCTAAGATAGTAATTGGGTCTGTCCGGAGTTTGCATTACAGGATAATCGATGTTAGTACCATCTATCCTGAGCCATCCATATAGGTCGTTATTTTCCTCGTACAATTTTCTGTATTCTGGTAAAACGCCTCCTTCTTCATTATTGATTACCTTATCTTCTCCATTTACTTCTTTGTCTTTGACATCTTTTAGTTCGTTGAATACTTCTTCCTGTACATTTTGCTCATGACGTTCTGTCATAACATATATGATAGAACCTACTCCTACAATAAAACATAGAACGATGATGATTAGTCTTATTACCTTCAAGATTTTGTTCATGATGTTTCCTCCTCAGCAGTATGGGTAGTGGGGCTATTTTGTTCAGTTAGAAAATATGTTCAGCAGGTACAGAAATAATCTGTACTTTTACTAAAAAATTACAAACTCATGTTATCATAACACGAGTTTGTTGTCAATACTTTTTTCCAAAAAGTCCAGTTTTTTCCAATTAGTCTTATTTTTATTATGCCTGTAAGGATTGCGTCATAACTGTTTAACCGAATAATCCTCTTTTCTTTACAGGTGGTTGTTCATTCATAGTAACTGCTAATTTTTCAATTAGTTCTCTTTGTTCTTTGTTTAATCTTTTAGGTGTCTGTACTACAACTGTAAATACAAAGTTTCCTCTTGAGTTTGAATTTAAAGATTTAAATCCTCTTTCTCTAATAGTAAACTTTGTTCCTGTTTGAGTACCTTCTGGTATTGTATATGTTTCTGTACTTCCATCTACCATTGGAATCTTCAAATTAGCTCCTAAAGTAGCCTGAGTTATTGTTATTGGAATCTCACATGAAACTGTAGTACCTTGTCTTGTAAATACATTGCTTCTTTTTATTCTTACAGTTATATATAAATCTCCTTTTGGTCCACCTTTTTCGCCTGGCTCACCTTCACCTTTTAATACAACAGTTTGATTATCGTCTATTCCAGCTGGAATTTTCACTCTTATTTTAGGTTGTTTTCTAACAGTTCCTTTGCCTTTACAATTATCACATGGTTCTTTTATAACTTCTCCTGTACCATGACAATTGGTACAAGTTCTTGTTGTCTGCATTTGTCCAAGTATTGTATTTTGAACCTGTTTTACTGTACCTGTTCCATTACAAACAGCACATTTTGTAACAGTTGTTCCTGGCTTTGCACCACTACCATGACAAACATCACATGTTTCAGGTCTTGTTATACTGATTTGCTTTTCAACACCCAAAAATGCTTCTTCAAATGTTATTTCTAAATTCAAGTTTAAATCTGCACCTTTTCTTGGGCCTCTTTGTTGTCTTGCTCCTGCTCTTGCGCCTCCACCAAAAAATGATGAGAATATATCTCCTAAATCTCCAAAATCTGAGAAACCATCAAAACCTGAAGAAGTATATGAATAGTAATTGCCTCCGCCAAATGGTCCTCCAGCACCGCCAAAGCCTTGTGGTCCATTATGTCCAAACTGATCATACATTCTCCTTTTTTGTGGATCTGACAATGTCTCATAAGCTTCATTAACTTCTTTGAATTTTGCTTCTGCCTCTTCTTTATTATCTGGATTAGCATCTGGATGATATTTTTTTGCAAGTTTTCTATATGCTTTTTTTAGTTCTTCATCTGTTGCTGTTTTGCTTACACCTAATACTTCATAATAATCTCTTTTACTTGCCATATCTTTTCCTCCTTAGGATAATATATAATAATTCCAGTATGGAGGTCAGAAGAATATTCTAACCTCCATACTTACCTTATATATTACCTTTTATAATCTCTTTTAGAGTATTATTTTTTGTCATCATCTTCAACTTTATAATCTGCATTATATGCACCACCATTATTTTCTGTTCCTTCACCTGTTGCTTCTGCACCTTCATTTGGTGTAGCATTTTTATATAATTGTTCTGACATTTCATAAAATACTTTTGTTAATCTTTCTGTAGCTTCTTTTATGCTTTCTGTATTGTTTGAATCAAGAGCTTTTCTTGTGCTTTCTATTTCAGCTTCAATTTTAGCTTTTTCTTCTCCACTAATTTTATCTCCTAATTCTCCTAATGTTTTTTCACTATTATATACTAAGCTTTCTGCATTATTTCTAACTTCGATTTCTTCTTTCTTCTTTTTGTCTTCTTCAGCATGAGCTTCTGCATCTTTTACAGCTTTTTCGATATCTTCATCTGTTAAGTTTGTTGATGCTGTGATAGAAACATTTTGTTCATTTCCTGTTGCCATATCTTTAGCTGATACATGAACTATACCATTTGCATCTATGTCAAATGTTACTTCTATTTGTGGCACACCTCTTGGAGCTGCTGGAATTCCTGTTAATTGGAATCTACCTAATGTTTTGTTGTATGCAGCCATTTCTCTTTCACCTTGTAATACATGAACTTCTACTGATGTTTGACCATCTGCTGCTGTAGAGAATATTTGTGATTTCTTTGTTGGTATTGTTGTATTTCTTTCAATTAATTTTGTGAATACACCACCATATGTTTCAATACCTAATGATAATGGTGTTACATCAAGTAATACTAAGTCTTTAACATCTCCTGATAATACACCACCTTGAATTGCTGCACCAATTGCAACACATTCATCTGGGTTTATTCCTTTATCAGCATCTTTTCCTGTAATTCTTTTTACAGCTTCTTGCACTGCTGGAACTCTTGTAGAACCACCTACTAATAATACTTTGTGTATGTCATTTGGTGTTAATCCCGCATCTTTTAATGCTTGGTTAACTGGTCCAGCTGTTGCTTCTACTAAATCATGTATTAATTCTTCGAATTTTGATCTTGTTAATGTAATATCTAAGTGTTTTGGTCCTGTGCTATCAGCTGTGATAAATGGTAAGTTGATTTGTGTTTGTTGTACACCTGATAATTCTATTTTAGCTTTTTCAGCTGCTTCTTTTAATCTTTGCATTGCCATTTTATCTGATGATAAGTCAATTCCATTTGATTTTTTAAATTCTGCTACTAAATATTTGATTATTGCTTCATCAAAATCATCTCCACCTAGATGTGTATTACCATTTGTTGCTAATACTTCAAATACACCATCACCAATATCAAGTATTGATACGTCGAATGTTCCTCCACCTAAGTCATATATCATAATTTTTTGATCTTGTTCTTTATCCATACCATAAGCTAAAGCTGCTGCTGTTGGTTCATTTATAATTCTTAATACTTCAAGTCCAGCTATTTTTCCAGCATCTTTTGTTGCTTGTCTTTGGCTATCACTGAAATATGCAGGTACTGTGATAACTGCTTGAGTTACTTTTTGACCTAAATAATTCTCAGCATCTGCTTTTAATTTTTGTAATATCATTGCAGATATTTCTTGTGGAGAGAATTTATCTCCTTCAATATCAACTTTTTCGTTTGTTCCCATTTTTCTTTTAATTGATATAACAGTATTTTCTGGATTAGTAACTGCTTGACGTTTTGCAATTTGTCCTACTAATCTTTCACCATTTTTAGAAAATGCTACTACAGATGGTGTAGTTCTATTTCCTTCTGCATTTGGTATAACTACAGCTTCTCCCCCTTCCATTACTGCTACACATGAGTTTGTTGTTCCTAAATCAATTCCTATTATTTTTCCCATAATAATTACTTCCTTTCTTTAATGCCTGCCCCCTAAAGGCATAAGGCTATATATTTTTAAAATTATTAACTTATTAAAATCTTGTGCCTAATTTAATTAGTATCAAAAGTGCTGAGATGTGCATTTTTGTTAGTTACTTCAAGCTGAAGGCGTACGTTTGTACGTCGATGTTTGAAGTAGCTAGCGAAAATGTGCAGATTAGTGCTTTTCATACTAATTAACCTAATTAGCAACTATAACCATAGAGTGACGTATAACCCTTGACCCTATCTTATAACCTTTTCTATACTCTTGCACAATTTCTTGAGTATTTTTACTTGGGTCTTGAATACTGCTTACAGCCTCGTGCAAGCTAGGATCAAACGTTTCCCCAATTGCTGGTATTTCTTCTACTCCTTTTGATTTCAATATATCTTTAAACTGTTTTAAAACAAGTTCAACACCTTTTCTATATTCTTCATCTTGTGTTTCTGCTTTTACAGCATTTTCAAGGTTATCTACTATTGGTAGAAAAGCCTCTACTACATCGCCTAATATTGAATTATATAATGTTTCTCTTTCTTTTCCACTTCTTTTTTTGAAGTTTTCAAATTCTGCTAACACTCTTTTATATCTGTCATTTAATTCATCTATTTCTTGTTGCTTTGGATCTATTATGCAATCTTTTTCTTCTTTTACGTTTTCTTCATTTTCTTTGTTATTTTCCATTTAAAATTTTGCTCCTTTCTTTAATTGAAAAATTACATTTAAAACTGCAGTATTTCAATTCTCATTTTTATCATCATCATTTAGCTTTTTACTAATATACTTCATAACTGATATAACTTTTGCATAATCCATTCTTTTTGGTCCTATTATTCCAATTGTTCCCAAATCTTTATTTCCTATTCTATGCTTAAATGTTACGATACTAAAATCTTTTAGTTCTTCTTTTTCATTTTCTTCACCTATATATACATTTATGTCTTGTGCAAAACCTGTACTTAGCATATCTGTCATTAATTCTTTTTCATCTAATATATTTATAAAGTTTTTAGCAATTTCTAGACTGTTGAATTCTGGTAATTCAAATAATCTATTTGCTCCTTCTAAATGAAATTTTTCTTCTTCAACAACCTTTTTCATTTGTTCTATTATAGGCTTAATCAAATTTACACTATATTGCATTTCTTCTACTAAGTATTTTTCTAAAGGTTTATCTATTTTTGTTATTGGTTCACCTTTAAGTTTGTTATTAAACATATAATTAAGTGTTTCAACTTGATTTTCTGTTATATCTTCATCAAATTTTATTATTGTTTCTCTTACAAGCCCTGTATCTGTTAATATTACAGCCATTATCATTCTATTACTCAACAACACAAATTTTATATTTTCAATTTTTTGGACTTCTGTATTTGGTCCTATTGAAACTGTTGTATAATGTGTTATTTCTGATATTGTGCTTGATGCTATTTTGGTTATATCTTCAATTTCATTTACTTTTGTTTCAAGTTTATCACTTATATATTTTATTTCTTCTAATGAAATTTTGTCTTCTTCTAATAATTCATCTACATAAAATCTATATCCTTTTGCTGATGGCACTCTTCCTGATGATGTATGTGTTTTTTCTATATACCCCATCTTCTCTAATTCTGCCATTTCATTTCTTATTGTTGCACTACTACATTCTAGCCCTTCTAAGTTTATTATTGCATTTGAACTTACAGGCTCTGCTGTTTTTATGTATTCTTCTATTATTGCTTGTAATACTCTTTTTTTTCTTTCTTCTAGCAATTTCCTTCCTCCTTTTTATATAATAAGAACTTTTATTTTCTTATCCTGTTATTTAGAAATTGCATCTTTTTAGCACTCGTTTTGTTTGTTTGCTAATTCCATATAATATATTACATTATTTTTTAGCACTTGTCAATACCTTTTGCTAATTTTTTCATATATTTTTATTTTAAATAATATTTATTGATAACTTTCGTTTACATTTCCAAATAGAATTTACTTTTAAGTTGACAATACTTTCATTTTAAAAAGTAATTTGCAAGGCAGTAACTTCTGAAAATATTTTACGCACCTGTAACTTAGTTGGTATTACTAAATTACAAGTGCGCTTTACCATTTTTTATCAAACATAAAATATATTTCTCAATTTTTCATTTAATTATATATTTCTCTTCTATGTCCGACATTTAAAATTAAATATGTTTTATTCAATTATTAAGTTAATTCTTCTTTTTTCTTTATTAACTTTGTTATTGCTTTTAATGCTTTTGGTCTTTCCATAACCACGATATGTCCGGCAGCCTTGGCATTTTAACTTAAAGTCTACTCCAATTCTGATTATTTCCCATTGGTTGCTCCCACAAGGATGTGATTTTTTTGTTTTTACAATATCTCCTATATCATATTTATTATATTCCATATTGCTCCCCCTTGTCTTACCTTAGGGCTCATAACCCCACAATTTTATTTTAAATTTTCTATTGCTGTTTGTAGTCTTTTTGCAATTCTTTCTTTTCCAAGTACTTGCATTATTTCGTACATATCTGGTGTATTTGTTCTTGCAGTTAATGCAACTCTTAATACTGTACTTACATCTCCAACATGTGTTCTGTATTTATCTGGGTTTGCTTTAAATTCTTTAACTTCTTTGGCATATCCCAATTCTCCTGCAAGCTCTTTTATATTATTAAACCATGTTTGTTTATCATTATTATCATCATAATATTTTTCAATGTATAAATTCAATATTTTTTCAATATCAGATTTCTCGTTTATTACTTGATATGGATATTCTTGAACTTTTCCATAAAATTTTTCGTCATACATATAATCAATATTTTCTTTTACATCTGACCATTTTGCAATATCTTTTCTTGGCTTTTTATTTCCTCTTTCAATTCCAAATACTTTTAGTGCATATTCCTTATCTCCAAGCATATTTTCCAATTCACTATCATATTCTTTTGCCCATATTAGTGATTTTTCATATACATCTTCTGCTGACATTTTTGATATTACTGTTTTGCCTATATCTAGCAATTTTACCATATCAAATAATGCTCCGCTTACACTCATTTTATTTAATTGAAAATCAAACTCATCTATTGATTTATCTGGGTTTGCTCTTCTCCAATTTTCGAATGTAGAGTTTGCAATATTTAGCAAATATTCTTTTACTGCTTCTACAGGTATTCCTTGTTCTTTATAATATGAAACAGCCGCTTCTGGATCTTTTCTTTTACTTAATTTACGTTTACCGCCATTGTCATTTTTCATGATTGGTGAAATATGTGCATATTTAGGTGCTTTAAATCCTAATTCTTGGAATAATTGTAAATGTAAAGGCACTGAAGATAACCATTCATCACTTCTAATAACATGTGTTGTGTGCATTAAATGATCATCAACCGCATGTGCAAAATGATATGTTGGAAGTCCATCTGCTTTTATAATTACTATATCCAAGTCATTTTCTGGAAAGTCAACATTTCCTTTTATTACATCTTTATGTTTTATTTTTCTATCTTCTCTACCTGGTGACTTAAATCTTATTATATATGGTTCTCCATTTTTTATTTTTTCCATTGATTCTTCTACTGTTAAATTTCTACATTTTGCCCATACTCCATAGTAACCTGGTCTTATTTTTGCGCTTTCTTGTTTTGCTCTGATTTCATCAAGTTCCTCTGGTGTACAAAAACATGGATATGCCTTTCCTTGTTCTATTAAATATTTTGCATATGCTTTGTATATATCTCCTCTAACTGATTGTTTATATGGTCCATAATTTCCTATTTCTTCTGTATCTGTTATCATTCCTTCATCTGGTGCCATATCAAAATCTCTTAGTGAATTAACTATTCCTGTTACACCATTTTCAACTTCTCTTTTTTGGTCTGTATCTTCTACTCTCAAGAAAAATACTCCACCTGTTTTTTTAGCTATCGTTCTTGCAACTAATGCTTGATATAGTCCTCCTATATGTACAAACCCTGTTGGGCTTGGTGCAAATCTTGTTACAACTGCTCCCTCTGGTAAATTTCTTTCTGGATATTTTTCTTCATAATATGATATATCTTTCGCATCTGGAAAGATTAAGTCTGCTAAATCTTTATATTCCATGTTTATTTACATTCCTTTCTTATAAGGCTTGGTATCACTACATTTCATTAAACTTCCATGATAATTGGTATTATCATTGGATTTCTTTTTGTTTTTATAAATAGATAGTCTCTTAAGTTTTCTTTTACTGATGATTTTATTGTTGCCCAATCACGTATTCCTCTTTGTTCACATAAAGAAATTTCATGTCTTACAACACTTTTTACATCATCCATTAAATTTTCAGATTCTCTAACATAAACAAAGCCTCTTGATATTACATCAGGTCCAGCAACAACTTCTCCTGTTTGTGAATCCATTGTTAAAACTATTACTATTAAACCATCTTGTGCAAGATGTTGTCTATCTCTTAATACTATATTTCCAACATCTCCTACACCTAAGCCATCTACTAATACTCTACCACTTGGTACTGTTCCTGTAAATTTCATTTCTTGTTCATTTATTTCTAATACTCTACCATTTGTAAGCATTACAATTCTATCTTTGTCAATTCCCATAGACATTGCTGTTTCACTATGTGCTCTAAGTTGTCTATACTCACCATGTACAGGTATAAAATATTTAGGTTTGGCTAATGCAAGTATTAATTTTTGTTCTTCTTGACAAGCATGTCCTGATACGTGAATATCTGCTAACGCACTGTATACAACTTCTGCACCTAATTGCATTAAATCATCTATTACTTTTGATACATATTTTTCGTTTCCTGGTATTGGAGTTGCAGATATTATTATTAAATCATTTGGTGTGATTTTTACTTTTCTGTGGTCTCCTGCCGCCATTCTTGTAAGTGCTGACATTGGCTCACCTTGGCTACCTGTTGTTATTATTACTAATTGATCATCTGAATAACTGCTTATCATGTCTATATCTATAAATAATTTTTCTGGGCATTTGATATAGCCTAATTCTGCTGCTGTTGTTATCATATTTATCATACTTCTACCACATACAGCAATTTTTCTTCCATATTTTACTGCTGAATTTACTATTTGTTGTATTCTGTGTACATTTGATGCAAATGTTGCTACAACTATTCTTTTGGTACAGTTCGCAAATAGTTTATCTAATACGTCTCCAACTGTGCTTTCAGACATCGTGAATCCTTTTCTTTCTGAGTTTGTACTATCTGACATTAATGCAAGGATTCCTTCTTTACCTAATTCTGCTATTCTACCAAAATCCATTAGTTGACCATCTATTGGTGTATAATCTACTTTAAAGTCACCTGTATGTAGTACTGTTCCAGCTGGTGTTGTTATCGCTAGCATTACTGAATCTGGAATACTGTGTGAACTTCTTATAAATTCTACACTAAAGTTTTTTCCTAATTTTATTGTTTCACCTTGATTTATGATATGCATTTCTGTACTTCTTAATAATTTATGTTCTTCTAGTTTATTGCTTATTAGCCCTGCTGCTAATCTTGTTGCATATATTGGTGTATTTAGTTGTTTTAAGAAATATGGAATTCCTCCGATATGGTCTTCGTGTCCATGTGTTATTACTATTCCTTTTAATTTTTCTTGATTTTTTAATACATAAGTAATATCTGGTATTACTAAGTCTACCCCTAACATATCATCTTCTGGGAATGATAAACCACAGTCTACTATTATCATTTCATCTTCATATTCAAATACTGTTATGTTTTTTCCTATTTCATGTAATCCTCCTAATGGGATTATTTTTAAGTTTGGCTTTTTGAATATACTTTTTCCCTCAGCCTTTTTTCTTCTAGGTTTTCTAGTTTTTTCTGTTTCTGTTTTTGTTATTGTCTCCTTTTTTACTACCTTTTCTTCTTTATTTCTGTAGCTTCTTGTTCTTGGTTTTTTTGTTCTCTCTCTTGAACTTTTCTTCTTTTCTCCTATTATTTCTAATTTCTCTTTTTTTTCTATTTTTTTGTTTTCTTCTGTCATATTTTTTTCTTTTTCTCCTCTCTTTTTATTTATTCAATTTCATTTTATATACATTTTTATATTTTAATCTCGTTCCTTTTACAAGGTAAAATTGATTGAAATTACAGCATAATATATTCAATCATATCTCTCTTTTTTAATATAATCTCTTGCCCATTGATAAATCTCTACCATGGACTAAAAATCAAATTGGGCAATAAAACAAATAACGACTATGTCGCTTTGTTACAATAATCTAAAATAAAATCTCATCTTTTGCCTCTCTGGCAATCTGTTGTTTATTATAGCATATTTGGAAATTCTTGTCAAGGACGCAAAAAATCTCAAATTGAAATCCAGTAACTGCTGAAAATCATTTGAGACTTTTTATAAATTTATTTAATACATTTCTGTTTCGCAATCTTTCCCTACATATGTTCCAATTATTTCTCCATTACAGATTTTGCTGATTGCATCTTTTTCATCAAAATCAAATACATATAATGGCATATTATAATCTCTTGCTAATACAAATGCTGATTGATCTGCAACTTTTAAATTTTTATTTATTACATCATCATAAGTTATATTTTTAAATCTTTTTGCATCTGGATTATTTCTAGGGTCATCTGTGTAAACCCCATCTGTTCCACTTTTTGCCATTAATACAATATCTGCATTAATTTCTATCGCTCTTTGTACAGATGGATAATCTGTTGTTACAAATGGTTGACCTAAACCTCCTCCAAATATTATTATGCAACCATCATCTAAATGTTTTTTTGCTTTAAGTCTTATATATGGTTCTGCAACTGATGGAACAGAAATTGATGTCATTACTCTAACATCTTCTTTTGTTTTTGATGTTAGTGCTCCTCTTATCATTAAACTATTTATTATTGTTGCCATCATTCCAATGTTATCTGCTTCTACTCTTTCAATGTTCCATTCTTCTGCTGTTTTTCCTCTAAATATATTTCCTCCACCAACAAGTATTGCTATTTCAACTCCATTATTTTTTGCTTTTATTATTTGATCTGTAATTGCTTCTAGCTTACTTTTGTCAAAGTTTTCATTATTACTTCCTGCTAATGCTCCCCCACTTAATTTTAAAAGAATTCTCTTATACTTCATGTGTTTACCCTCCTAAATATTTTACATTTTTCAATTCTTGCCTATTATATCAAAAAAATATATCATTAACAATAGAATTTTGGAATCTTTATTTACTCTATTCTCTGAATTTCCCTCAAGATTCTTCTCTTTTCTTTTAAATAACTTGATTTCTAATAAAGTTTTCTTTATAATATAAATATAAAATATATTTTGGAGGTAATGATGTGCCAATGGAAATAACTACTGATAATATATCTGAACAATTAAAAAATATAGGTACAATGTATGTTTCAAATACAAGTTTAGTTAGGCTTCCTATCTTAGGTAAAATAAAAGCTGGATATGATTACATGTCACAAGAAAATTGGGTTGGATATGCTGATGTTGAAAAAGCTATAATTCAAGATGGTTGTGAATACTTTGCTTTAAAAATTGCTGAAGATAGTATGTCACCTTTACTTATTGAAAATGATATAATTATAGTTCAAAAACAAGACGATTTTGAAAGCGGAGATATTGTTGTTGCAACTATAAATGGAGATGAGGCAATAATTAGAAAAGGTAAAAAAAGTGATAATAATATTTTATTACAACCATTAAATTCAACTTATGAGCCACTTATATTTACTTATGATGAAATGAAAAAAATACCTGTTAAAATTATAGGGATAGTAAAACAATTGAAAAGAGATTTTTAATTTAATTTTGTTTTTAAGTGTTAATTTTTATTATTTCCCATGCTATACTGTTTAACATAGGAAATGGAGAATCCATTTTGCTTTACAAATACAAAAAAAGAACAGTAACTATTTCTAGTTACTGCTTTTTGGTGCCCTTTTGGTGGAAGTATAACAACCACTAGGCATAAATTTTTAGGTAGTAATAACTACTAACTTCTACAATTATACAACATTTTTTAAAATTTTAAATATAAATTTGTAAAGTTTTGTTTAAAATTGATAAAATACAACTATTATGTGTTATAATATGTATGAAAGGTGGTGGATTATGAAAATATATATAGAAAAAGAAAATACTTTGCAAATTGATGAAAATACTAAATTAGTATTATTAAATGCTGATGAATTTGTATCAACAATAAAAAGAAAATCTGGTTTTGTTCCTGCAGGACATATAAGAGTAAGTTTAAAATATAAACTAGTTTATAACAATGATGAATATATTGGAGAATCAATTTTTGATTCATATAAAGATATTAGCAACACAATAGATAAAAACGCCCCTTATAGAGTTGAGTTAGTAAATTGGAAACTATCAGATAAAGATGAAAAATACTTAGAATTTAATTTTGTTAAAAACAATAATCAAAATGGAATAGTTAAAATTACTCGTGATAATTATAAAAATTTTAAATGAAAGGAATAAATGATGAATTTATAAAAAATTAAGTAATCATTTATTTCTTCTTCTTTTGATGTGTTATCTGCTATATCGTGTAAATCAAAATTATCATATAAATCTTGTTTGTAGTATTCTTTTATTTCTGATATTATTTCATCTTTATCTTTTTCAGTTCCTATTTTAAATAGTTAATTTAATTTTTTCTAAATATATTTAATAATTTATCCAATATTTTATGATGCCATTTTTGTTCTTTATATTCAATTAGTTCTTTATGCTCTATTTTTACAGTATCAACTACATTTTTTTCAACTTTATTCTTAAAAAGATTATCTGGATTGTATTTCCTTCTCATTTCTTTTTGAAATTTCAACTCATTTTTAGTTAAATGACTTTTAAATTTTTCTTTTTGTTCATCTGTAATACACCAATAATTTAAACATATCATCGCAATTATCCCTCTAGACTCTTCTGATATATTTAGCTCTTTTAAGGGTTTGGTATAATCAAAATCACATTCATAATTTTTTGAACTATTATCACTAAGAAATTTTATAAATTTACTAGGTATTTTATTCAAATCATCTTGATTAATTCCCTTTAAGTATCGAAGTGTTTCACACATTGCAATACTATATTTTTCATTTACCATTTCATTCTCCTATATCATTTTCTTCTCTACTATTTTCATCTCTATCTAAAGTTGCCTCTTTTACTATTCTTGTTGCTTTTTGTGTTGTGCTCACTTTTACTCCATCATCTTGCATGCAATCTTCATAACCATTTTTACCTTTTTTGTTTTTTTCTTGCTCTATTATTAATCTTTTACTAGCATATTCCACAAACTCATTTAATAAGTCAAAATATTCGAGTTTTGAATTCATATTTTTTTTATAATCTTGATGCATATCAATTATTACATGTAACATATCAGTATATCCATCATTTGATACAATTTGTGATATATTTGAAGGCAAAACAGATCTATTAGGTAAACTTTGCATATTCCATCCATCGACCGTACTTGATGTTAAATCGGAATGTTTTTCGTACATTACTTCTAAAAATTTAAAATTTGATTTATCACCATCTTTAAGTCTATCAAATGCTTCTTGCTTTTTTACATCAATAGCATCTCTTGAAAAATCAACACCTTCTTTAAGATTCAATGATAACAACGTTCGTTCAAGCATCCCTTCATACATTAATGAAAATATGAATTCTTTTTTTTCTGTATCATTTTTATAATCTCTGTTAAGAAAAGCATCCCTCCATTCATTAATTAATTTGCTTCTTTTTACCTCATCAACATCATTGTAAACTCCAAATTGATTTTTTTCTCCATATGTACGATGCATAATCCATTTTGCCCAGACATCACATAAATTCAATTCATTTTCATATCCTTCTGCGAAAAAGAACATTGCATCTTTTTCTAAACTTTCTGAACGATCTCCAATTTTTGCATTAATACCATTATAAGCAATACCATCTATATGTTCTATATTTGTAAAATGAAAAAAAGCATGGTTGTTATCTAGCTCTGATAAAGTAACAACATTATTAAATGGAGAAAATTGAATAATACCATTTAAATGATTTAATGCATCACTCATTGTGTGAATTTTATTTTTTTCACAAAATTGTTCAAATTCTATATCATTCATATCTTGAATTCTTTGCATTAATATTGAAGTTTTTTCGCTTTGTTTCAAGTTTCCCAAAATAAATATAATTTTTTCTCTATCTATATTATTCATACAATTACCTCTCAGACAAATTTATTATATATCTTTTACATTTTTTTGTAAATAATATCAAATATAACTCTTAATGCAAATTAATATACTTTTTTTATATATTCTTCTCAAACATCAGTTATCATTTTTTAACATTATTCTTATATTAAATTAATCAAATACATGAAAAGAGCATTCTTCAGTAGAAAAATGCTCTTTAATGGTTAAAGAAATATTACTCCCATAACACTAACTACAATTGCCACTACTAGCATTGATACTAGGTTAAGTAAAATTATTTCTAGCAAAAGTTTAAACCCATCAGGATTTGGAGAAGTGAGCATTGCATAAAGCAAACTGTATGGAAAAGCCACAAATGCTAAATACAATCCCTCCATTCCCGCAATCAATTGTAAAATTTCATGTGACATATAGTTTCGTCCCTCCAAAATAATTATTTTTGTAAATGTCATACCTAGCTGAAAAATGAGGTTTAAACATTTTTCTTATATTTATTATAATCTCTATTTGTTATTGTGTAAAATATATATTTTTTATGTTTGACATAACCAAAAGTTATGGTATAATTATTATAGGAGGCAAATTATGAATATTAATTTAGAATATTATAAAGTATTTATTACAATAGCAAAAAACAAAAATATTACTAAAGCTGCTAATGAATTAAATATAAGTCAACCAGCTATCAGTAAAATGCTTAAAACAATGGAAGGGCAAATTGGTAAAAAACTTTTTATAAGAGAAAATAAAGGAGTGGCCTTATCAAAAGAGGGGATTGAACTATATAATTTAATATCAAACGAAATCCATAATATAATAAAGGCAGAAAATGTATTTTCAAGAATTATTTCAAACAATGAAATAAAAATTGCAATACATCCTACATTCTTAAACTATTTTATTGATACCAAAAAAATAGATAATTTATTTAATAAGTATTCCAACATAAGTTTTATGGAAACTTCAAATTTTGACTTATTAAATAGTCAGTTAAAAAATGGAATGATAGATTCTGCTTTTATTCTTGAGCCAACTAATTATAAATTTGACGATAGTCTTATATTTAAATCTTTAAAAACATTTCATTTATGTATAGTAAGTAATGAACCTTCAACTGAAATTTTTAATAAACCTTTAATTTTACTAGATACTAATCCTAAATATAAAAAAATTGTTCAATCAATTCAGAAAAAGTTTAAAATTGAGGAATCTAGACTAATAATTGTTAATAACTATGATAATATATTACCATTAGTAAAAAATGGCTATGCTAAAGGTATTTTAATTAAGGAATTCGTAAATAATGAATTATACAAAAAAGAAATTTATGAAATTCCAATTGAATATCAATTACCAGATATTAATCTCGGTATACTCTATAATATAAACAATGAAAACTTAATAAATTCTCTTTTTCTAAATATATTTTAACAAAGAAAATAAATAGCTTATATCAATCTTTATATTTTATTGATATAAGCTATTATTTTATATATGTTATTTTTCTTTTAGCATCTTTTTATTTTCTTTTTCAAGCTGTTTTAAAATTTTTTCTGGTATTGGCAAATCTTCAGGCATAATTCCTCCTGCTTCTTTAATTGCTTTTCTAACTATTTTTCCAATTTTATTATGGGTTTTGCATGCTTCTCCTTCTGTTTGAATATTATCCTTTTAATTTATCAATTTCTTCATCTTTTTGTTCTAATTGATACTTTAACGAGCTGTTTTCCTTGTCAATTTCATTGTAACTATGTTTAAATTCATTTATTACAATATTTACTTTGAATTGACCAGTATATTTGTTATATTTTTTAGGAGTTTTTAAATTTTTGACACCACTATTTTGATATCGATACATCCAAATTCTAATAGTTTCTCTCTTTTCGAATCCATTTTGCTTTACAAATATAAAAAAAGAACAGTAACCATTTCTAGTTACTGCTTTTTGGTGGACAGGGATGGATTCGAACCATCGTACTCGAATGAGAACAGATTTACAGTCTGCCGCCTTTAGCCACTCGGCCACCTGTCCAGGTTTTATTATATATGGTATATAATAAAAATGGTGCTCCCGCTAGGACTTGAACCTAGGACCCACCGGTTATGAGCCGGTTGCTCTGACCAACTGAGCTACGGGAGCATGTTTGATTTATTTTATTGTATCGCCTAACGACATGATTAAGTATAATATATTTGTTATGAATTGTCAATACTTTTTTCAAAAAATTTTATTTTTTTACAAATTTCAAATTCTACATTTTATATAAAGGCAAAATAAGGAAAAAGCAGAATTTTAAAAGTAGTCCTGCATATTTATGCAAAACTACTTTTAGAGGTCTAATCTACGGCTTTTATGACATTATTATAGCTATCACAAATAATAAAAACACTAAAAATATTGCCAATATTTTTGCAGCAAGCCAAAATGTTACTGCCATCAATTTTAACATTGACCATGCAATTCTTGCAATTATAATACATATTATTATAAAAATGGTCAATGCTGCAATCGCTATCCCATGAATTGCCCTCCTTTTCAACTACTATTCTTACTGAATACGTACCTCAAAATTATATCATACACTTTATTATTATGTCAATTTGTTCTGCTCACTTTAAATTGCCAATTTTGTATTTACTTAATTATTTTCTTTAATCTTAAAGCATTTAAGATTACTGTTATACTACTAAAAACCATCGCGAAACTAGCAATCATCGGATTTATTGTAATTCCTATTGGCTTTAAAATACCGACAGCTATTGGAATCATCAAACTATTATAGAAAAATGCCCAAAACAAATTTTGTTTTATATTTCTGATTGTTTTTTTGCTAATATTAATTAATCTTATTATTGAGTTTAAATCATTTTTTGTTAATATTACATCACTTGAATCAATTGCAATATCTGTACCACTTTTAACACTAACTCCTATATCAGCAGTTGTAAGTGCTGGGCTGTCATTTATTCCATCTCCACACATCATAACTTTGTTACCATTTGTTTTTAATTCTTTTATTGTATTAGTTTTTTGTGATGGTAATACATTTGATATTGCTTTTGTAATACCTATCTCATTGCTTATTTTTTCTGCTGTTTCTTTGTTGTCGCCTGTTAGCATTACTGTTTCAATATTATTCTTTTTCAAAGTTTGAATTACATCTTTGGCATTTTCTCTAACAATATCATTAACTCCGATTACTACTAATATTTCATTATTCTTTATTACATAAATAATGCTATTACCATCTGAAGCCAATTTATTTTCATCTTCCAAATGATTGTTTTGAATATTGTATTTTTCTACAATTTTTCTGTTTCCTAATATTATTGTTTCATTAGCAATTTCGCCAATTATTCCATATCCTGAAATATTCTCTATATTTTTTACATCTAATTTTTCTATTTTGTTTTCTTGCATATAGTCTGTAAATGCTTTACCTATTGGATGTGTAGATTTCTCTTCAATGCTTCCAGCCAATTGCATTAATTGCTTTTCATTTAATTCACTATAATTATATATTTCTGATATTTTTAGTCTTCCATAAGTTAGAGTTCCTGTTTTATCAAAAACAATTGTATTGATTTTTGATGCATTTTCAAGTACCTCACTCTTTTTTACTAATATTCCATTATTGGCACATATTCCCTCACTTACAACTATTGCAAGTGGTGTTGCTAACCCAAGGCTACATGGACATGCAACTACTAATATTGTAACAAATGCATTTATTGCTTCACTTATATTTATTCCTAGCATCAAGTAGATTATAAATGTTACAATTGCAATAATTATTACTGCTGGCACAAAATATCCAGATATTTTATCTGCTACTTTTGCTATTGGTGCTTTTGTATTACTTGCTTCAACAACTAATCTCACTATTTCTGATATTGTTGAATCTCTTCCTATTCTTTCAGCTTTATATTTTATAAATCCATCATAATTCATACTTCCTGCAATTACTTTTTCTCCAACACTTTTGTTAACAGGTTTGCTTTCTCCTGTAATAAAAGATTCGTCTAAATGTGCTTTTCCTTCAATTATTTCCCCATCAACAGCAATTTTATTACCTGGTTTTGCAATAACTATATCTCCCTTTTTTATTTCATCTAAAGTCACTTGCTTTTCTATTCCATTTATTTCTACTATTGCTTGACTTGGTGTTATTTCAACCAATTTTTTTATGGCTTCTTTTGTTTTGTCTTTGCTCATTCCATCAATATATCTTCCTAATTTTACAAAATAAATAACTATTGCAGAGGATTCAAAATATAAATCCATTACATAATGTGTATTACCTTTAAAAATCATGTACATTCCATATAAGCTATATATAAAACTACTCATTACTCCTATCATAACAAGTGTATCCATATTTGGTATTCTATGAATTAAATTTTTATAACCATTTTTTAGTATATCAAAGCCATACCATAAAAATAAAATTGTTAATATAAATAAACTAACAGTATAATTTATCGGATTATGATGTGCATCAAGAAAGTTTGCTGTTGGTAGATTAATCATATGTCCCATTGATATATACATTAATAAAACAGCTAAAACTGAAAAAATTATAAATTTATTTTTTTCAGTTTTGCTTTTCTTTTCTATTTTGAAATCCTTAAAAACGCCTAAACTTTTAAATCCTGCTTGTTTTACATATTTTTCTATTTTACTTTGGTCTAAAATCTTTTCATCATAATCTATTGTAGCATTTGCCATAACAAGGTTTACAGATGCATTATATATGCCATTTTGTTTGTTCAAATATTTTTCTAATCCATTTGAACATGCACTACATGTCATTCCATCAATTGATAATATTATTTTTTTCATTTTTCTATCATTCCTTTTATTTTTCAACCGTAATAGTTACTAACCTTTTGAAACTTCAAATCCCAAATCTTCAACAGTCTCTTTAATCTTTTCAATGTCAATTTCTTCTTTTGACATTATTGTAACATTTCCTGTTTTGTGGTCTGCTTCTACTTTTTCTACTCCATTTATTGAAGATAAAGCATTTTTCACTCTGTTTTCACAACCTCCGCAAACCATTCCATTTATTTTTAATTTTATTTCTTTCATTTTTAATCACATTCCTTTCTTAAGGCACAAACTTGGTTGAAAAAGAATTAATCTTTTTCAACCTTAGCCTCTTTCTTTTCTAAAAATATATTAGTTTTTCTTAACTCTTAATACTCTTAAAGCATTTATAATGGCAATTATTGAAACTCCAACATCTGCAAATACAGCTTCCCATAATGTTGATATTCCTAATGCGCTTAATATTAGTACTAACACTTTTACAGAAATAGCAAATACAATATTTTCTCTAACTATTCTCATTGTTCTTTTTGATAAATGTATAGCATCTACTATTTTTGAAGGTTCATCAGTCATTAGCACTACATCTGCCGCTTCTATTGCAGCATCTGAACCAAGTCCACCCATTGCTATACCAATATCTGCTAGAGCTAAAACTGGTGCATCATTTATTCCATCTCCAACAAAAGCTATTTTTCCCTTTTCGCTTTTTGCTTTTAATAGTTCTTCTACTTTTTCAACTTTTCCATCTGGTAATAACTCCGTGTAAACTTTGTCAATTCCAAGTTGTTTAGCAACATTTTCTCCAACAGCTTTTCTATCTCCTGTTAGCATTACTGTTTGCTTTACATTGTTTTTCTTTAATCTTTTTATTGCCAATGCAGAATCTTTTTTTATTTTATCAGCTATCAATATGTAGCCTGCATATTTTCCGTTTATTGCAATATAAAGAATTGTTCCAATATCATCACTTTTTGTGAAATTTATATTATATTTATTCATCAATTTTTCATTACCAACTAATACATCTTGTTCTCCAATTTTTGCGTCAATACCTAAACCTGATAATTCTTGAATTTTAATTATTTGTTTTTTGTCTATTTCTTGATTATATGCTTTTTTTACAGACATCGCAATTGGATGGTTTGAATAATCTTCTGCATATGCTGTTAGTTTTAACAATTCATCTTGACTTATTCCTATTGCATTAACTTTTTGTACTTCAAATACTCCTTCTGTTAATGTTCCTGTTTTATCAAATACAATCGTTTCTGTATTTGATATTGCTTCTAGATAATTGCTTCCTTTTATTAATATTCCCATTTTAGAAGCTCCGCCTATTCCACCGAAAAAGCTTAAAGGTATTGATATAACTAATGCACATGGGCATGATACTACAAGAAATGATAATGCTCTATATATCCATTCTAAAAATGTTGCATCTTGTATAAATATAGGTGGAATAATAGCAAGTATCACTGCAATAATTACTACAATTGGTGTGTAATACTGTGCAAATTTTGTAATAAAATTTTCCGATTTTGATTTTTTACTACTTGCATTTTCTACTAAGTCAAGTATTTTGCTTACTGTAGATTCTCCAAATTCTTTTGTTACTTTAATTTTTATAACACCATGAACATTTATACAACCACTTAAAACTTCATCTGATATTGTTACATTTTTAGGCAATGTTTCTCCTGTTAATGCTTTTGTATCTAAACTAGAGTCTCCTTCAATTACTATACCATCTAATGGTACTTTTTCTCCTGGTTTTATTACTATTATTTCTCCAATTTTGACTTCATCTGGATCAACTTTTTGAATTTTTCCATCTCTTTCAACATTTGCAAAATCTGGTCTAATATTCATTAAACTAGAAATTGACTTTCTTGATTTATCTACTGCATAGCTTTGGAATAATTCTCCTATTTGATATAATAACATTACTGCAACTGCCTCTGGAAATTCACCTATACCAAATGCCCCAATTGTTGCAACTGCCATAAGAAAGTTCTCATCAAATACTTTCCCTCTAATTATGTTCCTTATAGCTTTTTTTACAATATCAAAACCTACAATTATATATGAAATTATATATATAGCATTATTTATCCATTCATTTGGAAATTTAATTATGAATGAAATTAAAAATAATATTAATGCAATTATAATCTTCATTCCTCTTTTTTTCATTTGTTACCTCCTAAAATTCTTCTATCTCCATATCAGGTTCTTCCCTTTTTATTACCTTTTTTATTTTTTTCATTATTTCATCTTTTCTAGTTTCATCATACTCAAGCTCCATTTTTTGTGTCATAAAGCTTATACTAACATTTTCTACTCCATCTATTTTTTGAATTGCTCTTTCTACCTCTGCTGCACAGTTTACGCAATCTAAACCTCTAACTTGAAATTTACTTTTCATATTAATCACATTCCTTTCTTTTTAGCAATTATTTTGCCTTTATTTTTTATGTTCAATATGTTCTAATCCAACTTCAAATACTTCTTGCACATGTTCATCATCTAATACATAAAAAACTTCTTTTCCTTCTTTTCTGCATTTTACGATTCCACTTCTTCTTAAAGTTCCTAACTGATGTGATATTGAAGATTTACTCATTCCTAAGACATTTGCTATATCACATACACACATTTCATTTTTATCTAATGCAAATAGTATTTTGCTTCTTGTTGTATCTCCTATTATTTTAAAAAATTCTGCTAATTTATTAAATGTATTTTCATCTAACATATTCTCTTTTATTTTATTAACTACATCTTTGTGAATTGCATTACAGTCACAAGCAAATTCATTTTTTCCCATTTTATCATCCCTTTCCAGTGCATAATTTTGATTGAAAAAGAATTAAATCTTTTCTAATTTTCTCAAACAATTGAACACACATTCAACTATCTATGCTTATTATAGTTGAATGTGTGTTCAATTGTCAATGCTTTTTTATATTTTTTTATTATAAATTAATTATTGTATAAATTCCACATCAGCACTTGAAATTTTAACCTTTTTCATCTTATTTTCAAGTTCTTCATCTGTCTCATATTTTACAACAATATAATTTTGAGTATGTCCTTTAAAATATTTGCCTTCTCTTTCTTCAAAAAGGACTTCTACTTCTTTGCCAATATAACTTTCATTATATTCTTTTTGATTTTTATTTGATAATTCAATTAATTTTTTACTTCTGATTTCTTTAATACTTCCATCAACTTGGTTTGGCATTTTCTCTGCTACTGTTCCTCTTCTTGGAGAATATGGAAATACATGCATTTTATAAAACTTTATTTCTTTTAAAAATTCATATGTTTTGTTAAATTCTTCTTCTGTTTCACCTGGAAAACCAACTATTATATCTGTTGTAAGCATTACATCATCATATGCATTTCTAAGTTTTTTAACAATTTCTCTAAATAATTCTGTATTATATTTCCTGTTCATTCTCTTTAATGTTTCATCACACCCGCTTTGTAATGATAAATGAAAATGATGACATATTTTTTCAAGTTTTACAAGTCTTTGCATAAATTCGTCTGTAATGATTTGTGGTTCTAATGAACCTAAACGTATTCTTTTTATTCCATCTATTTTATTTATTTCTTCAAGAAGTTCAATTAGTCCATCATTTTTATTAAAATCTTTTCCATATGATGCAACATGAATACCTGTTATTACTACTTCTTGTATTCCTTTTTCTGCAATTCCTTTTATTTCATCTATTACATTTTCTAATTTTCTACTTCTAACTCTACCTCTTGCATATGGAATTATACAATATGAGCAAAATTGATTACAACCATCTTGTACTTTTATTACTGCTCTCGTCTTTTCAGTATATGTAATTTGCCCCATATCAACAAAGTCTTTTTGTTTGCTGATATCTTGAATATCAACCAATTTTTCCTTTTGGTTTAAAAATCTTTCTACAAAATCAACAACATCTTTTTTTTCATCATTGCCTATTACAATATCTATTTCTTCCATTTGTTCTAACTCTTTTTTCGCAACTTGAGCATAGCAACCTGTTGCAACAATTATTGCATTTGGATTTTTTTCTTTGATTCTTCTTAATGAATGTCTTGATTTTCTATCTGACATATTTGTTACTGTACATGTATTTATGATACAAATATCTGATATTCCTTCATTTAAATCTACTATTTCATACCCTGCTTCTTTAAATTTTTGCATCATTCCATTTGTTTCATATTGATTAACTTTACAACCGTAATGTAAAAAAAGACACTTTTTTATTATTTTCTGTTTTATATTCCATACTATTACTACCTTTCAGCTACTTTTTATTGTTACACTATATTATATAAGTGTTGCTCCTATTATTCCTGCATCATTTTTTAATTGAGCATGTCTTATAATTATATCATCTCTTTTGTTAAATAGCAAGTTTCCCTCTAATAGCTTTCTTTTTAAAGGTTCATACAAAATCTCTTCATATTCTGCAAAGCTGCCACCAATACATATGATTTCTGGTTCAAAAATATTTATCAAGTTTGAAATTCCTATACTTAAATCTTCAATATAACTATTTATCATATAATTTAATCTTGAATCATTAGGATTTTCATTTATAAATTTTCTTATTTTTTCACCACTAAATGTATTTAAATTATACTCTTCCGAAATTCTTTCTTTAAATCTTTTCATGCTAGCATATGTCTCAAAACATCCTCTTTTTCCACAACTACATAAATTTCCATCTCTTTTTATTATCATATGGCTAAACTCAAAACCAGGCACTTTTTTAGCCTCAAGTAATTTTCCATCATATATTACTGCACCACCAATTCCTGTGCCAATACATAAAAATACTGCATCATCATAGCCTTTTAATGCTCCGAATTTTTGCTCAGCAAGTGCTGAACATTTTGCATCATTTTTTATCTTAACTGGAATATTAAATTCTGACTCTAGTTTACTTGCTAAATCATAATTTTCTATTCCAAGATTTACTGCTTTTATAATTTTATTATCTGTTACTGTTCCCGGTACAGCTATACCTATTCCGTCTACCGGGCATATTTCTATCATTTCTCTTATTTTTCTATAAATAAATTCTTCTATTGTGTTTTCTATATTTGTTTTATCTTTTATAAATATTTCTTCTTTATTTTTTATATATCCTTGATCATCAACATGACCCACACCAATATGGCTGCCACCTATATCTATTCCAATTTTCATTTATTACCTCTTTTCTTTCATTTCTTATCTCGCACATCAATATATTTTTATTCCAAGTATAAATTACATGCGAAAAAAGCTGATATATTTTTTAACATTATATATCAACTTTTTGGTTTTATCAATATTTGTATTTTTAATATGCGGAAAATAAAAATCCACCCATATAAACTTGAATTACTGGTACTAAGACTACACATACAAAGAATATTAACACGACTCCAACAATAGAGTATGCAACTTCTGGTAATACTTTCATTATTCTTTCAATTGAATTATTTATTTCCATATCCATATATTCAAGTAATTTTCCAAGCATTTCTGTTAGATCTGTTTGCATACCAATTCTTAGCATCTCAGTTGTCATCGCTGTACATAGTCCTGATTTTTCAAATGGGTCTATCCATGAATATCCTGTTAGCATATTATTTATTGATGTTTCTATTATTGAAAGTAAAACATAATTATTTACTATATTTTTGCTAACTTCAAGAGAATCTTGAATTCTCATTCCATTTTCCATATTAAGATGCATAGCTTTCATCAATCTTGAAAAATCTAATGAAAATATTAGTTTTCCAAATATAGGCATTGTATATTTAAAATAGTGAAACTGATATTTTCCTTTTGGTGTGTTTATGTAGATTAGTACAAGTGCAACAATTCCAGATATAACAAATACCGGTATATACCAATATGTCATTGTAGTATTTATAACACTTTGGAACCATAATGTTATTGCAGGCAATGTATCTTTTGTTCCTACTTCTTCAAACAAATTTTGTATCTGTGGAATTGCAAATAATGTACCAGCAACTAATAATATCATTATAGCTACAAATTGTAATATATTTGGTATTATTATTCTCCTCATTCTTTTATTTATAGATTCTGAATCTTCTAAATATTTTACTGCTTGTCCTAATGATGTTGTTAGTGAACCTGATAGTTCCCCAACTTTTACCATATTTATGTATATATATGGAAATATATCTGAATAATATTCCATCGTTGTGTACATATATTCTCCCGCTTCTACACCTGCCAATATATCTTCTATTATACCTTTTAGAGTAAGATTTTCAGTACTCTGTATTATTGTACTTAATGCATGCACATTATTAAAGTTTGCTTTTTTCAAAAGATAAAAATTCTCAGTAAATATTATAATATCTCTAATTGTTACTTTTTCAGTTCCTGCTAAATATAGATTAATTTTCTCAATTGTAGATATTCCAGATTTCTTCTCTCTATTTACTTTTGTGGTATTAAATTTCTTAGCAATATTTTGAATGTCCTTTACATTTCTTTTCTTTTTAGAAGTTTTTTTCTGGTTTGCTATTTGTATTATATCTATTGGTGTTATGCCATTTGCTTTTAGCTTTTTTATTAATACTTGTTTACTCGGTTCTTCCACTTTGTTTTTTATAACTAATCCTTTATTTGTTACAGCTTTATATACATATACTGGCATTTTTGTTTTACTTCCTCCTTTAATATTCAAACTTATGCAATATTAAGCTTCTCCTCTAATTCTCATTTGCATAATAGTTCTGTTTAGTGTTTCAATATTTTTTTCTTCCACCTGAAGTTTAGCTTGTTCAAGTGTTATTTTATCTTCAACAAATAATTTTGCAATTGAATTTATTAAACTAACACTACCTTTACTTTGTCCACTTTGTATTGCATCTTCAATTTCTGAAACACTAATTTTCTCTTTTCTGATTACTCCTGAAACTATATTATCGACTACCATTACTTCTGGAACAAGTTCAAGTTTTCCATCAGTTCCCACAAGTAATCTTTGAGAAATTACAAGTTTCAATAATGCAGATAATAAATATTTTACTTGAACTTGATCTCTAACATCATAGAAATTTATCATTCTGTCTATTGTTTCTGCACAAGATTTTGTATGCAATGTTCCTATTACTAAATGTCCTGATTCAGCCATTTCTATTGCGGCTTCCATTGTGACTTTATCTCTAATCTCACCTATTACTAATATATCACAATCTTCTCTTAATGCATTTTTTACCCCATCATGATATGTTAAACAATCTCTTCCAGGTCCTACTTCTTTTTGTACAATTATTGAATTTTTAGATGTATGTTTAAATTCTATTGGGCTTTCTAATGATAATATCTTTTTATTCTGTGTTTCATTTATATGATTAACTAATGCATTCAATGTTGTTGATTTACCTGAGTTTGTCTTACCTGTTACTAATATTAATCCTTGTGGTTGATATGTCATTCTTCTTACTATATCTGGTACTCCTAAATCCTCATATCTAGGCAATTCATTTTTTATAATTCTCATTGTACATACTGGTACTTCATTTGAATATGACATATTTACTCTTAGACGTATTCCATTATATTCATATGATGTATCTAATTTTTTTGTTTCATTAAATACTTTATCTTTATCAACATTTCCCTTTATTATATAGTCATATATCTCATACATGTCATCATCTTTTAAAACAGAAGAATTTTCCATTTCAACTAGTGCTCTTGTTATTCTATACATAGGCTTTAATCCTGAAATCAAATGTATGTCTGATGCATCTTTTTCTATTGCTTGTTCTATAATTTTGCTAATATTAATCATTATTATATTTCTCCTTTTAAAATATCAATATCTTTCTATTTAATTCTTCTAAATTTGTAGTTCCATCTAAAACTTTGTTAATTCCATCAATACATAATGGTTTATAAGTTCCTTCAAGTGCATGTCTTTTTATTTCAATACTTGATGCATTATTCATTATAAGTTCTTTTATTTCATCATTAATATCAAGTATCTCAAAAATTCCAATTCTATCATAATAACCTGTATTATTACAATATTTACAACCAATTGCATCATATGTTTTCTTTCTTCTTAAATCAAACTCGATATTGTATCTTTTGCCAAGTGTTCTTATTTTTTCCTTTTCATCTTCTGTAAAACTTCTTTCTTTTTTGCATTTAGGGCACAACTTTCTAACAAGTCTTTGCGATATACTTGTTGCTAATGTACTTGCAATATCATAATCTGGTAATCCCATTTTTCTTAATCTTGTTATAACTTCTACTGCATCTATTGTATGTATTGTTGATAAAACATAATGACCTGTTTGTCCTGCTTGAATTGCTATTTCTCCTGTTTCTTTATCTCTTATTTCTCCAACAAGAATAATATCAGGGTCTTGTCTTAATACTGTTCTTAATGAGTTTGAAAAAGTCGCTTTTGAATCTATTTCTATTTGGTTTAACCCATCTATACGTATTTCAACAGGATCCTCTATTGTTGTTATATTTATTTCTGGTCTATTTAAATAATCTATAAAACTATATAATGTTGTTGTTTTTCCCTCACCTGTAGGGGCTGCAATCATTGTTATACTATTTTTCTTGTTAATACTTCTTTTTAGGTCTTGCTCTGTTCCTGGATATCCTAATTCAAATATATTTTTTATATTTGAATTCTTCTTTAATAATCTTAATACAAACTTTTCTCCATACACATTTCTTTGTGATGATACACGTATATTATAATCATCATATAATAATATTCTACCATCTTGTGATTCCTGCTTTTCTTGATGCATATTTGAAATTGCTTTTAATCTACCTATTATTTGTGCTTGTTTATCTTTTGGTAATGATGTTGCAGTAAAAAGCTCTCCATCTATTCTATATCTAACTCTTATATCATTTCTTAATGGCTCTATATGAATATCACTAGCTCTTTTTTCTATTGCTGTTTTTATTATTGAATCAACTATTTCTGTTATATTATTATCTTGTCCTATATTTGACATATCTTTTTCAATTGTTCCACCAAGACTATTTAATGTTTCATTTATTATCCCATCAAATGTTATATATGGCTCTATTACTAATCCTTTGTTTAACATTAGTAATCTCATTGATTCTATATTTCTTGTATTTGTAGTATCTGAAAAACATACTTTAATTTTGCCATTTTCAATCTCAAATGGTATTGCTTTATTTTTCTTTGCAATCTCTAAAGAGGTATATTCCAATACATTAATTTTTATTGATGATTGAGACAATAGTATTCCTTGAACACCAATAATTCCTCCTATTGCTTTTATCAATTCTGAAGGATCACATACATTTAATTCATATAATATTTCTCCTATTTTTTTATTAGGAGTTTTTCTTTGCTCTTTTAATGCATCTTCAATATCCTGTTCTGTAACAATTCCCCTTTTTACAAGTTCTATTCCAATTGGTTGGCGTTTTCTCATATCCATGTAAATTCCTCCTCCTGCATTTATTAAGAGAAAAATCCTATATTATTAGCATTTTTTGCATTTAAACTTGAATTTTACTCATATATTCTGATTTCTAATTATTTTGTGTATAGCTGTTACTATATTGTTTTCCATCTATAGTCATATTAACTGTTATTACACCTGTTGTTTCTTCATAAGAAAATTTGCAACTATCTATATTTTTTGCAATTTTAACTTTATCTTTATATATATTTTTTCCTTTAAAAATATATTTATTTTGTGTTCCTTCAAATGTTATATATGAAATCCCTGTATCATCATTTGTAACACATTCTTTTACTTGATTTTCTTTTGTATTTATTTCATTTGTAAAATAAGTATTAAAACTCAAATATGCTCCACTTGCATCTGTTGATGAAGTAACTGTGTTTACATTTTTGTAAAAATATGTAGTTATCCTTCCAACTGTCACAACTACAATTGTAAGAACTATAACATATATCATTATTGATGTTATAGTTACACCATTTTCTGATTTCATATTATGCCTCCTCTATTGTGCTAACATTTTTATTATAGTAGTTCCATAAACAACTATAATATTGCTTGCTCCAATAAAAAATCCTATTGGTACTTCTTTTAATTTTGGTTTTATATTTCCTCTTTTCTTTAGATACATTTTTCTTATCATCATATATATTAATATTGAAATTATTGTCATAGCAATTGTCATAACAAATACTTGTATATTTGTTATTGATAATATGATTGTTAGTAAAATTAATATATCTAATATGTAACTATCTTTTGCCTTTTTCTTAAGAGAAAATGTATCAATACAAAGCAATATAACATATATTGCTAAATATATAGCATATCTATATATATTAGTTATCTCTACTGTATATAGATATATCATATATATTAATGAAACTATTATTCCATATGTAAGTAGTCTTTTATCTATTTTTCTGTATTCTTTATCTATTCCAGAAATTAAGACTATTGCTGTAAAATATAATATCGTTATTGCATACAAAATAACTGTTTGAATATTAATTGTATATATATTTAATTTTATTGAAAGTCCAAGCACAACAAAAGATATGCCACTTAGCACTTCTAATAAAAGATATCTTATTCTTATTTTTTGTTTGCAATTTTTGCATTTTCCACCCAAAAATATATAACTAAATATTGGTATTAATTCAAAGAATCCTAATTTATGATTGCAATTAGGACAATATGAATGTTTTTTTATTATATCTATATTTTTTGGTATTCTATATACTGCTAGTGTATAAAAACTCCCAAAAACTGTTCCCATTACAAATAATATTATATACAAGTATATATTCATTTCCATTTTTAATTTCACCCTTTTTTATAAATCAAGGCACATACCACATCATGCAGTACATGCCTAAAGTAGTTTAATTATTTTATTATTTGAGAATTATACTCACTTAATGTTGCACCATTGTTTGCTATTGTTATTTCATAAGATATTTGTTTGAATGGTGGTTTATTGTTTGTACTTTCAGTAGTTCCTGTAAATATTTTTCCATCATCATATACTATTTTAACTGTTGTTGAATCAGCAATAATTGTATAACTTCCAACTTTTTCTTTTGCTGTGTCTGATGTTCCATCATTTGTTGATATACTTCCAGTTCCACCTAAGTCTTTTGCTGCTATATTAGCTAGGTTGATTACATTGTCTGTTTCTGCTGCTTTATAACTTGTGATTGTAGCTGAATTTGCTATGATTTCTGTATTTATAGCATTATATGCCATTTGTACTTTGTCCATTACTTCTCCTTCTGTTGTTCCATAATTTGCTTTTTGTCCATTTCCTATCATACTATTTTCACCTTTTAACATTGCTAATGATGTTCCTGCTAAAATTAATAAAACTACTATTGTAACTACTAAAGCTACTAATGTTACACCTTTTTGATTTTTCATAATAAATCTCTCCTTTTTTGTCTAATATTTTATATTTTGAAATTTTAATAACTGTATTTATTGTTTATTTTTTTCTTCATCTGTTGTTACTTTCACTCCAGAATTTTTGCTTTCATTTGTTGAAGTTTCTTTTTTAGTTGTGTCATTTTCACTATTTGAATTATTTATTTTGACATTTGTATTTGTACTACTTTTACTTTCTGAATTTTGTTCTTCTTCATTTTCTGCATCATTTTCTGAAACTACCGCAAATGGGTTTGTTCTACCTGGATTATATTGATTAGTTTTTTCGTAATTTTCTAGGTCTTTTGCTGTTATTTCATAAGTCATTAATATCTCGCTTGTATCTTTTTCTACTTCTGAAGTTAATTGTTGTTTTATCTCGTCAGTAGGAGTGTATTTGACCATCTCTGGTACGACTTTATTTGTTGGAATGTAGTTGTATAATGCTATACTTAATAAAAGTACTACCACTAGGCTTACTAAAACTGCTATAATAATTTCTCTAATAATTACCTTTGACATAATAATTACACATCCTTCTATTTTTTATTTGAGCTTGTATTTGCGCTATCACTATTAGAACTTGAATCTTTATTTGTTGTATTATCTTTAGTTTCATCCGAATTTTCTTCTTCAATCGGATCTGAAACTTTTAACTTTATATCTCTACAAGTAAATGTTGCTGATACATTTCCTTTGTTTCCATCTGGAACCATTTTAAAATTTTCTATTTTAAATACTAATGTCGAATCACGTTCTACATCATATAGAAAATCTATTGTATTTACATATTCTCCAGTTGCTGTGAAATTTAAGTCATATGTTTTGCTTATTTTATTGTTTAACTTAATATCCATTTTTAATTCTACACCATGCTTTTGGGCATAATTACCCATGGTTACCCATATACGTTCTATTTCATATTCTTGTATTTTATTAAGAGGTAACCCATTTGCATCAACACCTGAATTAACTAGTTGTTCATAATTTTCTTTTTCATCAACTAATTTTTTGTAAGCATCTTCTACTAATGCTACACTTTGTGGATATATGTTGGCTCTAAGATTTGACGCTGTTTGTATCTTTTTATCTAATCTTGTATTTTCTTCTCTAATTTCTGGAATACTCTTTATATTTAGTGTGCCAATTGAGATTCCACATAATGCTATGTAAACTGAAAATGCAAATAATATAGATGATAATAATATCAATAATGTTTTTCTCATGGTATATCACCTTCAATCGTAACAGATATCACTCCATTTTGTTTTACACTACTTCCTGATACAACATTTGTAAGTATATTTTTAGTTTTTAATCTTGTCTTAAAATATCCTAATCCTGGATATTTAGAAGATTGAGCAACTATTACAATGTGTTTTCCTGTTGTATTTTCTATAGATGTAATTTGAACAGTTTCATCAACAGCACTCATTATTTGTTTTAACAAGTCTGGAATTAAATTTTTACTTGAATTCATATCACTTATTTTATCATTTACAGCTTGTAAATCTGATATCAATTCAGTATATTGATTAGTTTTCGCATTTAAAGATGATGTATCTTTCTTTGCCTCGGTAATCTGTTCATTAATTTCTTTTGTTACATCATCTACTTCTAATTCTTTATTATTAATTTGACTAGTTAATCCAATTGAATAACCACTATATATTATTATAAATATTAATAATGCAACTATTATTCTTGTGAGTGATTTTTCTCCTCTTGTTAATTCATTTCCAGAATTAACAAGATTGTTTGCTTTATTTGCATATTTGTTTGATTTTTTTCCTTTTCCACCTATTGTTATATTTAATTTATTATTTTTATTTGCAAAATTTATTCCTTCTATTCCTTCTTCTAACCCTTGTAACGCCAAGGATATAGCAGAATTAACTTCCATGTATTCTTTAATGTTTATATCTCTAGCAGTATTTTGTACAAAATATGGTCTTAATAGTTCACATTTAATTTTGCCTAAATATTCTTGAAAATACAAGTCTATATTATTAACACATGATAATGTTCCTGTAATATATACCTTATTTATTTTTTCTGTACTTTCATTAATTATTTTTTGTACATTTCCCACTATATTATATAATGTTGGCATTATATCTTCAAGATATCTGCCTTGTTCTTCGATAAAGTCTTGAACATTTGCAGTATATATTGTCGTATTTTGACAGATTTCGTAAGCTTTAGAATAAGAATTTTCTTTTGAATTTATCTTCTCTAATATTTTTTTACTCCCTTCATCTATCACATTTACATCATATACATTTCCATTAATTACTGTTGTAACTGTTGTTTGATCTTCAATATTTACTATGATGGAATTTTCTCTTTTTTGCAAATTTAAAAGATTAGGAATCGTCATTGCTATTGGTGCAACTGTCTCAACTCTATATCCATCTAATCTTTGTTTGACTTTATTTAATTCAATTTTATTATCACATATATTTATTACTTTTAATTTTTCTTTATCTTCTACATTATTTACTATTACATATTTAGTTTCAAATGAATTCGCATTATAGCCCATTTCGTTGCAATATGATTCAAATTCTAATTTTATTGCTTTTTCTAAGTCCTTTTTACTTAATAAAGAAAACATATTAAAGTATTGGTATGTTTCTTCAGTTAAATTTAAACTTATTGGGGTTTTAAAACTATTTGTTTCTTCAATTATTTGCTTTATTGTCTGTGATATATTTGAATAGAATTTTATACCAAAAGATTCGATTTTTATTTTTTCTTTTTCTTTTGATACTTTAGCATATTTAATTAAATTGTCTTCAATATACAGTCCTAAATAGTTTGACATCTTTTTTCTCTCATTCCTTCCTCTGGTGCAAACTTGATTACAAAAAATATTTTTTGAATCTCTACCCCTTTCATAACAAAGCCAGGAAAGCATGGCTTTCCCAGTACATAAAAAATACACTCAACTTCTATTTTATCTAAATTATTCCAAATGTCAATAGCTTTAGCAAAAATGTAATAAAACTGTAATATTTGTGTAATACTTTTGTAATACTCTATTGAATAATATCAGAATTTCTGGAAATACTTTTCTAAGGAGGTTATTATGGAACCATTAGATACAAAAAAAGATTATCAAAATTATGTTGATAAAAAATCACCTAATTCCCCTATCTTTAAAAATTGCTTTAATGCTTTTTGGGTTGGTGGTTTGATTTGTTCAATAGGACAAATTATTCTTGATATATGTAAATCAAGAGGTTTTTCTACAGAAATGTCTGGCACAATTGTTTCGATTATTTTAATTGGAATCAGTGCATTTTTAACAGGTTTAAACATATTTAATAAAATCGGAAAGTTTGCAGGAGCTGGTTCGCTTATTCCTATTACAGGTTTTGCTAACTCAATTGTTTCACCTGCAATGGAATATAAATCAGAAGGATATGTAATGGGTGTTGGAGCGAAAATGTTCACAGTAGCAGGACCTGTGCTTGTTTTTGGTATTTCCGCTTCTATTATTGTTGGACTTGTTTATCTTATTTTTAATACTCAATGTATTACATTAGTTTAATAATATTTGAAAGGATGATTAATTTATGCAAAAAATTGGAAAACAAACTATTAAGTTTGATGCACCACCATGTATAACAGAAGTAGGTTCTATTGTTGGTCCTAAAGAAGCTGATGGCCCTCTTGCGAAATATTTTGATCAATGTTTAGATGATGAATTTTGGGGTGAAAAAACTTGGGAAAAATCAGAAAGTAAAATTATTAAAGAAACTGTTAATACCGTAATTTCAAAATCTGGTATCTCATCTTCAGATATTGATTATTGTTTTGCTGGTGATTTATTAAATCAATGTATTTCATCAAGTTTTGGACTCAGAGAACTTAACATTCCTTTTCTAGGGATATTTGGTGCATGTTCTACTTTTGTTGAAGGTCTTAGTCTTGGTGCAATAGTCATAGAAGCTTGTGCAAACCATGTTTTGTGTGCGGCTTCTAGCCATTTTTGTAGTGCTGAAAAACAATTTAGATTTCCATTAGAACTTGGAAATCAGCGTCCACCTTCTTCTCAATGGACTGTTACAGGTGCTGGCTCTGCAATTTTATCAAAATCAGGTGCCGGTCCTTTTATAACACATATAACAACAGGAAAAATCATAGATATGGGAATTAAAGATGCTAATAATATGGGAGCAGCAATGGCCCCAGCAGCTTTAGATACACTTGTTTCTCATTTTAAAGATACTGGTCGTTCTCCTTCATATTATGATGCAATCATCACAGGTGACCTTGGACATATTGGAAAAGAAATTTTGACAGAACTTGCTCAGACCAAAGGATATAATATAAAATCTAATTATAATGATTGTGGTGTTTTAATTTTCGACAAAGAAAAACAAGATACACATTCTGGCGGTAGTGGTTGCGGTTGCTGTGCTACAGTTTTTTCAGGATACTTTTTTAAACAATTAAAGGATAAAAAAATAAGAAGATTGTTATTAATTGCAACAGGTGCATTAACTAATTCTACTTCTTCTCAGCAAGGTGAATCTATACCAGGAATTGCACATGCTGTTAGTATAGAAATATAATTATTGGAGGTGCTTATATGGATTGGATACAAAGTATTTCATGGATTGGATTATTAAAATGTTTCATAATAGGTGGATTATTATGTGTTATTGGTCAGATTTTAATTGATAAAACCAAGCTAACTCCTGCTAGAATTTTAGTTATTTATGTTACAACAGGTGCTATATTAGGTGGCCTTGGTATTTATCAATACTTAGTAGATTTTGCAGGCGCTGGTGCAACTGTTCCTTTAACAGGTTTTGGTTATAATCTTGCTAAAGGTGCAATTAAGGGCATAAAAGAATCTGGTATTATTGGTGCTTTTACAGGCGGTGTTACAGCTGCTGCTGGTGGTATTGCTGCTGCTGTATTTTTCGGTTATATTGCATCACTAATTTCCAAACCTAAAATGAAAAAAGAATAAATTTTTAGACATGAATATATTTATATTATTCATGTCTAATTTTGTATAAAAGCAATCTAATCTTTAAACTGCTTTTCAGTAGCTTCACTAGTTTTCGCTCTTTTTAGAATTCAATTTTTATTATTTCATATATATGATACCATGTATATGCTGTTATAACATTCTCTCCATTCACATCTTTATTATATTGGCAATCATATTTTATTACAGGTATTTTTTGAGAAATTGAATTTATATTTGTTGGACTATCTTCAATCATTACATCTATATTATTCTTTAAGCATTGTTCCAATTTTTCATTATCTTTTGCAAATATTATTTCATCATAATTTATATTATTTTCAACTAACCATTTTTTTGTCATTTCTTGCATTTTTCCATAACTCTCTGGTGGAAGTCCACTCTCATTTCTTGCTGTTATAATATATATTTTATTTCCCTCATCTTTTAATTTTTGGATTACCTCTGATGCATACCCACGTGTTGGAAATTCTTTGACATATTTTTCAAGATATCTATTCCAAAACTTTTCTTCTTGCTCATCTGTCCAACCAAACTTCTGGCTTTCCCAATATTCATTTAATTTTAATTTTGTTTTTATTCCTTCTTCTACATTAAACTTTGTTCCACAATCAAGTATGTATCTTTCTAAGTCTGCTAGGACTCCGTCTATGTCTATACCTATGTTCATTTTTTCCTCCTTTGTCATTACAAAATAATTAAAAAGAAGCTTATTTCGAATATTATACATTCAAAATTAAGCCCCCACTACTATGCTTTTTTTGCTACTTCAACTATTTCTGTAAATGCTTTTGGATCTGTTACAGCTATTTCAGCTAACATTTTTCTATTTATTGCAACATTTGATTTTTTTAATCCTGCGATTAATTTACTATATGTTGTTCCATTCATTCTAGCTGCTGCATTTATTCTTGCAATCCATAATTTTCTAAAATCACTTTTTCTGTCTTTTCTTCCTACATATGCATATGATAATGATTTTAATACTGCTTGGTTTGCATTTCTAAATCTATAATGTTTTGCTCCATAATATCCTTTTGCTTGTTTTAATACTTTTTTATGTCTAGCTCTTGTTGTCATTGCTGATTTTACTCTTGCCATTTCTTTTCCCTCCTCAATCTATTTTCTAGTTACCATATGGTAATAATTTCTTTATTGTGTTTTCACAAGATTTATCTGCATATGCTCCTGGGCGTCTTGCTGATAATTTTTGTCTTTTTGTTTTATTTGCTAATAAGTGTCTTCTATTAGCTGTTGTTCTTTTTACTTTACCTTTAGCTGTTAAAGAATATCTCTTTTTAGCCGCTTTGTTTGTTTTTAATTTTGGCATGCTTATCGCTCCTTTCAATTGTTTTATTTATATATTATTAAGCTTTTTTAGCTAGTATAATAAACATATTTTTACCTTCTAGTTTTGGCTTTTTCTCTACTGTCGAAATATCTTCTAATGCTTCAATAAATTTATTTAAAACAGTTTCACCCATTTTAGTATTATTTAATTCTCTACCTCTAAATCTTAATGTAATTTTTACTTTATTGCCATCTTCTAGAAATTTTCTTGCATTTTTTAATTTAAATCCAAAGTCATGTTCTTCAATATTTGGAGTTATTCTTATTTCCTTTGTTTCTTGAACCTTTTGTTTCTTTTTTGCTTCTTTTTCTTTTTTAGATTGTTCAAATTTATATTTTCCATAGTTCATAATTTTACATACTGGAACTTGTGCATTTGGAGAAACTAATACTAAATCTAGTTTTTTCTCCATTGCTAGGTCTAATGCTCTATTTAATGGAACTACTCCTAGTTTTTCTCCTTCATCACTTATTAATTGAACTTCTTTAGCTCTTATTTGACCATTTATTGGTAATTCTTGTTTTATAAAAAACACCTCCCAAGATTTTTAATTTTATTATGAATAAAAATATTATCTTCTTATTACATAAAAAAATTGACTCTGTTACAAGTCAATTCCACACAAATATAGCTATATTGATATATATCTAATATTTTCTAACCTTTTCCCTTAAGTAAAGGTGAGAAGTGGATAACTTCTTCTTGTAACAATAACTATTGTACCATTTAACTTTTCTCTTGTCAATAGATTGGCTTATTTTTTTTACTTTATTTGTGTTTTTCTCTTGAAATTCTTTACTATTTAGTATATGATATACAGGAATAATGAGTCGACTCACAGAATACATATAGTTAGTACAAAATTCTAATTATAATATGAGTCTATACATAGGAGGATAATTATGCCAGCAAAAACTAATGAATTAATAAAAAAGCCTAAAAAAAATAATAAAATTAATCATCAAAGTAAAAACGTAAAAAACGTTTCTAAAAAAATAACCCCAAAAAGCAAAAAGCAAAAAAATAATTCTAAAATCAATAAAAAGCCTATAGCTAGGCATACAAACGTAAAATCAAAAAAGATAAATAATAAAAAAGCTACAAACAAAATCGTCGAAGTTGTAGAATATTATGATTTACCTTATAGATATAATGAAACAATAGTAAAAATACTTTATCAAACACCTAATACACTATTTGTATATTGGGATATTTCTGATAAAGACAGAGAAAATTTTATTGAAACATATGGTAAAGACTTTTTCAATAAAACAAGACCTGTTTTAATTGTATATAATGACACTATGAATTATAGTTTTGAAGTTCCAATAAACGATTTTGCAAACTGCTGGTATCTTCATGTTAATGATAGTAAATGTGAGTATAGAGTTGAACTTGGTAGAATTCTTACAGATTATAATGAAGTAGTTATTGAAAAAGCTCATGAAAATAATATTGATAATAATTATATACAGATATCATCTTCAAATGAGATAGAATCACCTAATTCTCATGTATTATTTAACACAAATGAAAATAATACTGTACATTTCAGAAATGTAAAAACAAATGAAGAAAAAGTAATCTCATTATTTGATATTATCAAAAAATTGCCTTCATTTAATAAAAATATGGATATTCCTTATATTAGTGAAGATTTATTAAAAATTCTTTATTCAGGAATATTTGAAAATGAAGATATATCACTATTTGAGAAAATCTCAAACCCATCTTCTGGGAGCTTATCTTCAAAATAAAAATAGTTAGGAAAGAATTAAATTTTGGCAATGAAAGGAAAAAATTAAAATGCAAAAAAAAGGCTATGTAAGCTTCGTACTACATGCACATCTTCCATTTATACATCACCCAGAAAGTGATGATTATCTTGAAGAATCATGGTTATATGAAGCAATTTCAGAAACATATATACCATTATTACAAAACTTTCAAAAATTAGTAGATGAAGGCGTCAATTTTAGAATTACAATGTCTATGACTCCTCCTCTACTTTCAATGTTAGATAATAAATTATTACAAAAAAAATATATAAAATACTTAGAACAGCTTATTGAACTATCTGAAAAAGAAATAAAAAGAACATCATATGATAAAAGATTAAATGAATTATCACAATATTATTATGATAGATATTCAAATGATTTACACTTATTTAGAGATGTTTTTAAATGCAATTTAATCGAGCAATTTAAACATTTTCAAGACATAGGTGTATTAGAAATTATAACATGTGGTGCTACACATGGATATTTCCCAATATTATATGTCACAGAAGAAACTGTTAGAGCACAAATAGCTGTTGGTGTACAAACATATGAAAAATACTTTGGTAAAAAGCCCCGTGGTATCTGGCTTCCTGAATGTGGTTATATTCCAGAGGCTGATAAATATCTTAAAGAGTTTGGGATAGATTATGCAATAGTAGAATCTCATGGTATTTTATATGCAGACCCTACCCCTATTTATGGAACTTATGCACCTATTGTATCACCTGAAGGTTTAGTTACATTTGGTCGTGATATAAAATCTTCTCAACAAGTATGGAGCTCAATTGATGGCTATCCAGGTGATTTTAATTATAGAGAGTTCTACAGAGATATAGGTTATGAGGCTGATTATGATTATATAAAACCTTATATTGCACATAATGGAGTTCGTGTTCATACAGGAATAAAATATTATAGAATTACAGGAAAATCTGAATTTAAAGATTATTATAATGTACAATGGGCAAAAGATTCTGCTGAAAGACAAGCAGGTCATTTCCTAAATTCTAGAACAGAACAAATTGAAAATGCATCACACTACATGGAGGTTCCACCTATTATCTTATGTCCTTATGATGCCGAATTATATGGTCATTGGTGGTATGAAGGTCCATATTGGTTATACATATTATTCAAGAAAATTTATTATGATGAATGTAATTTTGAATTAATAACACCATCTGAATATATAGACAAATACCCATCTATGCAAGTATGTTCACCTTGTCGTTCTAGCTGGGGTGCTAATGGATATAGTGGTGTATGGTTAAATGAAACAAATGATTATGCACATCGTCATTTACACAAAGCTGGTGATAGAATGGTGGAACTAGCTACATCTTATCCAGATGCTAAAGGTATTTTAAAAGAAGCATTAAATCAAGCATGTAGAGAACTTTTACTTGCACAAAGCAGTGACTGGTTATTTATTATAACTAATGGAACAATGGTTGATTATGCTAAAAAACGTATTAAAGACCATATTGGTCGTTTTACAAAATTATACTATCAGATAAAAGGTCATAAAATCGATAAAGCTTTTCTAAAAAGCATACAAGAAAAAGATTGCGTTTTTCCTGATATAGATTATCATATTTATACAAAATTGTAAGAAAGTATAACTTTCCTATTATATAGAAAAACTATGGACTTCTCCATAGTTTTTCATTATGCTACTTTTATAAATATCTGTAAATTCATCTGTGCACTTCTCATCAAAGCTTCTCTTATAGTCATCATATCTCGCACTTATATTAAATGTATTTATTATACCATCTTAAAAAGGAAATTACCATATATTATGGGAATTTTATTTCTTTTTTGTATTATGTCGACCTAAAGAGGGCGACGTATGCAGAGTGATTGGTTGGGTTACATAATGTAAACATGGCTATTTAATGAATAAGGTGCAGCGTAACCCGAGGCCATCGCTGCCGTCACCGTAAGGAACGCTGTAGCCGCGGCTTGCCGCTGGACCGTTGCCGCCGTCGGCGTAGTAACTGCCACCACAATAACTCCTGCCTTTGCCAGTACCTGAACCATTGGACTCTAGTGTCCAATCATATACATTTCCTGCTAAATCAAAAACATTGTTCGCATTTGCTCCTTCATATGCTCCACTTGGGATTCTTGTTTGACTTCCTGATGATTTTGTTGCTGTGCTCTTTGATGTGTTTGTATAATATGTGAAACTATTGTCTTTGTAATTTCCCCAACTTATTGAATCAGAAGCTATTTCTGCATATGTCTTTTCTCCAGTATCAATTAACCATTTCATTGTTTCGTCCCACTGTATTCCCCATATCATCTGCACTCCCGCACTTGTTCCTGATAATTTTCTTGCTTTTTTCCACATTGTATACCATGTTTGATTTGATAAATCTGTATTTATTCTTTTTATTACTGGTGTTGCTTGGCTTAGGTCTCCTGTTTGGTATCTTCCTATATAATATCCTCCATATGTTGCTACACTATTTAACATTTTATCGAAATCAATTTCCATCTCCATTAAGAAATCTTCTCTTGATATTCCATTTAAATATTGGGTTAAGTATGTTGATTGGATATCATAACTTGTTGTTTGTGGCTCATATTTCTTTGTTGCGTCTTTTGTATATGCACTTGAACTAAATGTATATCTTGTTCCGTATTTTTTTCCTGTTGTTTGGTCTCTCCAATACATATCACTTACATCTGCTATTGGTATCCATACATACTGATTTCTATTACACTGTGCTTCCCACTTATTACTATCTGTTACTGCCTCTGTTCCTTCATATATTACAAATCCACCTTTTTGTCTCTTTACTACATCTTCTGTTACTGCTGTTCCTCCTGTATTATTCTCGGTATATATTTCCACTTTTTTTACATATGCTTTATCTAGTCCTATATCTCCTCCTTCATCTTTTGAATATATTATTTTTATTTGATATGTTCCTTGCTCTAATTCTTCTTCTGTCTCCACATATGTTAAACTCCATTCTGATGTTCCATAGCCCGTTCCACTTAAATTGCCTATTGTTGCTACTACACTATTTGTACTTATATTTATTATCTGTCCATATAATTTATCACACTTAGCTTCTGATGATACTGACCAATTTATTTTTACTTTTCCACCTTTTGCTCCTACTGTAAAACTGCTTGTTGTCATTTCGCTTGTTGAATTTTTCACATAATAGTTTCCGCTTACCCATATTCCATCACTATTTCTTGTCCACGGATTCAGTCCACTTGAACTTAATGTATTTGTTATATTTTGTGAATACATTGTTACTTTTTCTGTTGTTGTTATTCCATTTACATATGTTTCATCTTTTACAGATGAGGCTGTATATCCTGTTGGGACAGGTACGTCAACACCATCTGAACTTGTTACTGTTGTGTAATTTTTATCATTTCTCTTTCCAGGCTTTATTTCTCCCCATATATAATTTACCTGCTCCTTTTGATTATCAGCAGTTTCCTGTGGTGCATTATTTTTTCTAGTATTATACACAATTCCCCATATAACAGCACCTAATATTATGGCTATTACTATTGGTATGACAAACACCTTTTTTCCATATGCTAAATACATAAACTCTAAATCACCTATTTTAGTTACTTTTTCTTTTTCCTCTTTTCTATGTTTCCTATTATTCTTTTTCATACTCCCATCTCTCCAATCTTTTCAATTTTTATAATAAAAACACTAAATTGTTTACTTCCTTTTTAAAATCTTTTTAAACCTATGTCTAACTTTCCAGTTGTGAAAGAATTAAATTTTGGCAAGGAAAACAAGTTAGAAATTTATGAGGCGTACTCTTGTACGTTGATTAAATT
>CAKPSX010000012.1 GCA_934184665.1 uncultured Clostridia bacterium | reverse complement strand
ACACCACTTTTATATTATCCAAAAGAAAGTTGGTTTGTTGCAATGACAAAATTAAGAGATGAATTAGTTGCAAACAACAATAAAATAAATTGGTATCCAGATACAATTAGAACAGGAAGATTTGGAAAATTCCTTGAAAATGTAATAGACTGGGGAATTTCAAGAGATAGATATTGGGGAACACCATTACCAGTATGGAAATGTGAATGCGGTCATGAAGAATGTATAGGTTCAATAGCAGAATTAAAAGAAAAAGCAGTAGACTGTCCAGATGAAATTGAACTACACAAACCATATATAGATAATGTACATTTAAAATGCCCAGAATGTGGAAAGAAAATGACAAGATTTAAAGAAGTAATAGACTGTTGGTTTGACTCAGGTTCAATGCCATTTGCACAATTACATTATCCATTTGAAAATAAAGAAGAATTTGAAAAACATTTCCCAGCACAATTTATTTCAGAAGCAATTGACCAAACAAGAGGATGGTTCTATACATTACTTGCTATATCAACATGTTTGTTTGATAAACCATCTTATGAGAATTGTATAGTATTAGGGCATGTATTAGACGAAAAAGGACAAAAGATGTCTAAATCAAAGGGAAATGGCGTAGATCCAATGGTATTATTAGACCAAGTAGGAGCAGATGCAACAAGATGGCATTTCTACACATGTTCAGCACCATGGTTACCAACAAGATTAGGATTAAACAATGTACAAGAAACTCAAAGAGGATTTTTAAGTACATTATGGAATGTATATTCATTCTATGTTTTATATGCAGAAATAGATCAATTTAATCCAAATAAATATGCTGATTTTAAATCAGAAAATGTAATGGATAGATGGATATTATCAAAATTAAATACATTAATAAAAGAAGTTGAAGAAAAACTTGATAAATATGATATAACAAGTGCGGCATTACAAATAGAAGACTTTACAGATGAACTTTCAAACTGGTATGTTCGTACAAACAGAGAGAGATTCTGGGGAGAAGAATTAACAGATGATAAGATAGGTGCATATACAACATTATATAAAGTATTAGTAAACTTAATAAAAATATCAGCACCATTTGTACCATTTATGACAGATGAAATTTATCAAAACTTAGTTGTAGGATTAGATGAAAAAGCACCAGAAAGTGTTCATTTATGCTTATGGCCAGAAGCTGACGAAAAAGCTATAGATAAAAAACTAGAAAATGAAATGGATTTAGCTTATTCATTAGTAAAATTAGGTAGAAGTGCAAGAAATTCAGCAAATATTAAGAATAGACAGCCACTTTCAAAAATGCTAGTGTCTGTAGACACTTTACCTGAATATTATGGAAATATAGTAAAAGAAGAATTAAATGTAAAAGAAGTAGACTTAGGTGCAAACATGAATGAGTATGTTCATTTTGAAATAAAACCAAACTTACCAGTATTAGGAAAAGAATATGGAAAATTAATTCCAAAAATAAGAGAAGCAATTTCAAAATTAAATCAAATGGATTTAGCTAACAAAGTAAAAAATGGTGGAGTAGAATATATTGATATTGATGGAACACAAATAGAATTAACTTCTGAAAATTTACTTGTTACAATGCAAGGAAAAGAAGGGTTCGCATTCGCTGGTGAAGAAGAAATTGGTGTAGTATTAGATACAACAATAACTCCAGAACTAAAAGAAGAAGGATATGTAAGAGAAATCTTATCAAAAGTTCAAAATATGAGAAAAGACAAAGACTTTGAAGTATTAGATAAAATAAATCTATATGTATCTGAAAATGAAATGCTAGAAGAACTTATAAAGAAATTTGAAGAAGAAATTAAAAAAGAAACTTTAACTGAAAATGTAGTATTTAATACACAAAGAGAAACTTATACTGAAGTAAGTATAAATGGAGAAAAATTAATGCTTGATGTTGAAGTTGTAAAATAAGCTAGTTAGATATCTATGAAAATTATAATAGGAAAAATATGAAATTTAAAAAATCTTCTTGACATTTATTTAAATAGACTATATAATAGGGGCACATTAATCATATGTGCTTCTTTTTAACATATGTAAAAGTGTACTATTTTATTATTTCAATTGGGAATTTAATTCTAATTAATAAAATTTAAATCTAAAAAATTAATTTAAATCTAAGGAGGAAAAATATGATAAACAACAATAACAACAATAATAATAATGAAATGTTACTACAAATATTACAAACATTAAACGATTTTCAACTACAAACTACAGCATCATTTAATGAATTAAGAGCAGAAATCAAAGAAAGTAGAAGAATAGAAAATGAACACTGGCTAGAAAATCTAAGACGCTGGGATGAAAACGACAAACGCTGGGAAGAAAATGATAGGCGATGGGAGGAAAACTTCAAACGCTGGGAAGAAAATGATAGACGTTTGGAGGAAAACTTCAAACGCTGGGAAGAAAATGATAGGCGATGGGAGGAAAACGACAGACGCTGGAAAGAAAATGACAAGCGATGGGAAGAAAACTTCAAACGATGGGATGAAAATGACAAACGCTGGAAGGAAAATGACAATTTATGGAAGGAAAACAAGCAAAATTGGGTACAATATAGAATTGACAGGAAAAAAGATCACCAGGAGATACTTGACATACTCATCAAATATGATATTTCAATTTCAACGAAATTAGGGGATCCTAATGTTGACAAAATGAAAAAAGTTTTAAAAATGTAAATATAAAGAAATAGTACACTTAAATAATATTTAGTTCATAGAGCTAGATATTATTTTTTTCTTATTTGTCCCTTTGTTCAAAAATAAAACTTGAAATATTAGCAAAAAAATAGTACAATATAATAGTAAAAATGAGAAATAGAAAGGAAATACAATAAAAGTGAAATTATCTGAATTTAATTATGTGCTACCAGAAGAGCTAATAGCACAAACACCTATAAAAAAAAGAGATGAATCAAAATTAATGATACTAGACAGGGAAAAACAAACAATAGAGCATAAAGTCTTTAAAGATATAATAGATTACTTGAAACCAGGTGATTGCATAGTAAGAAATAACACTAAAGTTTTACCAGCTAGATTATATGGAAAGAAAGAAACAGGAGCAAATGTAGAATTCTTGTTATTAAATAGAATAGAAGGAGATATTTGGGAAAGTATCGTAAGACCTGGAAATAAATTACATGTTGGAACAAAAGTGGTATTTGGACAAGGGCTATTAGAAGCAGAAATATTAGACACAATGCCTGGTGGAACAAGAAAAATAAGATTTAAATATGATGGAATATTTAATGAGATATTAGATGAAATAGGTCTAATGCCACTTCCACCATATATTCATGAATCTCTAAAAGAAAATGATAGATATCAAACAGTATACGCAAAATATGAAGGATCAGCAGCTGCCCCAACAGCAGGGTTACATTTCACAGATGAGCTGTTAGAAAAAATAGAAGAAAAGGGAATAAAAATAGCAAATGTAACATTACATGTTGGAATAGGAACATTTAGACCAGTAAAAGAAGAAAATATAGAAATGCATGATATGCATTCAGAGCACTTTTACATAAAACAAGAAGATGTGGATAAAATAAATGAAACAAAAAAACAAGGCGGAAAGGTAATCGCTGTAGGCACAACGTCTTGCAGAGTTCTAGAAACAATAGCTGATGAAGAAAGTGGATTAGTAAAAGCGACTGAAGATGATACAAAAATATTTATTTACCCAGGTTATAAATTCAAATGTATTGATGGATTAATAACCAATTTCCATTTACCTGAATCAACATTATTAATGCTAGTATCGGCTTTAGCAGGTAAAGACTACATAATGAAAGCATATAATGAAGCAGTAAAAGAAAAATATAAATTTTTCAGTTTTGGAGATGCAATGTTTATAAAATAAGGTGGTGTAATTATTTCCCACCCAGATTTGTGCAATAAGAAAGGAATGAAATTAATATGAAACAACCAGTAACATATGAACTATTACACGAATGCAAGCAAACAGGAGCAAGAAGAGGAGTTATACATACACCACATGGAGACATACAAACACCTATATTTATGCCAGTAGGTACACAAGCAACAGTAAAATCAATGACACCAGAAGAATTAAAAGAAGAAGTCAAAGCACAAATAATATTATCAAATACATATCATTTATATTTGAGACCAGGGCAAGACATAGTAAAAGAAGCAGGGGGACTTCATAAATTTATGAATTGGGACAAGCCAATATTAACAGACAGTGGAGGTTTTCAGGTATTCAGTTTGGGAGATTTAAGAAAAATTACTGAAAATGGAGTTGAATTTAAATCACATTTAGATGGTAGTAAACACATATTTACTCCAGAATCAGTAATGAAAACAGAAGAAGACTTAGGAGCAGATATAATAATGGCATTTGACGAATGTTGTCCATATCCATCAACATATGAATATACCAAAAATTCTATGGAAAGAACTACAAGATGGGCTAAAAGATGTAAAGATGCACATACAACAGTAGATAAACAGGCACTATTTGGAATTATTCAAGGAGGTTTTTATAAAGATTTAAGAGATAAAAGTCTTAAAGATTTAGTGAAGTTAGACTTGCCAGGATATGCAATAGGAGGAATAAGTGTAGGAGAGCCAAAAGAAGAATTTTTAGATATACTTTACTATACAGCACCCAAAATGCCAAAAGATAAACCAAGATATTTAATGGGAGTTGGAACTCCAGATTATCTTATAGAAGCAGCAATTGCTGGCATAGATATGTGTGACTGTGTTTTACCAACAAGAATTGCAAGAAATGGAACAGCAATGACTTGGAATGGCAAAGTTGTAGTTAGAAATGCAACATATGAGAGAGATTGGGGACCACTAGACCCGGAATGTGACTGCTATACTTGCAGAAATTATACAAGAGCATATATAAGGCATTTAGTAAAAGCAAATGAAATATTAGGAGTAAGATTATTATCAATTCACAATTTAAGATTCTTGACTAATTTAATGGAAAGAGTTAGAATAGAAATTGAAAATGATAATTTAGGGACTTTTAAAGAAGAGTTTTATAGAAAATATGGTTATATAAAATAGGAGGAAAATCCATGGAATTATATGATGAAGATTATTATCAAAAATCAAGAAAAAAATCGAAATTGCCTATAATTATAGGTGTTATAATAGGAGTATTAACAGTATTAACAATTGCAATAATATATCTTATAATATATTTAAATAGTACAGTTATGAAGATTCACATTGATGGAACAAACAAAAGTGAAATAGAAAAAATATTATATATAAAAGAAACAGAAACAGGAAGTAAATTATATATTCCAGTAAGAGCAATAGCAAAATATTTAAATTATGAAGATTATAGTGGAGATTACAAAAATAAATCAGAAGATTCATCTAAATGTTATGTAAAAAACGAATTTGAAACAGCGATGTTTACATTAAATTCAGATAAAATAGTAAAAACAAGAGGAGATTCTGATTATGAATATGTAACAATAGATGAAAAAGTATTTGAACAAAATGGACAACTATATACTACAATAGATGGTGTAAAAAAAGCATTTAATGTTGAATTTTTATACGATTCAGACAAAAAGCAGATTGATATATTTACAATGGATTATTTGGTAAATTATTATACTGCAAAATTAAATATAGAAAAATATTCAGAAGAATTTAATGACAAAAAAGCTATATTTGAGAATATGATAATTACAACAACAGAAAATGAAGATGAATTTGGAGTTGTAAATGCAACTACTGGAAGTTCAATATTAGAAAGTAAATATAAAAAGATTTCATATTTACCAAATACAAAAGACTTCTTAGTAGAAAATAATGATAAATATGGAATATTAACAAAAGATGGAGCAACAAAAGCTAAGATTGTTTATGAAGAAATCGAAATAATGGACAATCAAAATGGTTTATATTTAATAAAACAGAATGATTTATATGGTGTAATGGATACAAACGGAAAAATTATACTTGAACCAGAATATGACACAATAGGTGTAGATTTAAATGATTTTGAACAAAATGGAATTGAAAATAAATATATCTTATTAGACAAACTTATACCAGTAGAAAAAGACAATTTATGGGGATTTTTTAACTTAAAGGGTGAAAAAGTAACAGATTTAAAATATACAGAATTAGGTTGCAAGACATCTAAAGTTCCAAATTCATATCCATTGCTTGTAATACCAAGCCGTGACATAATAGTCGTTGAAAAAGATAACATGTATAATTTAATGAAAGCAAATGGAAAAGAACTAATAAATGGTTACTTGCTAGAAGATGTATATTTAAAGGCAAACACAGAAACTGGTGAAAGTACATTTTACATGACATATGGAGGCAAAACAGAAGATATAGAAAAGAAACTTGATAGTTTAGGTATTGAGTAACAATATTATTTTTAAACGTAGAAAGGGATGAAATAAAATGGCTACAAAAGACAAAAGCATTTGGATATTATTGATATTTATATGCTCAGGGCTTGTAATAGGAGGATTAATCGGAGAAATGGCAGCACAAGTAGATTGGCTTAATTGGTTATCATATGGGCAAAAGTTCGGACTAAAAGACCCTTTAGTTTTAGAACTAAATGTAATAAGCATAACATTTGGATTAATGCTAAATATTAATATAGCAAGCATAATAGGATTAGCAATAGCATTATTTTTATATAAGAAAATTTAAGAGCAAAGCGGCGATGTAGTCGCTCTTTGTTCGTATATGAAAATTAATTACAGATTTATACTCTAGAAAAGGAATGAGATTAGTAATGGAAAAAATAAAAAAAATTATAAATAAAATGTTAACAAAAGAAGTAATACTTTATATTATTTTTGGATTATTAACAACTGCTGTTAATTTAGTATCTTTTTACATATTATATGAGATATTTAACTGGGATAAGAATTTATCAAACTTTATAGCAATAATATTATGCGTATTATTTGCATATGTAACAAATAAGGACTGGGTATTTCATTCAGAAGCAAAAACACTTAAAGAAAAAACAACAGAATTTTTTAAATTTATGTCAGGTAGGGCTTTTACAATGATTATTGAATTTTTTGGAGGAGTTTTACTTTTCCAAACAGCAATACCAGAAATGATAAGCAAGTGTTTTCTAACTGTTGTTGTTATAATATTAAACTTTTTTATCAGTAAATTTTTTGCATTTGCAAAGAAAAAAGCAGATGAATAATATAAAAAATAAATTTCAAACGAACAAAACGAAATAAAAATCTAAAAATGACTGAAAAATGGAGAAAAACGTATTGACAAATTAAAGAAATACTTGTATAATTTTATAGTGACTATGAAAGTGAAAAATATGAATGATAGATATACATACATATATCTGATACGAGGAGGGATTTAGATGGCACAACCAAAAAGAAGATGGTCAAAAGCTAGAACACATTTAAAAAGATCAACATGGAAACTTGAAAAACCAAATTTCGCTACTTGCCCACATTGTCATGAACCAATTATGCAACATAGAGTATGTTCAAATTGTGGATATTACAATGGAAAAGAAGTAGTTGCTAAAAAAGAAGAAAAATAATTCGAGCAAACGAACGCCAAAAGGCGTTTTTTGTGTTTCGAATAGTATAATTTAGGACGAAAAAAGTTAAAATGAAAACAAGGAGGATATATTAATTATGAAAAATTTTAGAAGAACAAATATAGTAGGTACAATAGGACCGGCAAGTGAAAGTGAAGAAATGTTTTCAAAATTAGTAGAAGCAGGATTAAATGTTGCTAGAATAAACTTTTCACATGGTGGATATGAAGAGAACAAGGAAAAAATAGAAACAATAAAAAGAGTTAGAAAAAATTTAAACAAACCGGTTGGATTAATGCTTGATACTAAAGGCCCAGAAATAAGAACAGGAGTATTAGAATCAGGAGATGAAAAAGTTTTAATCAAAGAAGGTCAAGAATTTAGATTTGTATTTGATGAAATTATTGGTGACAATACAAAAGTATCAATAGGATATAAAGATTTATATAAAGACGTTGTTCCTGGAGCTAGAATATTGGTTGATGATGGTTGCATAGAGTTTGAAGTAATAGAAATACAAGATAAAGATATAGTGTGCTGTGCATTAAATACAGGCAAATTAGGAAGTAGGAAAACAGTTAATGTACCAGGATTAAAATTAAAATTACCAGCTTTATCACAAAAAGATATAGATGATATAACAAAAGGTATAGAAGCAGGTTTTGATTTTATAGCAGCATCATTTGTAAGAAGAGCATCAGATGTACAAGAAATCAGAGACTTGTTAAATTCACATGGTGGAGAAAGAGTACAAATAATTTCAAAAATAGAAAGTCAAGAAGGAATAAATAATTTCGAAGAAATACTTGCATTATCAGATGGTATAATGGTAGCTCGTGGAGACATGGGTGTAGAAATTCCAATGGAACAAGTTCCTGTTGTTCAAAAACATTTTATTAAAAGATGTAATGCAGTTGGAAAACCAGTAATAACAGCTACACAAATGCTTGAATCAATGATAACAAACCCACGTCCAACAAGAGCAGAAGTTAGTGACGTTGCAAATGCAATATATGATTTATCAAGTTGTATAATGCTATCAGGAGAATGTGCAGTTGGAAAATATCCTGTAGAATGTGTTGGAACAATGGTTAAAATATCAAATGCCATAGAAAATTCAATAGGTTATTGGAAAAGATTTATACAAAAAGGTTCTAATGCAGAAAAATCTGCTGATATGGAAAAAAATATTGCATATACAACATGTGCAACAGCAGAGCATATAGATGCAAATGCTATCGCAACATATACACATACAGGAAATTCAGTAAAAAAATTAGCAGGAATAGGAGCAGGTTGCCCAATAATAGCAGTAACAGACAATGAAAAAACATTTAACCAATTATCAATTGTATGGAATGTAATGCCTGTTTTGATTACAGGAGAAAATGAACCAGAAGATACACTGCAAAAAGGAATAGAAGAACTAACAGCAAAAGGAATATTAGAAAAAGGAGATGTTCTTGTTTTATCAGGTGGAGCTCAAACTTTTGTAAATGAAAACCGTGAGAAAAAAGTAATTGGCGGAATAACAAGAGTATAGGTATAACTTACTATGTATAAAACAACCTTGACTTATCATGATTGAAAATGGTAAAATGTAGAAGAAAACTTAAAAAGAAAGAAGGAATAAAATGAAGATATTAGCTGTTGGAGATATAGTAGGAGAGTCAGGGGTAAAAAAACTAGAAGAAATATTACCTAAAATAAAAAAAGAAAAAGATATAGATTTTGTAATAACAAATGGAGAAAATTCTGCTGGAGGAATGGGAATTACAGAAAAGAATTTTAATAACATAATTGAAGCAGGAACAGATGCTATTACAATGGGAAACCACACATGGGGAAAAAAAGAAATTTTTAAATTTATTGATAATCCTCAATTATTAAGACCTGCAAACTATCCAAAAGGTGTTCCAGGAAAAGGACTTGGAATATATGAGCATAATGGAAAGAAAATTGCAGTTATGAATTTCATGGGAAGAGTAGATATAAACATTCTTACAGAAAATCCATTTATAATGGCATCTGAGATGGTTGAAGAATTGCAAGAAAAAGTAGATATAATAATAATCGATTTTCATGCTGAAGCTACTGCAGAAAAGATTGCAATGGCAAGATATTTAGATGGCAAAATAACAATATTATTTGGAACACATACACATGTGCAAACAGGAGATGAACAGATATTACCAAATGGAACAGGATATATAACAGATTTGGGTATGACAGGACCAAAAAATTCTGTAATAGGAATGGATATTCAAGCATCAATAAAAAGATTTGAAACAACACTTCCAGAAAAATACAAACTTGCTGAGGGAGAATGTATATTTAATGCAGTGGTATTTGAAGTTGATGATAATACTAACAAAGTTACTAGAATAGAGAGAATTTATATATAAGAAATTTATATTTTTAAATATAAATAATTCTGTCGAAGCCTGCGATGAAAATTCAAAAAATTTCCAAAAAGTACTAGACAAACGCTACCATATATTGTAAAATACAAAATGTAAAGGTTGCAACAAAAAATAAAAAATTAATAGGAGGCAAAAGATATGGAAATTTTGAAAATTTCATCTAAATCTAATCCAAACTCTGTAGCAGGAGCAATTGCTGGATTAGTAAAAGAATCAAACAAAGCAGAAATGCAAGCAATTGGAGCAGGAGCTCTAAATCAGGCAGTAAAAGCTGTAGCAATTGCAAGAGGATTCGTAGCACCAGCAGGAGTGGATTTAGTATGTATACCAGCATTTGCTGAAGTTGAGGTTGAAGGTGAAGACAGAACAGGAATAAAATTAATTGTGGAGTCAAGAAAATAGGTATTAATAATGTCCTTATTATTAAACGAAATGTTTGATAATAAGGACATTTTGTTGTTTGTATAAATAAAAGATAAATAGTAGTGATTTTACATAGTATAATAATTGAAAAATACTTTTTGGCAATTTACATAAAACATGTTGCAATTTGAAATTATATGTGATAAAATGCAAACGATTATTATCTAATATCATTATCAACTTAGAAAAAACATCAAAGAAAACTATAATCCCAAAATACAAAAGGAGGGAATACTTTGAAAAGTAATTTCGTAAAATATATATTTTTCATATTTGTAATAGCAATAATGGGATTTGCTGTATATAAAGTAAATCAACAAGAAAATCAAAAAAAAGAAGATGCTACAACAGCAGATGTAGAAATACAAGAAGAGCCTGTTAAGGAGCTTACATTAGGCATAGCAGAATATGACACAATAAATCCAATATTAAGTAATAATAAATATGTGCAAGAAGTATCAAGATTAATATATGAGCCATTATTAGAAATTGATAGCGAATATAAGATAAAAAACAATTTGGTCAAAGAATGGGCCAAAACTAGTAGTGAAACATATTTATTAAAGTTAGAAGAAAATATAAAATGGTCAGATGGTCAGCAATTTAGTGCAGATGATGTTATATATACAATTGATGTTTTAAAAAAGAATCCATCAATATATGCATATAATGTGCAATATATAGTAAAAGCAGATAAGATTGATTCAAGCACTGTACAAATAACACTTGATCATGAAATACCTTTTTTTGAGTATAACTTAATATTTCCAATAATGAGTAAAACATATTATGATGGAGTAGATTTTGCAACAACAGATAAAAATTCTATGCCAATAGGAACAGGAAAATATAAGATTACCCAAAATAATGGAGAAGAAATAATCCTATCAAAAAATGAAAATTATAATAGAGAAGAAACAACATTAGAAACTATAAATATAGGTAAATATGCAAATATGGGAGAACTATATAATGCATTTAAACTAGGCAAAGTTGATTTAATAACTACAAATAATATTAAAGTAGAAGATTATATAGGTAATATTGGCTATAACAAAAAAGAAGTAGCAGGCAGAGATTTTGACTTTTTAGCTATGAACACACAAAGCAATATTTTATCATATAAAGAAGTTAGAAAAGCAATAGCATACACTATAAATAAGGAAAATATTGTTGGAACACAATTTAATGGAAAATATAAAGTAACCAATTATCCTTTAGATTATGGCAGTTATTTAAGAGGAGAAGATCAAGGTAATATTTGTAATCCAGATAGAGCAAGACAAGCTCTAGAAGAAAATGGATGGAACTATAAAAAGAATAAATGGAAAAAAACAGAGAACTATAATACGAAAGTAATCAACCTTAAATTAGTTGTACAAGCAAGCAATAGTACAAGGCTAAATATTGCAGAAATGATAAAATCAAACTTAGAAGAAGTAGGAATGAAAGTTTCAATAGTAAAAGCAAGTGATTCACAATATCAATATTATTTACAAAACAAAAATTATGATATGATTATAACAGGAATAACACAATCAGCAAGCCCAAGTTTAGAAACATTTTTTGGTACAGATAATTTAGCTAATTATAATAATGATGAAATATCAACACTAATGAATGAAATAAAAAATATAACTAAAGAAGATTTATTAAAAGAAAAATATGCTAAAATAAGGCAAATATATAATGATGACGTGCCATATATAGGTTTATATAGTAGTTATTATGCAATAGTAAGTAATTGGAACCTAAAAGGAAATATAACAGCAAACTGGTATAATATATTTATGGATATAAATAATTGGTACAAAAATTAAAAAAATTGAAAAAATATCTTGACAAAGGAAAATAAAAAGTATATGATACAAATATCAAACAAAAGTTCATAAAGTTGAAAAATAATTACAATTTTAAGAATGGTTGTGAAGGAATTAAATTTTGACAAGGAAACTTTTATTTAAAAAGCAAGGGAGCGTATGAGTTGTACGTAACCGCGTTTTAAATGAAAATTAACGTCGTTCAAAATTGTAATTATTTCGCAACTAGTACATTGAGAAAGGAATGAAAAGATAATGGAAGAAAACTTAGAAAAAAGAAAAGCCCTTGAAGTCGCAATGGGGCAAATAGAAAAACAATTTGGAAAAGGTTCAGTAATGAAATTAGGAGAATTTAAAGCAATGGAAGTAGAAGCTATACCAACAGGAGCTTTAAGTTTAGATATAGCACTAGGAATTGGTGGAGTACCAAGAGGTAGAATAATAGAAGTGTTTGGACCTGAATCATCAGGAAAAACAACACTTGCATTACATATAATAGCTGAGGCTCAAAAAATGGGAGGCGAAGCAGCTTTCATAGATGCAGAACATGCACTTGACCCAGTATATGCAAAAAAATTAGGTGTGGACATAGATAATCTTATAGTATCTCAACCTGATACAGGAGAACAAGCACTAGAAATAACAGAAGCATTAGTAAGAAGTGGAGCATTAGATGTTATTGTAGTTGACTCTGTAGCAGCACTTGTTCCAAAAGCAGAAATAGATGGTGATATGGGAGATTCTCATATGGGATTACAAGCAAGGTTAATGTCTCAAGCTTTACGTAAATTAGCAGGAGCAATAAATAAATCAAAAACAGTATTAATATTTATAAACCAATTAAGAGAAAAAATAGGAGTAATGTTTGGAAACCCTGAAACAACAACAGGTGGTAGAGCTTTGAAATTCTATGCGTCTGTAAGAATGGATATAAGAAAAATAGAAAATATGAAACAAGATGGAGAAGTTATAGGAAATAGAGTTAGAGTAAAAGTAATAAAAAATAAAGTAGCACCACCATTTAGAGAGGCAGAATTTGATGTATTATATGGAAAAGGTATATCAAAAGAAGGCAATATATTAGATATGGCTGTTAATCTAGACATTGTAAATAAGAGTGGATCATGGTTTAGCTATAATGGAGAAAGAATAGGACAAGGACGTGAAAACGCAAAAAGATATTTAATCGAACATAAAGAAATGCTTGATGAAGTAGAACAAAAAGTTAGAGATAATTTCGCAAAAGCATTTGAACAAAGCCTAGGCGAGGAACTTCCTGAAAAAGAAGAAAATGAGGAAGAGGCAGAATAGAATAATATAAAAATGGTATTATAAATATAGGGAGGAATTCACATGATAAAAAAAGTAGCGATACTAGCCAATGGTGGAGATGTATCAGGATTTAATGCTGTAATTAGAGCAATAGTTAAAAGTGCTGAAAATAAAGGAATAGAATGTTATGGATTTATAGATGGATATAATGGATTACTAAAAAATAATTATACAAAATTATGTACATCAAATGATGCATCAGCATCAGGAATATTACCTAAAGGTGGTTCAATAATAGGCTCATCAACAAATGCAAATGTTTTCAATTATAAAATAGAAGAAAATGGTCAAGTAGTATATAAAGATTTATCAGACATATGTGTTGAAAATGTTAAAAAAGATGGATTTGATTGTATCTTCACATTAGGAGGAGATGGAACACAAAAATCTGCAAGAGATTTATCTTTAAAAGGTATAAACATAATAGGCGTACCTAAAACAATTGATAATGATGTAGCATGTACTGAAATTACATTTGGTTATAATACTGCAGTTTCAGTTGCAGCAGAGGCACTTGATAGACTTCATACAACAGGTGAAACACATCATAGAATAATGGTATTAGAAGTAATGGGAAGATATGCTGGTTGGATTGCATTAGAATCAGCAATAGCAGGAGGTGCAGATGTTGCGTTGATTCCTGAAATACCTTATGATATCAACAAAGCTGTAGATAAAATAAATGAAAGAAGAGCAAAAGGTAAAAACTTTAGTATAGTTGTAGTTGCAGAAGGAGCAATGCCAAAAGGTGGAACAGAAACAATTTTAGGACAAAGACAAAATGGAGTAGGTGTTGATAATACAAAGCTTGGAGGAATCGGGCAAATAGTTGCAAGACAACTAGAAGAACTAACAGGCTTAGAAGCAAGAAATACAACATTAGGATATATGCAAAGAGGTGGTTCACCAACAGCTTTTGATAGAGTATTATCAACAAAATATGGAGCAAAAGCAATGGACTTAGCTTTAGAAGGCAAGTTTGGAGTGCTTGCTGTTATAAAAAATGGGAAACTTGATTATGTTTCATTAGAAGATGTAGTAGGAAATAATACTAAAGTTGGCGCTGTATCAGGAAATACAGCAGAAAGCAATTTAAGAAAAGTAACAATGAATGATGATTTAGTGAAAACAGCAAGAAGTATTGGAATATGTTTAGGAGATTAGTATTTATAACTGAAATTCACAAAGAATTCATATTAATAATATTGACAAAAGGCGCTATGTTTAATAAAATAACATGGTGCTTTTTGGTATAATAAGGAAATATTAATAAATAATGTAAATAAAAGGAGGAGAGTTATAAAAAATGTTAAAAGTATTAAAAAATTTAAAACAATCATGGGTTTCAGTAATAGTAATTGTTTTATTGTTGTGTGTACAGGCAGCAGTTGACCTGGAATTACCTAATTATACATCAAGAATAGTTAATGATGGAATACAATCTGGTGGAATAGAATATGTAGCTCCAGATATTATTAACAGTGAAGACATGGAACAAATTTTATTTTTTACTGATGAAGATGATAAAATACTAGAAAATTATACAATAACTGGAACAGAGGAGTTGTCAAAGCAACAAGAAAGGTTATTAGATAAGTATTTTAAGAATACAGATAGTATTTATCCCAAATATGTTATAAAAAATATAACTAAAGATCAAAAAGAAGAATTATCAAATATAATGACAAAGCCAATAATAACATCTCAAATGTTCCAAAATGAGGAAACATCTGCAAAAATAAAAGAACAATTAATGTCAAACATACCAGAAGAGCAAAAAACTATATTTGAAAATATGACATTAATGCAAATATTACAAATGTTACCACAAGAGCAAGTTAGTCAATTATTAAATGAGGCAACAAAACAAATTGATGAAATGCAAGACTCAATAAAAGAACAAGCAGGAATTGTTTATACAAAACAATTGTATAAAGATGCAGGTGCAAACACAGATGATATACAAATAAGATATATTTCAATTACAGGTTTAAAAATGTTAGCTTTAGCATTTATTAGCATGACATCAGGAATAATTATAATGATGCTATCAGCAAGAGTTGGGGCAAGACTTGCAAGAACATTGAGAGAAAAAGTATTTAATAAAGTTTTAACTTTCACAACTAAAGAATTAAGAGAATTTTCAACTGCATCATTAATAACTAGAAGTACAAATGATGTTCAGCAAATTCAACAATTAATGGCTATGTTGTTTAGAACAGTAGTATATGCACCAATTATAGGTATTGGTGGAATCTTAAAAGTTTTAAGCCAAAGTAATAGTTCAATGGCATGGATAATTGGATTAGCAGTTATAACAATATTGGTTGTTGTAGGTGGACTATTTGCTATAACAATGCCAAAATTCAAGAAATTACAAGATTTAGTTGATAAATTAAATAATGTATCAAGAGAAATTTTAACAGGTTTACCTGTAATAAGAGCATTTAACACAGAAAAAAGAGAAGAAAAAAGATTTGAAAATGCTAATTCAGATTTAATGAAAGCAAATATATTTGTAAATAGAGCAATGTCAATAATGATGCCAATGTTAATGTTAATAATGAATGGAGTTTCAATATTAATAATATGGGTAGGAGGTCATAATATTGACAATGGAGTAATGCAAGTTGGCGATATGTTAGCATTTATACAATATGCAATGCAAATTGTAATGAGCTTCTTAATGATTTCAATGATTTCTATAATGTTACCAAGAGCATCTGTATCAGCTAATCGTATAATGGAAGTTATAGAAACAGAACCAAGCATAAAAGATAAAGAAAATACTCAAAAACCAGATCCAACTAAAAAAGGATTAGTGGAATTCAAAAATGTATCATTTAGATATCCAGATGCTGATAGTGAAATACTTGAAGATATCAACTTTACTGCTGAACCTGGAAAAACAACAGCTATTATAGGGAGCACAGGAAGTGGAAAATCAACAGTAGTAAATCTAATTCCTAGATTTTATGATGTAACTGGAGGAGAGCTTTTAGTTGATGGAGTAAATGTTAAAGATTTATCACAAAAGGATTTAAGAAACATAATTGGTTTTGTACCACAAAAAGGAGTATTATTCTCAGGTACAATAGAATCAAATATAAAATATGCTAATGAAAATATTTCAGATGAGAAAATGCAACAAGCGGCAAAAATAGCACAAGCAGTAGAATTCATAGATGAAAAGCCAGAAAAATACGAATCAGAAATAGCTCAAGGCGGAAACAATGTTTCAGGGGGGCAAAAACAAAGACTTGCAATAGCAAGAGCAATAGCAAAAGATCCAGAAATATTTGTTTTTGATGATAGTTTCTCAGCACTTGACTTTAAAACAGATGCAACATTAAGAGAAGCATTAGCAAAAAATACTAAAAATAAAACATCAATAATAGTTGCACAAAGAATAAGCACAATTTTAAATGCAGATAAAATTATTGTATTAGATGATGGAAAAATAGTTGGACAGGGAACACATGAAGAACTGATGAAAAATAATGAAGTGTATAGAGAGATAGCATTATCACAGTTATCAGAACAGGAATTAATGCAAAATAAAGATGAAAGGAGGGAATAAGCATGCCAGGACCAATGGGAGGAAGTGGAATGACAACACAAAAAGCGAAAGACTTTAAAGGAACAACAAAAAAATTAATAAAAAATTATTTGTCAAAATATAAAATTGGACTATTAATTGTATTAATATTTGCAATAGGAAGCACAATATTTACAATTGTTGGACCAAAGATTTTAGGAAATGCTACAACAGAGATATTTAATGGACTTGTAAATAAGATTTATGGGACAGGAGGAATAGACTTTAATAAAATTGGCACAATTTTACTAACACTATTAACATTATATGTGGTAAGTGCTATATTCTCTTTTATTCAAGGTTTTGCAATGACAAATATTTCTCAAAAGTTAGCATATACATTAAGACAAGATTTGTCAAAGAAAATAAATAAATTACCAATGAATTATTTTGATAAAAAAACAAATGGAGAAGTATTATCTATAATAACAAATGATATAGATACACTAGGAATGAACTTAAACCAAAGCATTACACAAATAATAACAGCTATATGTACTTTAATAGGAATATTAATAATGATGTTATCAATAAGTTGGCAAATGACACTTATATCTGTAATAGTAATGCCTATAGGAGCTGTGTTAGTAAAAATAATAGTAGGGAAATCACAAAAATACTTTAAAAGACAACAAGACTACTTAGGACATGTAAATGGCCAAGTTGAAGAAATATATTCAGGTTTGACTGTTGTAAAAGCATTTAATGGCGAAAACAAAGCAAAAGTAGATTTTGCAAAGGAAAACAAAGAATTATATAAATCAGCTTGGAGATCACAATTCTTATCAGGACTAATGTATCCAGTAATGAATTTTATTTCGAATATTGGGTATGTTGGTGTAGCAATAGCAGGTGGATATCTAGCAATAAATGGTAAAATTACAGTTGGTAATATACAAAGTTTCATACAATATAATAAACAATTTACACAACCAATAAATCAGATTGCAGAAGTATCAGGAATGTTACAAGCAATGGTTGCAGCAACAGAAAGAATATTTGACTTTCTTGAAGAAGATGAAGAAAAAGAAACTGCAATAAAAGATATTGATATATCAAAACTAGATGGAAATGTAACATTTGAACATGTAAAATTTGGATATAATCCAAATGATATAATAATAAAAGATTTTAATGCAAAAGTACATTCAGGGCAAAAAATCGCAATTGTTGGACCAACAGGAGCGGGCAAAACAACTATGGTTAAACTACTTATGAGATTTTACGATGTTACTGATGGAAGAATATTACTTGATGGAATAGATATAAGAGATTTTGAAAGAGGAAAACTTCGTCAAATATTTGGAATGGTTTTACAAGATACATGGCTATTTGGTGGAACTGTAAAAGATAATATTAAATATGGTAAAGAAGATGCAACAGATGATGAAGTAATAAGAGCAGCAAAAGCAGCTAGAGTTCACCATTTTATAAAAACATTACCAAATGGATATAATTCAAAAATAAATGAAGAATCAAGCAATATATCAGCAGGTCAGAAACAATTACTTACAATAGCAAGAGTAATATTAGCAGATCCTAAAATATTAATACTTGATGAAGCAACAAGTTCAATAGATACAAGAACAGAAATTGAAATTCAACAAGCAATGGATAATTTAATGGAAGGAAGAACAAGCTTTATAATTGCACATAGATTGTCAACAATAAAAAATGCAGATTTAATTTTAGTTATGGATCATGGAGATATTGTTGAACAAGGAACACATGAGGAACTACTTGCAAAAGGCGGAGCATATGAAAAATTATATAATAGTCAATTTGAAGAAGTTTAAAGAAGGTCATATGACCTTCTTTTGCGCAATAATTTTTGATTATATAAAAATTAAAAAAATACTATCTTTTATAAAAAATACATGATATAATACCATAAAATGAAAAAATCAATAAAAATTGATAAATGCTCCAGCAACTGCTATGGAGCATTTTGCATAAAATAACAAGATAACATAAGAACTGAAAAGGTAAAGTGAAATTTGCTCCGTAAGTAACACGAAAGCAACACAGAAAGCAACAAACAAGCTACATAAAAGCAACACAGAATCAATCATTAGTGAATAACCTCTCTTACATTAAAGTAACAACCCCAACTTAGCTTGGTAAAACATAAAAAATAAACCAATACAATAGTGATGGAGAGCTTTTAAAGGAAAAGAGAGTCATAATAGAAATAAGCTAAAAATAGACAATACAGTAAAGGTTTGGGTGGTTTGGGTATAAATTTTTAATACTTAATATAGTTTTTAAAAGATAATAAATAAATAAATAAAAAATAGTTTTTTGTATTATATATATGTGGATATTTTTCCAATATACCCAAGCTAATCATCATCCACCACCTAAAGGAGCGTTGGGCGATTAAGCCCATAAGCGACGCTAACTGACAAAACAAAAACTATCTTGCGATATTTTGCGTCAGCAAAATAATTCTCGCGAAACGAAGAGCGAGAATAGCAAGGCTACTTGGGATAACCCTAACAAGACTTTCAGTAAAAATATTTTATGAATTTTGCCAATAATCATATACAAAACAAATGTTTTATAGTATAATAGTTATAGGTAAAATACAAGGAGTGAATTACAATAATGGAAGAAAAAGAAATATTGAAAGAATTATACAACATAGCAGTAGAAAATCTTAAACCAAGTGCAAAATATATGAAAACACAAGACAAAGTTGTCATAGCAGTAGATAAACTATTGAAATCAATAGGCGACAAATACAGAGAAGAAATAGACAACTTAACTTGCTTACAGAATGCAATGTATGATACAGTAGATTTTGAGATGTTTTGTGCAGGTTTCTCAATGGCAATGAAACTAAATAAAGAAATAGAATACAAATAATAAAGGGATATCTAACAGCAGATATCTCTTTTTTGTTTCTATATTAGTTTTTTGAACTGATAATATAATCGATTAAATCTGTAACCATAGTTTTGTCTTTCTCATTGAAAAGATTAAGTGACTTTGTGATATAGTTGTCTGCCATTTCAGGAGATGGAGCAATAACCCCCTCAAAGATAGTATTTGCGTCCACTTCTAATATCCTACATAGGTCAACAAGTGTTTGAATAGACAAACCAGATTCACCACGTTCGATTAAGCTAACAAAGTTAATAGATTTATCTAAATCGTTTGCTAATGTTTCTTGACTAAGACCACGCAATAATCGAATACGTTTGACATTTTTGCCAATAGTTTCAAGAAAACTAGTTTTTGTAATATCTTCCATAGTTTACACCTCTCTCCTAGTATTCTACCAACAATAGTAATTTATTATAAGAAAATGAAACTTTAAAATATAACAATAACACTTGAATAATTAAAGTGAATATGATATGATAGGAGTGTGAAGAAAAATGACAAATAATGTTGAAAAAGAAAGACAGGAACAACCAATAAGGTGTTGGCATTGTGGTCGTATGATATTTGAAAATATCAAGACTGGAAGAAGTGGGTGTTTAAACACTAAGTGTAGACGGATACCTTTTGGGCAGTAAGAACATAGACAGAAGTTTGTTAAGACCAGTAAGAAGATAAGGCAAAATATTTTTCAAGGGGGGGAGGTGAGAAAATGGAAAATACAGATAATAAGAAAAATGGGAAAGCAACAAAAATAATAGTCATAACAATAATTTTAATAAGTATAGCAGTTTTAATAATTTTCATAAGTTTAAATCGAAAAAATAATAATATCAATAATGAAAACAAAGAGGTTTCAAAAGATGATAGTATTTCTAATTCGTTAGACAAAGAAGTTACAAGTAATAAAAATGTTTCTACTTTATCAGATGAAGAACTAAGAAAAATGGTAGAACGATGTTTTGCGTATTATGAACCAATTAATACAGCTAACAAAATTGAAAGAATAGAAAAATATGAGGAAGATGGAAAGGGCAATTATATTTATGTTATTTACCGAAAGGCTAAAGATAAAGTAGATTTTTGTTGGATAAACACTACAGAATCTACAGAGAATCCTAAAATCTATTATTGTGGAACTCATAAAGACAATCTAGATAAAGCAATTAAAGAAACAAAAGAAGATGATGATGTAAATTGGATGAGCTGGGATATGTATAATAAATCCAATAGTTCAAGCAATGGTAATAAGTCAAATAACACTAGTTCAACTACAAATAGTAATAGTTCTACTTCATATTTTGATGATAAAACTCTTATAGTGTTAGCTTTGAAGAAATGGTTTGAAGAAGATAGTTACACAAGTTATCAGTATTATAATAGCATACCTAGTGTTTATACTGGTAAAGTTACTAAGAAAAGTGATGGGTCAGTAAATGTATATATAACATTATACCAAAAAGAATTGTATGAAGAGTGTATGAAATATGGACTTGATGTTAGTGGTGTTTCTTGGAATTCAAATAATATAAATTTAACTAAGGAAGAAGCTAGCAGAAAGTAAAATAATTTTAAAATTTATATAATAAAGGGGGGAGTAAAAAATAAAGGGAAAAAAGAAAAATGGAACAAAGAAAAAATAATGAGAAAAAGTTAATCAAAATATTGGGAAAAATAACAGGACAAACTAAGTTGAAAGAATTGCAAAGATTAAAAGACGAAGGGAAACTAACAGACGAAGAATTTAAAAAGCTGAAAAATAAATTATTTATAAAGATTTGTACAATAGAAGTTATGCTATTAATACTAATTCCAATGCTGGTTGTTGGTGCTTTTAGTATAAAACAAAATATAGATAACAAAAGAAAGATAGCTGCTGAAGAAGCTAGATTAGCAGCACAGGTTGAAGTACCCAATGTTAAAGGAATGACCATAGATAAAGCAAAAGAAGCATTAAATAATATTGGATTAAATATAAAGCTAACTGATTATGATAAAAAACGAACTGAGGAAAAACCAAATGAATATGTTGTTGATACACAATATCCTTCTGCAAATGAAAAGGTTGATAAGAATACAGAAGTATCACTATATTTTGAGGAATTAATGACAATAGAAAGCGATAATTTTTATGGTATGCGTTTTAATAAAACAATAGCAGAATTTTGTGAAAGTTATAATAATAATATCGAGAATGTTTATGAACAATTGGGAGAAAATAAGTCTGTAAGTACCTATGAAAAAATTAAACCAAGCGATTTTTCATTATACAAACAAAGTCCTCAAAACAATTTCAAACAATATATGTGTTATAAGTTAGGATATTCTATTAGTATTTTTACAGAATTAGATAGTGATTATATTGTTTTTGCTTGTGCTGGATTTTGTGAGAAGGATGTAGCAGATACAAATTTGATGTTTGAATTTATTTTAAAAAAGGTCTATTCAGCAACAATAATGTCATTGACTGGACAAGGATTATCTAGTGTTTTAAATTTATACAAAGAATATGCCAACGAGGGAGAAAAAGGAAATATTGCAAGTGCATATTTTAAAAATAATGTAGTATATGAAGTTCTAAAGAATAACTCATCTAGGATAGATTATTTTTATATTTATGCTATGAGCGAAGAAAAATACAAAGAATTTACAGAAAAAATACCAAATACACAAGATACATCTTCAGCAGCAAATCAGTCAGAAGCAATAGAAGATATAAAACAAAGAATTTCCTTTTTTAATAGTTACTATGGATACAACTTTCAACCAACTGATGAACAAATGGAAGAATTAGTAGAATTTTATAATACTTTTAATGAGACAGGAGATTATGGTAATGACTCTTTATTAAGTTTTCTAAAACAAAAAGGATGGATAGATACAAGCTCAACAAATAATAATTCTAATTCAGTACAACAAAGTAATACAACTAGTTCAAATAAAAACAATAGCTCAAGTCAAAATACAAACGATAAAACAAATAAGTCAGAAGATATTATAGCAACTTTAAATGTAAATCTAAAACAACTAATAGCAAATAATACAACAGCACAAGAAATCAAAGCAGAATCATCTAGAATAGATATACATATATATGTTGAAGGGTGTTTAGTTGAAAATGGATATTTTGAATATTTTGATGGAGGAGATAGTTTGCCAGACACCATAACAGATAAGGCAACTGTACTAGAATATAAGAAAAAACCAAGTGAGAAAAGAAAAGTAAAAATCACAATGGACAATACGAGAACAGCAATAAAAGAAACAACATTGTTTGAAGGAGAAATGGTATTTGATACAACAAAAACTTATGAAATAAAATAAAAATATAACTAAGTTCAGCATAAAAACAAATGCTGGACTTTTTCTTTGCCTAAATAAAAGAAGAAAGTAACCTCATAAGCTTAAGAATAGTCCAGAATAGTTTAATAAATCAAAAGCGAATACTACCCTATATAAGAAAACTAAAGACCTTAAAAATAAAATATAGAGTTTTTAATAAAATTGGATCTCCTCTCCTAATTTAACTAACAACAAATAAGAAAATAATCACAAATTGAAAAAATATTAGTAGGAACAAAAAGTAAAAAGGAGTTGTTGTTTTATGACTTGATACGGATAAAAAAGAAATCGAGATTTTTGAAACAGATACAACCAGTCGTGAAGAACACACATAAATCAAGAAAGGTGGTTTTTGATAATGCTAATAATAATCAAAGATGGTATGCTAACAGAAGATAAAAAAGAAAGTTGTTATAGATATTCAGGACTTTTCAAAGTAATAAATAGACTTTGTAAGTTGATAGAAACAATGGAAGAAGTTGGTGAGTATATAACATATTATGATAAAGAATTTGTAAGAAAAAGAGTAGTAGAAGAAATAAACGAGATGATTGACATCGTTGATGAAAAAATAGAATACGCAAAAGTAACAGCAGAAAAAGAAAAACCATTCTGGCAAACTGGAGAAATAACAAATGTTTTTAATAAATATGACTATGAAGAAAAGAAAGCGTTAAAAAATATGACACCTAAGGAGAGAAAGCAAGCATTGAGAAGTAAAGCGATTTTTGATAAAGCAAGAGAACAAGCTTTTAAGAAAAAATAAAATAGATTATATAATAAATAAAGTGGCAATCCATAAATAAAAATATGGGTTGCCTTTTTTGTGCCATTTTGTGAAGATAATCAGCAAACATATATCATATAAGAGAAATGGACGTCAGCTAGAGCAAGGAGAAAAACACGTCCATTTCCCCCATAAGCTATAAAAGTTTGAAGAAAAACTGACCAATCGGTCGAAAAAGAAAAAATGAATTGTAAATTCTTTGTGACCAAAATGTGTCCAAAATGTAAAATATACAGCGATTTTAAACTTTTTTTGAATTTTGTCTAAAAAATTGGAGGTTTTTTCAAAAATCCCTCGTTATATAAAATGGGAATATCGTTCATCAAGATGGCTAAAACTCAGTATTGCCAATGGTTTTGGGACGTGCTACAATAAAAACATAAACGATGCATCGGAAAAAATAAAAAAGAAAAGAGGTGAAATGAATGCCCATTTACAAAACTCCTTTTGAAGAACCTGCACCAGAAGAAATAACAGAAATAATCAAATATGGAAACAAAATAGACTTGAAAACAAAGAAGTATAACAACAGCAGTCATATACAAATGTATGAAAGACACAACAAAACTGAAATGCTTAATGTAGTAACAGGAGATACTATTCGAATAGTCCCAAAGGACAAAAAGGCACGAGGAGAGGTAGTTTCATATATGAAAGGTGTTAATCATATAGTGGAAGAAAATTTACTGGGTCAAGGAAATAAGGCAATGCTGATAAAACTTTTAACAAATGAAGAAATGGACAACAAAGATGGAGCTTTAATCTGCAAACGTTTTTGGGAGAAACTAAAAAGAAGACTCCCAAAAGAAGCCAAATTCATAAGAGTTCTAATATACCATAAGAAAAATATCCCAGAATATGATTTTTGGGTAATATCTTCTGAACCAATAAGCATAGATCAAACAATAATAAAAGCACTTTGGGAAGATGGAACCAAAACAGCAAAGGTAATAACACCAGTAACAAAGGAAATTATTGAAAAAGAAGCTCAGTATTATAAAAGCGATAAAACAAACCCTGAGCTATACAAACCAAGTGAACAGATTTTGGGAATGTCAAAAGGAATAAAAAGAGTAAGTATAGAAATAGCAGACCATAAGACAGCAAAGGAACAATGTAGCAGACATAAAAGAACTTTTGAAAGTCGAAAAAGACAAGTAGAGAATATAAACAATGTTGAGCAGGAAGTACAAGTATATACTTATGAAACATTTGAAAAAGAAAAAATAACAATAAAGCTGAAAGTAGTTAATGACAAAAGATACATAGGAAGAAAAACAAGATCAACTGCAAAAGAAAAAACGTCAGTAAAAGTAATACCAAAAAAGAAAACTTTTAAAGAGGTAGAACAAGAAATGCAAGAAGTATTTGCAGAAATAGGACAAGAAGTCCAAAAGAAAATAAAACTAGGAGGAAAATAAAATGATAGAAGAAATTAAAGAAAATAATGAGAAAGAAAAAACAATAAACAATATTGAGAAATTTATCAAGGAGAAAGAAAAAGAACTTGCACAAAGTACCAAAATAAATATAGTAAACAATAATAAGCCAAACATAAGAGTAGCTAATGATAGTGATGAGAGCAGAATAGAAAAATTAAGAATTTTTGGGAGAAAGAACAGAAATGACCTAAATAATTTCATAGCGTTTAATGATAAAGTGGAAATGACACCACGAGAAAGAAATTTCTGGGAAAAACGAATAAAACCATTGGTAAAAGCATTTGATGAAAGCATTGCCTACTTTGTAGACACAATTCCAGTACAAGAAAAGGAAATGTTAGAAATACAACAACTACTAACAGACAAGCAGATAAAAGACATAAAAGTAGATTTTGCAGAGGAAGGAAAATTTTCAGTAATACAGACAACAGGAGAACTAATATTGATAGGAAATAAAGAAGAAATACAAGGTTGTCTAAACGGACTATATATGGCAGAAAAAATCAAAGAAAAGAGGAATAAAGATGAATAGGAATTCTGAAAGCATATCTAGCATAAGTGGATATGGATATATATACAAAGCCAAATAAAAATAGTAATTCAATAATAAAATGGTATGATAATAAGAAGAAAGCATTAGTGGTAACAAGAGAATTTTGTGGAAATAAAATAGAAAACAAGTGTATTAGATTATCCACAGAGGAATATTTTGACAAAAGGTTAAATCGAAAAAGAAAATACAGCAAGAAACATAAAAGATGTAAAGATAGAACAAAAGCATTTGGAAGATTAGGTTTTGCAAACAGACTAATACTTTGTAATTTTGAAGGAAACGAGGCAGAAATATTAATTAAATTATCTTTCAATAAGAAGATAAAAGATATTAAACTAGTAACAAAACTTAGCAATGCATTTTTGACAAAGTTAAAGAAGAGATTAGCACCCATTATATACATTAAAGTTTGGAAATATAATGATTTACATTGGCCAGAATGTCATTTATGGATAAAAACAATAGATAATTCTAAAATTGAAATACTGCAAAGTACACTAGAAGATATTTGGAAAGAAAATGGAATAGTAGAGCAACAAAAAATAACAAGTGGAAATAGAGAAAGATTAGCAAATTATTTATCAAACAAAAACAATACAAAAAATTACCCACATTTTCTTAGAATAGTAACATATAGCAGAAAGTACATAAAATTTGAAGAAGAAGAGCAAATTATATACGGTCAACTAATTGATAAACTTGAAGGTTTTGAAACACAAAATCAAACTACTAAAAGAATTTTTGTAAATATTAATTCAAAACAAGAAGAAATAATGAGAATATCTTATGAAACTTTTTTTAAAGCTGAATAAGAAAAATAATAATATGGTTAGAGGGCAAGACAAAAAAGATAAAAGAAATACTCAAAATGACTATACAAGAACAACTGTTTGTAGTATAATACTTATATAGGGAAAAGTTGCTACAAGCGACTTTTAAAGAATAAAGGCAACCAGTTTTGCCCTCTGAAATAGGAGGAATAAGAAATGCTAAATATAAATACAAAAAACAATGTTTCAATAGCAGAAGCTGCAAAAGAAATGGACAAATCACAACAATACATAAGAATAGGACTACAAAGAGGAATACTAACTTTTGGAACAGCACAAATAATGCCTCGGAAGAAATAAATACGATTACTATATATCTCCATCACTTTTCTTTCAATACATAGGCAAACCATTGCCAGACAAGTACAAAGAAAAAACAACAATAAGTGAAAAGTACCAAGTAATAACTGAACCAGTAAGTAGCCTAGGTTGGAGGAGATAAAATGAGAAATCCTAATGGATATGGTGGAGTAAGTAAACTGAAAGGAAATAGAAGAAAACCATTTGTAGCAAGGATAACAGCTGGTTATAGAGATACAGGTTCACAAATATATAAGATTTTGGGATACTTTGCAACACAAGAAGAAGCTATTGCAGAACTTGTAAAGTACAATGAAACTCGATACGATATAGACCAAAGACAGCTAACTTTTGCAGAATTGTACAGCGAGTGGAGTGAGAAACATTTTCTAAAAGTAGGAGAAACAACAGTAAATGGATATAAGACAGCATATAAACGTTTTGAGAGCATACATAATATGAGATTTGCAGACCTAAGAACAAATACATTGCAAAGAGTAATAGATGACTGCGAAAAATATAGCATAAGAAAAAGTATGAGAGTATTGTTAAACGTTATGTATGAATATGCAGACAAAAACGACATAATAACTAAAAAATATAATGAATACATAGAAATAGGCAAACCAGAAACAAAACACATTAAGACACCATTCACAGACGAAGAAATACAAAAACTAAAAGATAATGACAACATAGATGGAGTGGATACTATTTTAATACTAATTTACACAGGTATGAGAATAAACGAATTACTAAAACTGAAAACATCAAATATTCACTTAGAAGAAAGATACTGGATAGGTGGAAGTAAAACAGATGCTGGAAAAGATAGAATAATACCACTTCACAAATCAATAATACCATATATAAAAAGCAGATATAATCCTAAGAATAAATATTTGTTAAGTGATAATACTGGGAATCCAATACCATATTATAAATATAATAATGAAGTATGGAAACCAATAATGAAACAGCTAGGAATGAAACATACTATACACGAAACTCGTCATACACTTGCGACAAAACTTGACCAGGTCGAAGAAAATAAACTAACTATAAAAAGACTGCTAGGACACGCTACGCAGGACATAACTGCACGCTATACAAAGACCTCAATAGAACAGCTAATTAACTGTATAGACAAGATAGAATAACAATTAAAGGAGCAAGAACAATGAAAGATACTGACATAAATATAGCAGAACTAATCATAAAACAAATGCCACAAGATACAGAATTACAACAAAGAATAAGAACCTACATAGAAACACATAAAAGTAACTGCAATGAATTTCTGTATAACAAGTATAGCAGAGAAACAACGTTTTTGAATACAATAATAAAATCTCTTCAAGTAGATTTAGGAGCAGAAATAGTAAGAGTTTTTGCAGATAAGAAAATGATATAAGAATAAAAAACACGCCAGCTTTCCTATATATAATAATAAATTATTATAGAAAAATCAGCGTGTTTTTTCACATAATACGCTAACTTTCCTATAAAGGATAACGAACTGAAAGATAAGACATCTAAGAATAGAAAATGAGCGTTTTTAAGATTATAAGTATAAAACTATACCTATAAGAATAGTAAAACGGCTGAAAGACTTTCTGAAACAAATTAGACATTAAAAGATAAAATACTAGGGTAAGACCTTCGAGGTCTTGCTATTGCTCCTCAGCTTTCGGAGCAATTTTGACTGACAAGCAGTCAAAACGCAAGAGGTGTGAGAGTCCAGATAAAGGAGTCGCGTGGGCTTATTGCCCCACGCTCCAATAAATAAAATAATAATAACATAAGTTTTTAACAAATGACTAATAATATATTGTAAAATAATCCAAAATGGGATAAAATGATAATAGAAAAAATATCTCTAAGAAGTAGTGAAATCAAGTAAGAATTAGTACGAAAATAGCACGTAAGCAACAAAAATAGGCTGAAACGTCTTGATTTCAATGTGCATAATATAGTATAATAAAAATGTGAACAAAAGAAGATAAGATATCTTCAAGAAAGGATATTAAAAAATGAAAGATAAAATTTTAAATTTTATAGGATTGTTTTTTTCAATAATAGTAATAATAATGTTTATAATATTAATATATGTTTCATATGTTAGTATTACTGGAAACCCACTTATAGATATTTATAAATATGAATATGGAGAAGCAGGATATCCTACTTCACAAACAACTCCAGCAAAAGAAGAGACATATGTTGAAACATCAAATAGTGATTTATTTTCAGGTGTTAATGGAAATTCAACATCAAAAGAAACAGGAAAATATCAAAATAGGTTCTTGTATAATCAACTAGATAAAACAGGTAAAATAATATATGATAAATTATATGAGAATAAAGAAAGTATGAAAACAGGCACATATAAATTAGAATTTGGAAATACATTCAAAAATGTATTATCACAAGATAATGGAAGTGCAGAATTAAAGAAACAATACCAAATAGCTATAGAAGCATTTTTATATGAAAATCCAGATGTGTTTTATTTAAATGTATCTAATATGTATATAAATATTGAGAAAATTACAAAAATAGAAGGAATCAAATATAATGTATATATAGCTAATGGAAGTGAAGGAAGCTATTTATCAGAACAATACAATACAAAAGAAAAAATAGATGAATGCCAGAAACAAATAGAACAAGAAAGAGATAAAATATTAGCAAAAGTTGAAGGGAAAAGTGATTACGAAAAAATAAAAGGTGTACATGATTATCTTGTAGATACAATCACATATAAAAGATATATAAAAGATGATGCATTTAATATATATGGTGCTTTAGTCTTAAAAGAATGTGTGTGTGAAGGGTATGCAAAAACATTTCAATATTTAATGAATGAATTAGGTATTGATAATATGATAGCAATAGGAACTGGAATTGATTATGATAATAAATCAGAAACACATGCATGGAATTATGTTAAACTAGATGGAAATTGGTATGCTATGGACGTAACATGGGATGATCCAGTTGCAGATGGATTCTTCATATTAACAAATGAATATAAATATAAATATTTCTTAAAAGGTTCAGATACATTTTTTAATAACCATATAACAACAGGTCAGTTCACAGAAGATGGAAAAGTATTTAGCTATCCTACATTAAGTGTAAAAGCATACAAAAAAAACAAATAATAATTTTCAAAACATAGGAGTGATATAATGATGATAGAACTAGAAGAAAATTCGAGAAAACTAGAAAATCTAAAAACAAAAATCAAAGAATTAGGTGAATCTCTTTGACATAGAAAATGTAAAAAAACAATTATATAAACTTGAAGAGCAAACCCAAAAAGAAGAATTTTGGAACAAAAATCCAAAAGAAACTAGTGAAGTTTTATCACAAATAAAGCAATTAAGATCAAAAGTAAATAAATATGAAAATTCAGAAAATGAATTAGTAAATTTAGTGGAATTAACAGAACTTGCAAATATAGAAAATGACATAGATGTTGCAGAAGATATATTAAAATCAACTAATAAATTGGAAAAAGAAGTTGAAGAATTACAATTAGAAACATTGCTATCTGGAAAATATGACAAATGTAATGCCATATTAACATTACATCCAGGTGCTGGTGGTACGGAGTCTCAAGATTGGGCTGAAATGTTATATAGAATGTATGTAAGATGGGCAACTCAAAAAGGATATACTGTAAAAGAATTAGATTATTTAGAAGGTGATGAAGCGGGAATTAAAAGTGTAACATTTGAAATAGTAGGTCTAAATGCATATGGATATATGAAAGGAGAAATGGGAGTACATAGACTAGTTAGAATATCTCCTTTTGACGCAGGAGGAAGAAGACATACCTCATTTGCTTCATTAGAAGTATTACCAGAAATAACTGATGATATAAAAATAGATATAAATCCAGATGATATTAGGGTAGATACATATAGAGCATCTGGAGCCGGAGGACAACATATAAACAAAACATCATCAGCAGTTAGAATAACACATATACCTACAAATATTGTTGTTGCATGCCAATCAGAACGTTCACAAATTCAAAATAGAGAAACAGCAATGAAAATGTTAAAATCAAAATTGTTTGACTTGAAAGAGAAAGAACAAAAAGAAAAAATTGAGGACTTAAAAGGAGAACAAAAAGATATAGCATGGGGAAGCCAGATACGTTCATATGTGTTTTGCCCATATACATTAGTAAAAGACCATAGAACAAACTATGAAACAGGAAATGTAGAATCAGTTATGAATGGAAATCTTGATGGTTTTATAACAAGTTATTTAAAACAAAATGCAGAAAACAAATAATTGAAAATATGTTAAAAAAATGGCAAGTTTACTTGCTATTTTTTTCTTTAAATAGTAAAATGTAAACAGAAATGTAATATATGAAAGGAATAAGACATGAATAAAAAATGGCAAATATATCAGATTGATGAAGCAAAAGTAGAAGAAATAGCAAAAAATTATAATATAAATAAATTGTTAGCAACAATATTAGTAAATAGAGATATTATTGAACAAGGACAAATAAAAAAGTTTTTAGAACCAAAAAGAAATGATTTTTATGACCCATATCAAATGCCAGATATGGAAATTGCAGTTGAAAGAATAATGAAAGCTATAGAAAATGAAGAAAAAATAATAATATATGGTGATTATGATGTAGATGGAATTACGAGTGTTACTGTTTTGAAAAGTTTTTTAGAAGAAAGAGGAATAAAAGTAGGAGAATATATACCAAACAGGTTAGAAGAAGGGTATGGGCTAAACAAAAAAGCAATAGATAAAATTGTGAAAGATGGAAATCAACTGATGATAACAGTGGACTGCGGAATATCTGCAATAGAAGAAGTTGATTACGCAAATCAACTAGGAATAGAAACTATAATAACAGACCATCATGAGCCGGGAAATGAATTACCTAAAGCGATTGCTGTAGTAGATGCAAAAAGAAAAGACAATAAATATCCATTTAGAAACTTGGCAGGAGTTGGAGTAGTATTTAAATTAATACAGGCACTAGGAATGAGAATGGGACTAGCAGAAAAAGAATATTTAAAATACTTAGATATAGTGTGTATAGGAACTATATCAGACATTGTTCCATTAGTTGATGAAAATAGAGTTATAGTAAAATTGGGATTAAAATTAGTTGAGCAAACTAAAAATTTAGGATTAAAATCAATAATTCAATCATCTGGTTATAATCAAATAGATTCAAATACAGTGTCATTTGGTGTTGCTCCAAGAATAAATGCATGTGGTAGAATGGGTCATCAAGAAGAAGCATTAAAATTATTTTTAGCAACAGATGAAAATGAGGTGTCTGAACTCACTCAAAAATTAAATGAATATAACAAGATTAGACAAGAGACTGAAAAAAATATATATAATGAAGCAGTTGAAGAAATAGAGAAAAATAAATTATATGATAAAAATACAATAGTTGTTATGAAGGAGAATTGGCATCATGGTGTAATAGGAATAGTATCATCAAAAATCACAGAATTGTACTTTAAACCTAGTATATTACTTTGTGAAGAAGGAGAAAATGGCAAAGGATCAGGTAGAAGCATACCAGGCTTTGATTTATACGAAGCACTAACAAAATGTAAACAAAGTATAGACAAGTTTGGTGGACATTCAATGGCTATAGGAATAAACATAAAAAAAGATAAGTTTGAAGAATTCAAAGAAGAACTTGAAAAAATTGCAGAAGAGCAAAATATAAAAGAAATTGTTCCAATATTAAAAATTGATGCACAAATAAGACTTGATGATATAAACAAAGAAATGGTAGAAAGCTTAAAACAGCTTGAGCCATTTGGAGAAGAAAATAAAATGCCAGTATTTGCTTTTAGAAATTTAAAAATAAATTCAATAAGAGCATTATCAGAAGGAAAACATCTGAAATTAACATTAAAAGATAATAAAAATATTGTAAATGCAATAGGCTTTAATTTAGGAGAATTATCTAATGAATATAAAATTGGAGATAAAGTAGATGTGGTTGGGAATCTAGAGATAAACACTTTTAATGGTGTTAGCAATATTCAAATTAACATTAAGGACATTATGAAGTCAGTGTAAAAAGTTGACACCGTCCAAAATTATAATTCTTTTTCAACTTAGTCTGCACATAAGAGGGGGATGAAATGAAACATGGCAAAAGACAATACAATCAAAGAAATTTTAGATAAAGTAAAAAAGAATAAAAGATGGCCAGATACTAAAATAATACAAAAGGCATACAATTATGCAGTAGAACATCATGGAGACCAGAAAAGAAAATCTGGAGAGCCATATATAGTACATCCAGTAAATGTAGCATATACTATAGCAGATTTAGGATTAGATGAAAAAACAATATGTGCTGCATTATTACATGATGTTGTTGAAGATACAGACGCAACACTTGAAGATATAGAAAATGAATTCGGCAAAGAAATCGCTGAAATGGTAGATGGTGTTACAAAATTAAAACAAATAAAATATGCAAGTATTGAAGAACATCAAGTAGAAAATTACAGAAAAATGTTTCTAGCAATGGGAAAAGATATTAGAGTTATAATAATAAAATTAGCAGATAGATTACATAATATGAGAACTTTGCAATATTTGAGAAAAGATAGACAAATAGCAATATCTCAAGAAACTATGCAACTATATGCACCATTAGCAAATAGACTTGGATTATATTCAATGAAATGGGAATTAGAAGATTTAGGATTCCAATATTTGTATCCAAAAGAATTTGATGAATTAGTTAGAGGAATCGAACAAAAAAGAGAAGAAAGACTAAAATTTATAGAGAAAATAATTAAGGATATAAAAGTTCAATTAAAAAAACAACATATAGAAGCTGAAGTAACAGGTAGAGCAAAACATTTGTATAGTATATATAGAAAAATGAAGAGAGATAATAAAACACTTGACCAGATATATGACTTATTTGCGCTAAGAATAATTGTAAATTCAGTTAAAGATTGTTATGCATCATTAGGTGTTGTTCATGAAATGTACAGTCCTATGCCAGGAAGATTTAAAGACTATATTGCAGTTCCTAAAACAAATATGTATCAATCAATACATACAACTCTTTTGGGAGAAAAAGGTACTCCATTTGAAGTTCAAATAAGAACATGGGACATGCATAAAGTAGCAGAATATGGTATAGCTGCACACTGGGCATATAAAGAAGCAAACTATGGAAGCAAAAAAGGTCAACAAATAGTAAATGTAAATGAAGATAAATTAGCATGGCTTAGAGAAACACTTGAATGGCAGCAAGAATTACAAGATCCACAAGAATTTTTAGAAACATTAAAAACAGAACTATTTGAAGATGAAGTATATGTGTTTACACCAAAAGGCTCAATAAAAGTATTACCAAGAGGCGCAACACCAATAGATTTTGCATATAGTATCCATGCAGAAATTGGAAATCACATGACAGGAGCAAAAATAAATAGCAAGATGGTTCCAATAATAACACCAATAAAAAATGGTGATATTGTAGAAATTATAACATCTGAAAATTCAAAAGGACCAAGTCTTGATTGGCTAAAATTTGTAAAAAGTACAAGTGCAAAAAGTAAAATACAACAATGGTTCAAAAAAGAAAGAAAAGCAGAAAATATTGAAAAGGGAAAAGATGCGATAGAAAGAGAACTAAAAAGAATAGGAATTGAATATTCAGATTTATTCAAAGTAGAATATATTAATCCAATGTTAGAAAGATATAAATTTAAAAACCTTGAGGAAATGTATGCTGCTACTGGATTTGGAACAATTTCAGCCACTAAAGTAATAGCAAGAATGCTTATAGAATATAGAAAAGAACACAAAGAAGAAGAAACTATAGAAGAAAAAATAGAAGAACTTGCAAAAAGAAGAACTAATAAAACAAAAACATCAAGCTTAGGAATTGTAGTAAAAGGAATTGACAATTGCTTGGTTAAACTATCAAAATGCTGTAATCCACTTCCAGGTGATGAAATAGTTGGATATATAACAAAAGGAAGAGGAGTATCAATACATAGAAAAGACTGTGTAAATGTTAATGAATTGCTAAAAGAAGAAAACAGGATTATAGATGTAGCTTGGGCAGAAGAAGAAAAAGCAACATATACAGTTGAAATAGAAATCTTAGCAAATGATAGACAAGGCTTATTAGGAGACATAGTACAAAAAGTTAATGATTCAAAAGAAAAACTACTAACTGTAAGCGCAAAAACTACAAAAGACAGAACAGCTATAACCAAACTATCAATTCAAGTAGATAGTTTAGAATCTTTACATAAAATAATAAGAGAATTGAAAAAGGTTGATAGTGTTTATGAGGTTACTAGAAAAAAATAGCTTGTGAAACAAGAAAGGAATGAAACAAGAAATGATACTAAAAGAACTAAAGATAGACGTTTGGGCGGGAGATAGAACAAACTGTTATATCATACAAGATGAAATATCAAAAGAAACAATGGTAATTGATCCAGCAGGTGATGTTGATAAAATCGTAGAAATGTTGGATATTTTACAAGCAAAATTAAAATACATATATATAACACATTGCCATGGAGATCATATTGGAGGTGTGAAAGAACTTAAGGAAAAATATGAAGGAAAAATAATTGCACATAGAATTTGTGCAGAGAATCTACTAGACCCAAATATTAGTTTGACTACATATATTGGATTTCCAAACTTAACAGTTGAAGTTGATGCAAGACTTGATGATGGAGACTTAATACATCTTGGAGACCTAGAATTTAAGGTAATACATACACCAGGTCATACATCAGGAGGTTCATGTTTATATTGTGAATCTGAAAAATTGCTATTTTCAGGAGATACTCTTTTCAGAGGAACATGGGGTAGAACAGATGTGCCAACAGGAAATTTTGAAGATATAATAAATTCAATAACAAAAAAATTAATGATATTGCCAGACGAAACAATTGTATATACAGGACATGGAAAAAGTACAATGATAAGAGAAGAAAAACCAATATATTTAGAATTAAAACCAAGACTATTATAAAATATAAGTTCTAAAGTCGTAACATTAAACATATAATATATATAGGAGCAATTAGATTGAAAAATAAGTACAATTTTTTCTAACTTTTGAGTTGTACCTTAGAAAAGGAATGAATTAAATATGTTTAATGTTACAATAATAAATATAAAAAAAACTGCAAAATATATAATCACATTATTAATAAGTTTAATATTTGTATATATGATTACAAAAGGAATGTCTAAAATAAAAGATAGTGAAATAATTCAATTAGAAGTATCAGATAAACTCATAAAATGTTTAAGCAGAGAGATACCTGCTATAGAGAGCCTGAATTCCAAAAGTATATCAACAATAAAAGAAGAACATGAAGAAGAGGAAGAAGATACTTTTATAGAAAAAATTCTAAATACAGAACTTGCACAGGTTCAAAATATAAAAAAAGATATAATTGAAGCAAATGAAGAACAAATATCTAGTTCAAATGCAAGTGTAGAGAAAGAAGATAATAATAATGATGCAGAACCAGAATCGAGTAATGGAGAAACTCAGATTGTGACTCAAAACCCTATAACAGAAAATAGCAATATAGAAATAAATGGAGTAAAAATAAAAAATGAAACATCTTATGAAATAAGTAGTGATATAATGAACCAAAGTATTGATATTAATAAAAATAATGCTGTAATCTTTCACACACATACATGTGAAAGCTATACACCAAGTGAAAATTATCAATATGATCAAACAGGAAACTACAGAACAACAGATTTAAATTATTCTGTAGCAAGGGTAGGAGACGAACTTGAAAAAGATTTAAATAAATATGGATTTAATGTAATACATGACAAGACATATCATGATTATCCAGCATATACAGGATCTTATACAAGATCAAAGGAAACAGTAGAAAACATATTAAAATCAACTCCAAGTGATATTATTATAGATTTACATAGAGATGCAATTGGAAGTAAAAGTAATTATGATCCAAGTGTAAAAATCGGAGATGAAACTGTAGCAAGACTTATGTTTGTAGTAGGAACAAATGGAGGAGGATTATATCATCCACAATGGCAAGAAAATCTACAGTTTGCTATTAATGTACAACAAAAAGCTAATGAGATGTACCCAGGGTTATTTAAGCCAATAATAGTCAGAAACTCAAGATATAATCAACATTTAGGAAAAGCAGCATGCATAATAGAAGTGGGAGCTACAGGAAATACATTAGACCAATGTCTTGCAAGTATGAAGTACTTAGCAAAAGTCCTATCAGAGCTTTGAGGGTTGGAAAAGAATTAAATTTTGGCAAGGAAACTTCTATTTAAAAGGCAAGGGCGCGTACGTGTTGTACGTAACCGCGTTTTAAAATGGAAGTTGACACAGCCCAAAATTATAATTATTTTCCAACAAAATGAAGAGCCAATTCAAGCTACTCTCGAATTGGCTCCTTATAATATGCACAGTCTGAATTCGTACATAGAATTGAACTAGAAATAATATCATAACAACATTTTCCATCAACCTGATAAACACAGTTTAATGAACAATTAATATTAGTCAAAGATATCACCTCTTAGTACATAGTATAAACAAATAAATTAAATATATACACATAATTTTAAAATTATGCTGATGTTTGTTCTCTAGCATATTTACAATATTTTTTAACTGAGCAAATATCACATTTTGGTTTACGAGAATCACAAGTTTTACGACCATGCCATACTAGTAAATGATTTACGTCTTTTAATGCTTCTTTTGGCATGATTTTTAATAAATCTTGTTCTATTTTTTCAGGTTCACTTTGTGATGATAAACCAATTCTATTAGAAATTCTCTTTGCATGAGTATCAACTGCAATACCATTTGCAATTCCAAATGCTTCTAGCCTTATAACATTTGCACTTTTTCTACCAACACCTGCAAGTGTTAATAAATCTTCCATATCTTGTGGAACAATACCATTAAAATTTTCTAATACTTGTTTTGCACATAATTTTATGTTTTTAGCTTTATTTTTATAAAAGCCACATGGATGAACAATTTCTTCAAGTTCATGAATATCTATATTTGCAAAATCTTCAATTGTTTTACATCTCTCAAAAAGTGCAGGAGTGGTTTTATTAACTCTCTCATCAGTACATTGAGCTGATAACATAACAGCAACAACTAATTGAAATGGAGTTTTAAAATCTAAACTACATGTTGCATCAGGGTATGTATTTTTTAAAATTTTTATAAGTTCGTTTGCTTCTTTTTTATTCATTTCTATTCCTTTCTTAAGGCATGAACATGGTTGAAAATTGTAATTATTTTTCAGCTTTATTCACCTTGTAAAAGTAAATCAATAATTTTAGGATATATCTCTTCAGCATGATTTTTCCAGTTATCTGAAATCTGCTTAGCTCTTTCTCTTGAACCAGCAAATGTTGAAACCTCAAATATTGTTTCATTTTTTTCAATTATTTTGCATTTTACTGTATAACTATTTTCATCTTTGGGAATGTATTCTGTGATTATAGAAGATTCTTCAGCAATTATTGAAACTTCTTCTTTGAAAACATTATCTGCTTTAAGCTTTAAAATTCCAGGTAAAAGTGATTTGGTAAGTGACAGAGCGCTTTGACCTTCTGATGTTATTTTTATAAATGTATCTTCGTCTTTTGTAAATGAACCAACTAAATTTGTGTTTATTAAATCTGTTAATAATTCTTGAAAATAAAAGTAATTAATATTATTAGTTGATGAAACTATTTTATATAAATTGTCACTTTTTATACCATCAAGTAATTTATTTAGTATATACAAAATTAGTACTTTATTTTCTGCAAGATCTTCATTAGGTTGTTTCATAAACTATCACATTCCTTTCTTTCTAGATAAAACAAATACTTATTGTGTTTTGTTTTACCTAGTACTTCAAATATATGTTCTAATTATATCATGTAAATAGACATAAGTAAAGAAAAAAATAAGAAAGCTGTCAAGATATGTAAATTTATCATATAATATAGTAGCCCGAAATACGAGGTGAAATAATATGCGTGAAATTAAAAAAGGTGATATTGTAAGCCGTATGTCATATGGAAATGACATAATATTTTACGTAAAAGGAATTATAAAATTGGCAAACAAAAAAAGAATTGCACTTCTAAAAGGAATTGATGTAAGAATTGAAGCAGATGCACCAGTTGAAGATTTAAGAAATGTAACTAAAGAAGAACAAAAGATATGTGAAAAAGAATTAAAAGATAGAATTAATAATAAAGCAAAATGCAAAGGAAAACAAGATGAATACAGAAGAAGAAAAATAATTTATACAGGGAAAATATTACATTTGGATGGAGATAAAAGATATAGTGAAAAATCAAATATGTATTATAGCAAAATGGGATTAAATGCAGTTGTAAGAAATATTCCAGAAAGCAAACAGCCCAAAGTAGTCTATAGGTTACTTAATATATATAATCCAGATATATTGGTTATAACAGGCCATGATGGAATGATAAAAAATGGTGCTAAATATAATGATCTATTTAATTATAGAAACTCAAAATATTTTATTCAAACAGTTAAAGAAGCTAGAAAATATGATATGACACATGGTAAGAATTTGGTGATATTCGCAGGTGCTTGTCAGAGCTATTTTGAAGCATTAATGGATGCAGGAGCAAACTTTGCATCATCTCCAGCCAGAATATTAATTGATTTTTTAGATCCATTAATTGTTGCAAAAAGTATTGCATTAGCAGATAAGAATAAATATATTACAATAGATAATTTTGTTGATGAATTAAGAGATGGCCAAAAGGGTGTAAATGGCATAGGAGCAAGGGGAAAGAGAAACATAATATTCATATAAAATGTTTAGTTATGGCTCTAAGAGCTATATTGTAACATTTTTGTAACAAAAATGTAAAGAAAATGTAATAAATGACAGAGGAAAACTGTAACCCCTTATACCTGAAGACTTTTAAGAAAAAGACAAAAAAATACACTCTTTGACAAAAACACCTATGAATGATATACTCGCTTCATATTAAGCAAAGTAGGTGATTTAATGATTTACAAGACTGATATATCAAACTTAAAAACTGATATTATAGATAGAGTTGGTCAAAAAATAATTGTTAAAGGTTCATTAGGAAGAAGCAAAGAATTCGAAAAAGAAGGCACAATAGAAAAAGCATATTCTAATATTTTTGTAGTAAAATATGAAGAAAATAACAGAACTGCATCATATACTTATACAGATATACTTACAAGAACGGTAGAAGTAGATGTGTTTGATGGTGATGGTTATAATCCATTAGTACCACCAGTTATGTTAAGAAACAAAAGAAGAAATAAAGAAAAAGCACAAATTCTATAATTTGTGTTTTTTCTTTTGAAAAGTACAAAAAACTTTTATGCTCTATGTACAATTGTCAAAAAAGGTGATATAATATCAAAAGTAAGTTAAATAGTCGCTGGTAAATTCCGAAAGGAACTACGAGAGGAAAGTCCGGGCTCCATAGAGCAAAGATGCTAGATAACGTCTAGTAAGGGAGACCTTAAGGAAAGTGCAACAGAAAATAACCGCTTCTTGTAAAAGAAGTAAGGATGAAAAGGCGAGGTAAGAGCTCACCGCTGGTATGGTGACATACTGGGCTGTGTAAACCCCATCTGGAGCAACACCTAAGTAGAAGGATAAGCCTGCTCGGCATCTTCTGAATTGAGTGGCTTGAGATATGTAGTGATATATATCCTAGATAAATGACTATTTTAAATGACAGAACCCGGCTTACAGATTTACTTAAAAGTATCAAGAAATCCATCTTGGTACTTTTATTCTTCTATTTAAAAACTACCTTGAACTGTAAAAACCAATATGATAAAATAGGGTTGAAAAGGGGGATAATATGAAAATAAAAAGAAAACTATTAATAATAGTACTAGTAATGTTATCAATTTTATTTATAAAAATAAATAAAGCTGAGGCAACATTATACTTAAATGAGCTAGGGTTTGATGCCCAAATAAATGAAGATGGAAGTATGGATGTTACAGAAACATGGAACATCAATATATCAGAAACAAACACATTATTCAAAACATTTGAACCAGACAATAGCAAATATTCAGGAATAACAGATGTAGAAGTAAAAGACTTAACGGCAAATACTGAATTAACACAAATAGACAATGAAATGTATCATGTAACAAAAGATTGCTATTATGGACTAAAAAATTCAAAGGGAAAATATGAAATTGCTTGGGGAGTTGGGCTTGACAATAGTTCAGCAACAAGAGCATATCAAATATCATATAAAGTTTTAGATGCAATAACACTAAATAAAGACTGTGCAGAACTTTACTGGAAATTCGTTGGAGAAGACTTTGAAATAGATGCCAAAAAAATAACAGGAACAATTACATTACCTAAAAATGCCGAAAAAATAGAAGACATCAAAGTATGGGGACATACAGAACAATTAAATGGAGAAATATATGCAACAAGTTTAAACCAAATAGAATTTAATATAGACAGATACTCTAATGGAAATTATGTTGAAGTAAGAACAGCATTTCCTACAAATATTATGGAAAATGTGCAAAGAAAAACAAACAAATGGGCATTAAATAATATAATTGAAGAAGAAACGAAATGGGCAGATGAAGCAAATAGCAGAAGAGAAAGAGGTGAAAAAATCTTTAATGCAATACAAAAAGTTGCGATGATAGCAACAATAATCATGGTAATTGTTGCAATAAAGAACCTCATAAAATTATTAAGTAAAGGAAAAAAATTAAAACCTACGACAGAACTAAAATATTATAGAGAAGTACCATACGAGGATGCTACACCAGGAGAAGCCTTATTTGTAATATCAAATGGAAGTGATAAACAATTATATGAATATTTCCCAGCAATAGTGCTAGATTTATGTTTAAAAAAATATATACAATTAGAATTAGTAAAAGAAGAAAAAATATTTTCAAAAGAAGAAGTGAAAATAATAATACTTGAAAAAGACAGAACAAAACTAAAAAGAGATGAAGACACTATATTGCAACTATTAATAGATGTAGCAGGCAAAAAGAATGAACTAACAACAAAAGAATTGAAAAAATATTTAGAAAAAAATTCATATAAAGTTACATCAATAGAAGCAAGAATAAGAGGAGAAATACAAAATTCAGAAAAAAACATGGGAAATTTAAACAATGAAAACAAAGAAGTACATACATTTTACTCAACATTATCTATTATATGTGTAGCATTTACATTTTTCACATTCGCATTATATATACCACTTGCGATAGCATTTCTGATAAATGCAATAATTTCAATAATGATAACATTAAAAACAGATAAACTTACTCAAAAAGGAATAGATGAAAAAGAACAATGGAAGGCATTTAAAAGATACATGGAAGATTTCTCATTGTTAAAAGACAAAGAAGTTCCAGCATTGGAAATATGGGAAAAATACTTAGTATATGCAACAGCATTTGGCATCTCAAAAAAAGTAATGAAACAATTAAAAATTGTTTATCCTGAAATAAATAACATGGATTCATCAATGCTTACAACATACTGCTATATAAACCTAATGGATAAAGTTGATTTAGGATCATGTTTTAGCTCATCAATATATTCAGCTACATATTCATCAGGCAGTGGCTCTGGTGGCGGATTCTCAGGTGGAGGAGGATTTGGCGGAGGCCGGAGGCGGTGGAGGTGGCCGTTAGACCAACTTCAATTCTGAAAAATCTTTTTACCATAAAAAGTACTTAGCTTAACTACTAAGTACTTTTTTCATGTCTATAGGTACATCTGATTTTAAAGAAATAGGCTCTTTTGTAATAGGATGTATAAAACTAATTTTATAACTATGCAATGCTTGTCTATCTATTAAATCAGAAGCTGAGCCATATAGAGTATCACCTAATAAAGGATGACCTATAGATGCCATATGAACACGAATTTGATGAGTACGTCCTGTTTTTAATATACATTTTACAAGTGACATATCATTAAACTCTTGTAATACCTCATATTCAGTAATAGCATTTTGACCAATATCAGAAACACATCGTTCAATAATACTATTTTCTTTTCTGGCAATAGGCAAGTCTATAATACCAGACTTATTTTTAAAAATTCCTTCAACAATTGCAATATATTCTTTATAAAATTCATGACTGACCATTTGTTTTATTAAACATTCTTGTACATATTCATTTTTTGCAAAAATAATTATTCCAGATGTATTAAAATCTAATCTATTTACTGGTCTGATTTTTTTATGCAGATTTATTTTGTCAAAGTAATATTTTACACCATTTGAAAGACTATCATCAAAATGTAAAATCGAAGGATGGACAGCAATTCCAGCAGGTTTATCTAATATCAAAAAACAATCATCTTCATAAATAATATTAAGTTCCATATATTGAGGAACAATATTGTCATTTGTTTCTTCAAAATCTAAGTTTACAGAAATAATATCTCCAACTTTAACTAAATTACGAGTATCAACAAAAACACCATTACATAAAATTTGCTTTGATAAAAGTAATTTACGATGAAGTCTTGCAGAAATATGAAATTCTTGTTCCAAAATTTGATTTATATTTTTATATTTATCATTTTTGATCACATAATTAATCAACATAAAATACCTCATAACACTTGACATTTTTTTAGAAAAATTATACAATTAATATGTTAGAGTGTCAAGAAAGGGATGGAATAAAATTGAAAATTAAAAATGTATTTAAACACATAAAACTTGTATCAAAACACAAATGGATTGTATTTAAATTATGTTGTAAAATTGGAATGCCTTTTAGAGGATTTATGCATGATTGGTCAAAATTCTCACCACAAGAATTCTGGGAGAGTGTAAAATATTATAATGGACATGAAAGCCCAATAATTACAAGCAAAAAAGAGAATGGCTATTCAAAAGCATGGCTACATCATAAAGGAAGAAATAAACATCATCCAGAATATTGGATAGATGTATCTTTGCCACGAAAAACAATATTAATGCCATATCAATATGCTGCTGAAATGGTATGTGATAAATTAGCAGCAGGAATTGTATATAATGGTAAAGCATGGAATAAAGATACACAAATAAAATATTACATGAAAGAAAGAGAAACAGCAATGATACATCCTAAACTAGATGAATTTTTGATTGAAGTATTTACAGAAGTTAGTGAAAAAGGATTAGATGAAACATTAACCAAAAATAATATAAGAAGAATATATGACAAATGTTGCTTAGGATTGGAGAGATTAGATGAGAATAAGATACAAGCCGTGGGCTAGAAAAGAGCTAGAACAAAGTAAGTTTTATATTGATAATCCAGAAGAAATCAAAGGAAACTGGAAAAATCAATTTAAAAACAAAGGCAACCCTATATATTTAGAATTAGGCTGTGGAAAAGGTCAATTTATTTCTGAAATGGCAGTACAAAATCAAAATATTAATTATATTGCAATAGATTTAGTTGATGCAATGTTAGGACTTGCAAAAAGAAATGTTGAACAAACCTATTTAATTAATAATAGAGAAATAGATAATGTAATTTTAACAAGATTTGATATACAAAGAATTGATATGATATTATCAAAACAAGACAATATTAAAAGGATATATATTAATTTTTGCAATCCATGGCCTAAGGGAAAACACAGAAAAAAGAGATTAACGCATACAAGACAATTGGAAAAATACAAAGAATTTTTAAGTGATGATGGAGAAATTTATTTCAAAACAGATGATGATGATTTGTTTCAAGGCAGTTTAGGATATTTTGAAGAATCTGGATTTAAAATATTAAAGAAAACATATGACTTACATAATGAACCTATATGGGAAAATAATATTGAAACAGAACATGAAAAAATGTTTTCAGAACAAGGAATAAAAATAAAAGCATTAATAGCAAAAATTTAATCAGAAATATTTTCTGGTTATTTTTTTGCTATATGTATCACATTTAAATATAAATCATATTATAGTATATGAAAGGGGTGGGAATATTGGCTTATTCAGATAGAGAGTTATTAGCAAGAATTGTGCAATGTGAAGCAGGTTCAGAAGGTGACACAGGAATGAAAGCAGTTGCTACAGTCACAATGAATAGAGTTAATGCTACAGAAGGTGAGTATGCAAGAGTATCACAAGGCGGTAATATAAGAAACATAATTTTTCAAACAGGTCAGTTTGACTGTGCAAGAGAAATTATACAAAACCAATATAATTCACAAAATATATATAATATGACACCTACAGATGTTCATTATAATATTGCAGATTGGGCATTAGCAGGAAATAAATTAAATGAAATCGGTAATTGCTTATGGTATTTAAATCCATTTAGACCTACATGTAGCCCGACATTTCCTTCAAATGGCTCAGGAACCTTTCATGCAAGGTATGGAGAACATTGCTTTTATAGACCAACCGCTAAATATTCCCAAACATAATGAAAGGAGAGATGCTTTATATGGAAAATCAAAAAAATGAAAAAGACCAAAGAGAAGAAAGAGTTATGAATAATATGAACAATATTAATGCTAACTCACCAGAGATACTTACAAACTCAATATATACACCTGCATTTTTGAGAACACAGATTGGAAAACTAATGAGAGTTGAATTTCTAATTGGAACAAATAATCTAGTTGATAGAATAGGAATTCTTGAAGATGTAGGAGCTAGTTACATATTATTACGTTCATTTGAAAATGACAGTTTAGTTTATTGTGATATATATGCAATAAAATTTATAACAATATCAACAACTGGCTTTTATGGAACAATGAATAATATGATGTCAAATATGCAAAATAATAGATATTATTAAAATTAAACCTTATGTTTTTTCATGACATAAGGTTTAAAATTTTCAGGATAAAGACATGATTTTAAAAAGTCCATATTCATTGAAATAACTTAATTAGAGATAGTTAAAATA
>CAKPSX010000011.1 GCA_934184665.1 uncultured Clostridia bacterium | reverse complement strand
CAGAAAATGGATATATTGGAACAATAACAAACACACATGAAATAGAAAAAACAAGTGTAACAGTAAACAAAGACTGGCAAGATGGAAGCAACCAAGATGGAATCAGACCAGATTCAGTAAGCATAACATTAAATGCAACAGTAGAAAATTCAGACGGAGAAGAAGAAAGTATAACATTACCAAGCACAGTTGAAAGTACAATAACACTAAATGAAGGAAATAGCTGGACATATACATGGTCAGGATTAGACAAATATAAAAATGGCCAAGAAATCAAATATACTGTAGCCGAAAATAATGTAGATGAAAGATATACAGTAAGTATAAAATCAAATAATCAAACAACAGCAAATGGATATGCTTACACAGTAACAAACAGTTACACACCAGCAACTATAGATATTCCTGTAACAAAAGTATGGAATGACAATGATTATACTGAAGCTAGAAAAACAATAACAGTAGAATTATGGGCAGATGGTTCTAAAACAGGTAAGACAATAGATATAAAATCAGCAAATGAATGGAAAGGTACATTCAAAGGCTTACCAAGATATAAAGCTGGAGAAGAAATCACTTATACTATTAAAGAAAAAGCAGTTGATAGATATGTTACAGAATCAATAACAGGAGATAGCACAAATGGATTTACAATTACAAACAAATATCAAAATGTTATAGTAAACAAAAATGTAGTAAAATCAGTTATGAATGAAGAAAAATTTAAAAGCAAACTTGATTTTGTATTTGTATTAGATACATCAAGCAGTATGCAAGGAGAAAAAGCAAAAACAATGATAAATGCTTTGAATAGTACAATGGCTACTATATTAGAAAATGAAAATAATAGAGTAGGTGTTGTAGGATATAGTGACGACTGGTATGAGGAAAAAGGAGATAACGCAACAACATTACTTGAATTAGATCATTATACTGCAAATAGTGATAATGAATTCATTAAGTTAGCAGGAAGTGGAGATTACACATATATACAAGCAAATGCAATAAACTCACAAGGTAATTCAGAAAATGCTTATAGATATGTAAGAGGTGCAACATATACACAAATAGGAATAAGAGATGGAGCAAACTTATTGATAAATGAATCAGATAGAGAAGGCAGAATACCTGTAATTATACTATTGACAGATGGAGACCCAACAAGATACACAACAGAATACAATAATGTAAAACAGTATAATCGTGGTGACGGTAAAGCAAATTCAGTTACAGCTGCAGGTGCATATTACACAATAATGTCAGCAAGACATTACAAAAATGCAGTAAATGACAAATACAAAACAACAGAAAATCCTAATATTGCTAAATTCTTTACAATAGGAATAGATATGGATAAAGATGATATATATGAAAATACATTATTAAATCCTAATAAGGACAATGTAGAAAGCTGTAGAGATTCTAATTCCAGGTCAAAAACTAGAGGAATATATAACTTGATGAAAGATAACTATTATAAAAATGGAGGAAAGGGATCATTTACAGGTGAAAACTTAAACTTCTATTCATACTCAGACGGAGCCTTTATAGGTAATATGAATGAAGAAAAACTAAAAAATATATTAAAGAAGACAATGGAAAGCATATACACATATGAAAAAGAAACAACAAGGACAACAAATATTGATGTTGACACAGCAGTAATAGAACTTGAACATTTAGACGCAGAAAAGAAAATCGAAATAAAAATAAATGGAGAAACAACAGAATATACAGTACAAGAATTGATAGACAGTAAAGTTGTTACACAAACAGGTTCAAAATATTACATGGACTTAAATGCAGATATGTTTAAAAACAAGCAAACAATTGAAATAACATATTATCAAGTTTCTTTGTTAAATAAATAGAAGCAAAAAAGACTTTGGATAACCAGAGTCTTTTTTCTATTTATAAGTAATTAATTTTTCTGTATAATCTAAATTAGCTTTTGATTCATACTCAAAGCCAAGTGTATATACATTAGTTGCCCAAATATCTTTTTCCATCATAAGTTTTAAATTCCTATTAGGTCCTTTGTCCATAAATTTTTTAACAGACGAAATTAATTCCAGTTTCGGATTTCTATTAGAAATCTCACTTAAAAGCTTTTTGCCTTTTTCATTAAAACCTAAAATTCGAATATATGGTGTAATATTTTTTGACATTTGCATATCTTTTTTTGTAATTCCAAGAATTGCATAAAGAAGAATACGTTGAATTCTAGTTTTTGTGTATCTTTTAGAATCTACCATAGATAATAATTCAACAACACTATTACAAGAATTAACAGCATTTTTTATTGCATATTCAAGACCTTCTGAAACATCAGGCAGATTAGCAATTTCATTAATTGACATTTTACGTAAAGTGTAGATTATTTCTTTATCAAAACAAGATATATTCTGAACGATGTTGCCATATTTAACATCATTTAATAAAATATCAAAAGAACTTTCAGGCAATACATTTGATAAACCTGATATATTTTGAGCAATACATGCATTTCTTATAGCTGAAGCACTTGCAAAAGGTGATGCTTCTAAGATTTTGGTATCATTATATCCTGTGCCTTCTCTTTTTATAGTAAATGCTTCTATTGGGCTTTGCAATTTTTTTAGTGCTTTTAAATATTCTATTCCTAAAATATTGTTAGGAGAAGAAAGCACATTTGCAAACCTACGAACATTATTAAGATACATCATTAATGCATTTTCACGGGCTCTTGGAAAAGAAACACCTTTGCTTAATTCATGAGATAATAATGTTTTATATTCTTTTGGTTCTTTATATAATACATCTGTAACATCATCTAAAATTGTAATGTCATTACATTCACTGCCAAAAGAAATATAATCAACAATTCCAAGTGAGTCTAGAATTTTTACAGCACCATAGGCAAAATTTTCTGCACTAGAGATTGCATAAATTGTTGGTAATTCTATTACTAAGTCAACTCCATTTTCAATAGCCATTTTTGTTCTTGACCATTTACTGATAAAAGATGGTTCACCTCTTTGTGTAAAATTTCCTGACATTACTGCTATGGAATAATCTGAATGTGTCAGCTTTTTGGATTCAGTTAAATGATATAGATGCCCATTGTGAAATGGATTATATTCAGATATAATTCCAAGTACGTTACTCATGAAAAACCCTCCTAAACATTGAAATATTTTTAATTTATTGTTATAATCTTATCATAAAACATTGAAAAAACAAATACTAAAAATAAAAAAAGTTTAATTTTATTATATAAGAAGTTGGGGGAATTTATACTAAAATGGAAGAAAAAGTTATTATATATACAGATGGAGCATGCTCAGGTAATCCAGGCCCAGGTGGTTGGGGAGCTATTTTAATGTATAAGGGAGCAAAAAAAGAAATATCAGGTGCAATGAAAAATACTACAAATAATATAATGGAAATAACAGCTGTGCTTGAAGCTTTAAAATGTTTAAAAGTTGAGAGTGATGTTCAGGTTTATAGTGATAGTGCATATGTTGTAAATGCTTTTAAGCAAGGCTGGATTTATAATTGGATAAAAAAGGGTTGGAAAACAGCTGGTGGAGAAAGTGTGAAAAATAAAGAATTGTGGCAAGAATTGTATGCTTTAACAAAAAAACATACAGTGGAATTTATTAAAGTAAAAGGGCATAGTGATAATGAATTTAATAATAGATGTGATGAAATGGCAAGAAATGCAATAGATACATTATAAAAATCATAGTGTTTTCAGAGTTTTTAGATTTTTTGTATAAAAAAAGCAAAGTTGTGCAAAATAAGTAGTAATTAGAAGAAATGGTTGAAATATCAAGTTTCTACATTGAGAAAGGAATGAAAGCAAAATGAAAAAGAAAATATTTGCTAGTTTAATTCTTTTGACTTTAACTACTTTACTTATAACGACATTATCTTTGCAAAATAACTATGTACAAGCATTGTCTAAATATGGCTCAAATGGCAGTGAAGTAAGGTCAATACAAGAAAAGCTAAAAAGATGGGGATATTATACTGGAAATGTTGATGGAATATATGGAAGCAAAACAGTATCAGCTGTTAAGAAGTTTCAACAGAAAAACGGATTATCAGTTGATGGTATTGCAGGTCCAAAAACTTTGAGCGCGATGGGAATACAGTCAAGCTCGGGTGGTTCATCTAGTAGTACAACCAACAATTCATCAAATGTTGCATTATTAGCGAAGGCAATTTATTCAGAAGCAAGAGGAGAGCCATATACTGGTCAAGTAGCGGTTGGAGCTGTAATATTGAATAGAGTAAAGAGCAGTAAATTTCCTAATACAATTGCAGGTGTAGTTTATCAGAATGGAGCTTTTACAGCAGTTGATGATGGTCAAATAAATTTAACACCTAATAGCACTGCGAGAAAAGCAGCACAAGATGCTTTAAATGGTTGGGATCCAACTTATGGTGCTATATATTATTTTAACCCTAATACAGCTACAAATAGTTGGATTTGGTCAAGACCAGTAACTGTAGTAATTGGAAAACACAGATTTTGTAAATAGTATAAAATTTTTATACTGAGCTGATATTTACTATATAAACAAAGCTAAATAAAAAACGGACTTTTCAGTCCGTTTCTTTTATTTCGCTTTTAATCTAATTATAATCGCAATACCTAATAAAATAAGTAATATTCCAACTACTATAATAACTATAGCAAGAATATTTGTTAATTCTAAATCAAAATCTGAAGTACTAACAGCTGTTGAAAATGATGATGAGCTACTACTTGGTGAAGATTCTTTTGCACTATTTGTAGAACTATTAGTAGAGTCATTTGTAGTGCTAGATGTATTTGAATTACTATTAGAACTACTTGAGTTATTGTTAGAATTAGCATTATTTGAGTTGTTATCAGTAGAACTATTACTAGAACCTGTATTAGAGCTTGTGCTAGAATTATTTGAATTACTATTTAAATTCATATCTACAACAGCAAATACAGAAGAACAATTTAGTAATAGTATTAATGAGATTGCTAAAACTACTATAATTTTAAAATACTTTGACATTTGCGTACCTCCTAATGAAAAGATTTTACACAATAATACCAAAAACTAAGAAAATTGTCAATCCTCAAAAAGGACGATTATTCAAAATTGAAAGGACTTTAACAGGAAAATCTTAAGTTAAATATTATAATGAACAGATATAAAAAAATTCGCATATTATGTAATATAAATAAAAAAAGGAGGATAAAAATGTTTACTCGAAGATATAAAAAATGTTATTGTATGAACAATAATTCTTGTGATACAAATAATAGTGTTATTGAAGATAAATGTGACGATGTATGTCCATATACAGATTATGAAGAAACCAATGACTGTGCTTGCGGTTTTGATGAAGAATATGAATTAAGCGTTTTTCCAGAAAACCCTATGTTAGCACAAAGCTATGTTCCATGGCAATATATGGATAAGACTTTTAAACCTTGTGTAGGACTAAAAATGGGAACAATTTTCCCAGAATTAGTAAGCCCATACATGCCTTGCCAATCAATGAGAACTTTAGATTTTATTGAGGCAACAAATACAATTGGAAAGGGGTGCAATAAATAATGGAAAATATGGATAGAAATTGTAATTGTATGAATAGTTCTAATAATTCTATGAATAGCATGAATAATACAAACAATATATTTAATATGAATAATATGCCTAATAGTGCATCTGCATTAAATACAAATGCAGGATTAAATTTTAATAATAATTGTGATTCAACTAGAAAAGAAATGATGGAAAAAATAAAATGTTTAAATTTTGCAATTACTGAATTAGGATTATATTTAGATACTCACCCTGAAGATGAAAAAGCATTATGTTTGCATAGAAAATACTGTAAAGAATATAGAGATATAACTGATAAATATCAAAAGGTTTATGGACCTCTTTCAATTAAATTTCCATGTAATAAGTGGAGATGGCTTGAAGAACCATGGCCATGGGAAGGAGGAGATTTTTAATGTGGACTTATAATAAAATGTTACAATATCCTATAAATATAAAATGCACAGATCCTCGTCTTGCAAAGGTAATAATCAGCCAATATGGTGGTCCAGATGGTGAACTCGCAGCATCTCTTAGATATTTATCACAAAGATTTGCAATGCCTGATCAAAAATCAAAAGCTATATTAAATGATATAGGAACAGAAGAATTAGCTCATTTAGAAATGGTTGGTGCAATTGTTCATCAATTAACAAAAGGTGCATCAATTGAAGAAATTGAAGCAGCTGGCTTAGGACCATATTATACAGACCATGGTGTTGATGTATATCCACAATCTGCAGCAGGTGTTCCATTTTCTGCTAACTGCTTAGCCTGCAAAGGCGATGTGATTGCAAACTTGCAAGAAGACTTGGCAGCAGAGCAAAAAGCAAGAGCAACTTATGAAAAGCTAATTGATTTATGTAGAGATAATCCAGATGTAGTTGACCCACTAAGATTTTTAAGGGAAAGAGAAGTAGTTCATTTCCAAAGATTTGGTGAGGCATTACGTGGAGTTCAAGATAAACTTGCTGAAAAGAAATTTTACATGAATGATTGGAACAATATGAATAATTGTAACTAAAAGTCGGGCTTTTAAAGCCCGACCTTATTGTTTTGTTTGGCAAGCAAAAATTGCCACATCAATTTTGTGAAAAATACTTGATTTTATATAAATTTATTGATATTATTGGGTAGAGGAAAATGTCAAAAAAACATAAAAAATGCTATATAAAATAGAACAAATAAGAAAAATGTAATAATTTCCTTGATTTATCATGTAATTATTTTTGTCATTTTGAATGGCAGATATAAATAAAAACAGTAAGATAAAAGGGGGTGAAAAACAAATGACAAAAAAGAAATCAAATCTTTCAAGAACTCTGGCAATATTATTAATACTTTTAATGATAGCATTCATTGCTTTAGCATACACATATGCAAAATATACATCATCTATGCCTGGTACAGGAATAGCTACTATCGCAAAATGGGATATTAAATTTAATAGAGATGATACAACACCACTAACAAAAGATTTCCAAATTGACTTAGCCTCAACAATGACAACAGCTGATAAAGATAATAGCTTTATACAACCAGGGTCTGCTGGAAGTTTCAAAATAACAGTTGACAACAAAAGTGATGTTGCTGCAACAGTTGTTGCAACAGTAGCAGATAACTCTAGTTCAATATTCCAAAATGGACAATTCACATTAACAACAAGTGGTGATACAGGTTCTCAAGGTGCTACAATAGCTGCAGGTGCTAAACAAGAAGTTACTGTAAATTGGAAATGGGATTATGAAGTTGCTGATAATACAGCTACAGTTGATGCAGCTGATACAACAATTGGTGAAGCTTCAACACAATCATCAGAAACAATATGTTCAATAACATTATCTGCAACACAAGTAGATGCAAGCAAATAAAGATATGAGAGTATAATAACTCTCATGAAAGAAGTTTGTTTTTTCAAACTTTTTTCATGAAAGTTATTTTCTACCCAATAATATGAAATACAAAAAGATAAATAAAAAATTAAGAAGGTGCAAAGTGAGATATACAAATGATATTATAAAGAAAAAAATTGAAAAAGCAGAAAAAAGAAGAAAAATAATAAAGTTTATATTATATATAATTATAATTCCTGTTATTTTATACAATGTTTCACTTATTATTTTTTCAATGACAAATAAAAATGAAACACCAAACTTTTTTGGAGTAAAGGCATTTGTCATTATATCAGGAAGTATGGAACCTGATTTAAAGGTAAGTGATGTTGCTATAGTAAAGAAATGTGATCAAAATGATTTAAAAGAAAATGATATTATTTCATTTCACTCAGGACAATCAATAATAACACATAGAATAATCCAAATAATGGAAACAGAAAATGGTGTGGAGTATATAACTAAAGGTGATAATAATAATGTAAGAGATAGTGGAACAGTTAAGTTTGAAGATGTTGAGGGAAAATATATTGGCAAAATAAGCTATTTAGGAAAAGCTGTAATTCTCTTAAACAATAAAACAGCAATAGTTTGTATAATAATAATATTTACTTTATTATGTATTAACGATATGAGATATAACAATAAATTACAAATAAGAAGAGAAAAAAGAGAAGAATATGAAAGAAAAGAGGATTAATACATGAAACGTAAAACAGCAAGAAAAAACAGTAATGTTGCTAAAGTTATACAGATATTATTATTTACTACTGTTATAGTTGTGTGTATTACATTTTCTAAATATAAGACTGCTCTAGGAGGTAAAGCAACAGCTATAATAGGTAATCCGAAAACTACAGTAGTTGATGAAGTTGTTTTAACAGAATTAAAACCAGGAGACAGTATTACATCTAATTTTAAAGTTAAAAATTTTGATGAAAATAAAACTTCAGATATATCTATGGTTTATACTATAAAATTAGAAACAGAAAAATATTTACCATTAAATTTTGAACTAAAAAAAGTTGAAAATGGAGAAATTCAAGAGGAAAATTTACTAAATAATAATATTACACAAGAAATTGAAATGCCAACAGATAAGTATGAACAAGAATATCAACTAACAGTTAGTTGGAATGGTGATGAGAAAAATTATTTATATAGTAATGAAATTGATTGTGTGAAGATTATCGTAGATAGTTATCAAAAGGCAATATAAATTACGAAGGAGGAAATAAGGTAAAAGATGAAAAAGAAATATAGTTTCTTATTGCTACTACTTTTTCTTACAATTTCAGTTGTTGCAATATTAAAACTATGGCCAGCAACAGAAGCAGCACCTAGAAGTGCAACAACAATAACGATTAAATTTTCTCCGGGAGATAAAACAGGTGCTTTTGAAGAAAAAGAATATGAATTAGTAGCAAATAGCAAAAATAATTACATAACAATTCCAGATGATTTTGCTAAAACTATAAATATGATAGAAGAATCATATTACAAAAAAGTAGATGATGAAACATTTTATTTTGATAAAGATGATTATTCTTATTCATTTACAGGGTGGAAAGTTAATAATGCAAGTATTTTAACACCATCAGAAACAGTATTCCAACCAGGAGATTCTGTTTCAATAGATACATTACTTGCATTTGATACAGATAAAGATGGAATAATAGAACTTGATGCATTATGGGGAAAAGTATTATATGTCCAAAACCCTTATTCAACAATGTATTATACAGATTATTGGATAATAGATTATGATAAAACAAAAACATATGATAAAACAGGTTCTTGGAACTATAAATATGAAAATAATGTACTTACATTAAATGATGGAAAAAATAAAGAAAATCCACTTTGTTCATTAGATTATGCATATTATTTATTATACCAAGAAGATGTTACTAATAATTTCTCAAATGCAAATTCTAAAAATTCATATGAGAATGTACTAATGCTTACAGGAGATTTAAATTATGTGAAATCAAGTGATAATGGCTCAAAACAGGCAAATTACTTTAAGGCATATGATCTTTATGATGGCAGTACATTTGATGAAACCAAAAATTATATTTTTGGAGATCATATAGCTCAACAAAGGTCTTTTGGATATGTTTCATATTATACCAAAAGTGGTGTTTTATCAACAAAAGATGTAGGCTCTAATAATACATATGCACCAAGTGTGACTTTCAAAAGTTATAATAATAATCAGTTTAATTTATATATAAATGGACATGGCTATTATGATTTTACATATAATTCTATTAGGGTTGATAATGTTTATTATAGAGCAATAACAAATAATTTTAAACCAAATCAAAGTTCACCAGTAACAGTTGGGTCTGAAACAGCATTTAGTGGTTCTAATAAATCATATTTAGAGTTTACGAAAAGAGCAAATGCAAGAGGTTTTAGTGTTTTAAGAACAAATACTGTTCAAACAGTTGTATTAAATGGTGGAACATTTCCATCTTGGCAAACTTCTTGGTCAACATCACAAGAAAGCAAAAAATATAATTATGAATTACATTGGTATATGGGACAAAATGCTACAGTTACAGGGCCTATAACACTTGGAACAACAGCACCATATGAAAATTCAAAACCAATTATTAGTCAAGATTTTAAATTCGTAATTACTGGAGGAACAGTTAAAGACATTTTTGGGGGGAGTTATGGAATTAATTCTAAATCAATAGGAAAAAGAGAAATAACAGTTATAGGTGATGGAACAAATAATATAGCAACAAACCCTAAAATTACTAATATATATGGTGCAGCAAAATCAGGAACATTTACAGGAGATGCTTATGTTAATATATCTGGTGCAACAAATGTAACAAATGTATATGGTGGCGGATGTGATTTTACAGCAACTACATATGGAAATACACATGTAAATATAAAAAATTCTACAATAAATGGAAATGTTTATGGTGGAGGTTATAATGGTAATGTAAAAAAAGATGATTCACAAAATGGAGGAAATGTAGAAGTTTCAATACAAAACTCAAAAGTATTAGGCAATATATTTGGAAGCGGAACAGGTGGAACACAAATAATAGAAATTCCAATTACAATGTCTAAATCACAAGCTGAATGTGATTGGCAAAATACACAATATATACCTACAAATAGCGATTTTACAAGTATTAAAAATAAAAATAATGGTGACTATGATACTGATTGGACTTGGAGCAATCCAGCAGAAGGATTCCCGTTTTTACAAAAAGATACAGAATATATCTGTATTTCAGCATATAAAGGAATTACATGGATTAGTAACAATCCTAATTACATTACCTTTGCAAGATATTATTCATATACATATTTATCATTAGCAATGGTTGAAAATGATGTTAATATAACTATAGATGAAAGCACTGTTGGAACAAAAGATAGTTCTACAAATGGTAATGTATATGGTGGTGGCTCTCTTGCTACAGTTGAAGGAAATACATATGTAACAGTAAAAAACAATTCTACTATATATGGTTCAGTGTATGGAGGAGGAGATGGAATAACAAAGCCAACATCTGTAAGAATGTATTATCCACAAAATAAGAGCACTTATGTTGCTCCAAAATATACAGTAGTAAAAGATAGTAAAGGAAATATTACAAATGTACAAGTTGAAAATGAAGCCTCTAAATATGGCAATTATGCATATTCTACAAAGTTCGAATGGAGCGATGATACAAGTTTAAAGGATACAAATGGGGTTGATATAGACAAACATTTAATTTATTCGCCAAATGTAGATAATGTAGGAATAATAAAGCAAAATACAAATGTTACAGTACAAGATTCTAATATTACAGGAAATGTATTAGCAGGTGGAAATGCAGCAGATGTACTTGGAAAAACACAACTTATAATTACAAACTCAAAGATTTCAGATGTATATGGCGGTGGATATTCAGGTAATGTAAATGGAGATACAGAAGTTAATATAAATTCAGGAACAGTTGAAAATGTTTTTGGAGGAGGTAACCTAGGAACAGTTAAAGGAAATACTGTTGTAGATGTAGGAGATGAAAAAAATTCTAATCTAAGTATAACACAATTACTTTACGGTGGTGGCAGAGGTTATGATGCTGATAATGATGGTGACGCATCAGACTTTGTAACAGTATATGGAACTGCAACAGTTAAAATCCAAGGAATGAATACACATGTTGAAAATTATGGTTCAATAACACTTGGATCTGTTCAAAAAACAATTGATGTAACATTTAAGAATTATTGGACAGGAAATTCTACTGCAAAATACAAAACCATGAATGGTATAGATAGGGCAACAAATGTATATTTTGAAAATAGTTATGTATTATTGACAAACAAAGATAGTAATGGCAATTTACTTGGTATAAAGTCAATAGAAAATTTATATATACCAGATGAAAGTGGACTTAAGATTTCCGCCCCAGGAGAAATTTCAGGAAATTTTGAAGGTGGAGGAGAACTATACTTAGATAGTGAAGTATGTTTAAATATTAGAGGAAATATTACAGGAACAACAACACTAGTTTTGAATCCATTGATGTATGAAAATGAGGCATATAAAATAAAAGGTGGAGAAGATAATCCTTATTTAAAAGTATATGGTACAACTCCTGAATTAATAGAAAGAAATGAAGCAATTGCTTTAGTAAGTGGTGATACAGACTACACCATAACATATAAACAAATAGATGATTTTGTTCAATATTATATAGCTAATGATATAACTATAGATAAAAATTTAACAGAAAAAATAATTTTACAAGAAGGAAAAAAAATTAATGCAAATACAGATGATTGGAACTCAAATACTGTACAAATAATGCAAGATGGAGTTATAAGTGCAAACTTCCAAGCAGATTACCAGTTTAAGAAAGATGAAAACTTGGGTAATAAATACCAAAATATAGAAAGAAGCATAATTATAGAATCTGGTGAAGGGCAGATTCCGATTCCAGTTGGAACTAAAGTGATGTTAATTACAACAGATGGTGAGATTTATAGATATAAATTAACTGAAAATCAAGATGTTGTAAAATTAAAAGATTTTGTAAATATACAAAATAATAATCAAAATTATGCTGAAGTTTCTAATGTTGCAGATGCATCTAGTGGAAATGCAGTAACATTGATGTACACATATAGTGAACAATTTAGAATTGTATTAGATTTTTCGGAATGTGAGAATTGCTTGGAAACAAATAAAACATATAATATTTTGATGAAAATTCAAGACACAGTTGAGAGTATAAAAGAGCCAGAATATATAGCAACAAATATTATGAATATACAACAAAAAAGGAATGTTACATATGATGCATCTTTAGAGAAAAAACAATATACTCAAAATGGAAATATCAGATTAAATGGAACTATTAATATGAATGCACTTATAGATAATTCATTAATCGATACAGATACTAACAAAGATTTAGTTATAAAAATAAAATTGAAAAACGAAAATGGAGGGAATATAAACATTCCTGATGGAACAGCTGTAACAGTTAATGATGTGCGACAAACAATGAACATGAATTATGCATTAACTAATTTAGGGCAAATAACTAAAGATAGTTTAAATCAAAAATTAAATATAGATTTAGACATGACAGGTGTAACTCAAGAAAATTATAAACTTGAAGCTGGAAATTATAAATTAGTTGTTGAAGCATATACTCAAGAAAACGATATGTTGCAAAGACTTATGATGTCAAATGAATATGATTTCGGCATAATTAAAAAACACACATTTGGGTTAGATGCAAAGATTACAAATGATGCAGAAAATCAAGATAAATTACAATTATTTGATAAAAACAGTAAAGATAAAGTGTTGGAAATTAATGTTGATAAAGGTGAATTAGCAAATCCTTATGTTAAAATAAAGTTACAAAAGAGAACATCTATGTTTACATATACTGATACAGAAAATACTGTAGTTTCTTCAATAATAGAAAATAAAAACTTACAAGAAAATAATAAATTGAGTATAAAAAATAAGTTAAGCACAGGAATGTATAGATTAGTAATTAATTTATATGATGAACACAATAACAATTACACAGAAAAAACAGTAAATTTTATTGTAAAATAAAAAATAGTATTTATACAAATAATTTAATGAAGGAGGATATGCAATAATGAAAAGAAACAGATTAATTTTTATAATAGCTTTAATAGTGTTATGCTTAATTACTGCATATTCTTTTTCTAAATATGTAATACAAATAACAGAATTGCATATACAAACACCAAAAGAATTTTATTTTAAAAGTAATATATTAACAACAGATAACAAAACTTATGAAGTACATGGCTGGGACGGAAAAAGCCAATATTCAATCTCTTTGAATTTACAAAATTATGAAGATGAATTGCGAATAACAAGTGATGATATAAAATATGATTTTTCAGCAATAAGCAAAACTGATGGAATCAATGTAACAACATTAGGTGAAACTAGTGGTACTTTAATAGGAAATTCAAAAGAACAAAAACAGATTGATATAAAAATAAATCCATCTAAAGTCATTGCTACAGGTGAATATGCGGAGATTGAACTTAGTGCAAAATCAAGTTCGCCATATGAAAAAGAGATAAAAGCAACTTTTAAAATATATTCACAGAAGTTGTCTGTATATGATGTAGATTTAAAAGACTCAAATGATGAAGATTATGCAAAGTTGTATATTTCAACACAAAATCTTAAGGAACCATTAAATATAACTTATGATAATACAAAGGTTATATTAGATACTAATAGTGATATATTGCAAAACATTGCTATAACTACATCTGGTAATAAAAGCAAGATATCACTTACTTTAGAGGAAAATTCAAACTATAGTATTGGATTTATAAAAAAAGATTCAAGTTATAATTTAACTTTGAATACAGATATTATTATTTCAAAATAATAAAAAAGGAGAAACGATATGTTTTATAAAACAAATGATAATGAAAGTCTTAAATTACAATGTGCTAATATGAGAATAAACATAAAGAACAAAAAAGAATTAGAATTAAAAAGAAGAGATACTTTACTTTCTTGTTTAAAGAAAATCTTCAATTTTGTTAATGAAATTCAAGATGTGACTGATTCTAAAGAGTTATGTTTGATGCTAGAAAATATGAAAATTGCTTTAGATGCAAATAGTAATAATGTAAAAATGCTTAATGAATTGCAAAAAGAATTAGAAATAATATCTAATAAATTAGCAACAAATGAGGTTATTGATTTAGACACTTTTAATGAAAGTTATAATACAAATAAATCTAAAATTCAGGAAAATGAATTACTAATTGAAGGGTTTGTTTGCAAATATATTGATTTTTGCAATTTCGGGGACTTAGTTGAAAAGGGAGATTCTACAAAAGAGAATTTTCAAAATGAAAGTTCAACATCAATAGATAATGCTACTTTAAAAGAAAATTCTGAACATGAAGAGATTAGTGCAGAGCATGAAAAAGAAGAATGCAAAACTACAGAAGCGGAATCTGAGCAAGAAAATAAATCTGATAAAAAAGCTGAAATAAAAGATAATAACATTTTGATAATTTCAGAGATAAAAAACAAAGTAATATTACCATATACAGTTGCGGAATTAGAGTTTATTTTAGAAAGAAATAAAGATAAATATAATAATTTAAAAGATGTAATTGAAGCTGAATTTACTGTGCCATTATCAAGGTATAAAAATGCTAGAATTGCAAGATTTAGAGAAACTTTTAATTTGATGAAATATAAATCAAATGCACCATTAATCAAATGCCTAGATTTAGCACTAGAATTGACATGGAATAATTTATTAAATCCAGCAGTAATTACAGCATGTAAAAATATAGATGAACTTGATATATATTTAGACTTTTTGGATACAAATGAATTGGAAAAATTTAAGATTTTTGATGTTAAATATGAAATAGCTCCTATGAAAAAGTAATTGCAAAATTCGACATAATATGCTAAAATAAAATTATCAACTGGTACTACTGGTACCCCAAAGGAGGAAAAAGGTATGATGGTTATCGTACCACAGCACATCAGAGATATGTGCACACGTCTACTCTATTCCTTAGAACGGAACGGTTATAGGGAAACACTGCAGCAGGTGAAGTCTCTTGAAAAAGAGCAGGAATCTGGAAAGTGGATTTTAAAAAATACCACTCAGATTGTGGACTTGACAGCAGAGCTGTTAGACTATGCTCTGGTTCTTCCGACGAGGGAGTTCGAAAAAGTTTATGTAGAGCAGTACGTACGTCCGGAAGTGTATTTTGCACTTAATAGAGCAAAATGCACAAAGCTTGCTCAAGCAGAAGCAAGTGGCTTTGTACAACTTTGGTTGCAACAGTTACAGCCAAACACAGCTGACTGCTTAATCAGGCAGACTGAGCTGGTTACTACGGACATGAAGTGGAGACGGCTCAAAAAGCAGGGACTAACTGAAGACATAAAAAGCCAGGAGCTTTTTAGTCAGATTAAAGTCGGGTATATATATACTCGAAAGAACACAGACTTCCCAAAACCATTAATCCAAAAGGAATGGAGTGAGTTGGGAAAAATCACAGATGAAGAGGAACACGCTTTCAGGTATTTGTTCCGAATAGGAACAACTGAACGTGCCTATGTGAGTTTACCATTACTCTAAGGTACCAAAAAAAGCACATCATAATTGGTGTGCTTTTTAAAACGGGGATTTGTTTCGAAAATACCTTGATTTTAGGCGAAAAATATAATATAATATTACATGTCAAGTTGCTTCTATAGCTCAGTTGGTAGAGTGCCACCTTGGTAAGGTGGAGGTCACGGGTTCGATTCCCGTTGGAAGCTCCAAAAGAAAAATTATAAAAATAATATTTAGCCATGTTCAAATGGCTCGAGAAAGGAATGAATAAAATGCAAGAAAATAATAATCAAGAAGTAGAATTAGATGAAAATCATTTAATACAAATAAGAAAAGAAAAATTAAAAGAGCTACAAGAACAAGGAAAAAATCCTTTTGAGATAACAAAATTTAATAGAACAAACTCAGCAGGAGAAATAAAAGCAAACTATGAGAAATTTGAACAAAAAGATGTAACAGTTGCAGGAAGAATAATAGCAAAAAGAATTATGGGTAAAGCATCATTTTGTACTATACAAGATAGTGATGAAAAAATTCAAAGTTATGTAAGTATAAATGACTTAGGAGAAGAAAGCTACAAGGCATTCAAAACATGGGATATTGGAGATATTATTGGAATTACAGGTTTTGTATTCAAAACAAGAACAGAAGAAATTTCAGTTCATGCAAAAGAAGTAACATTATTATCAAAATCATTAAGACCATTACCAGAAAAATTTCATGGATTAAAAGATGTTGATTTAAGATATAGACAAAGATATGTTGACTTAATAATAAATCCAGAAGTAAAAGAAACATTTATAAAAAGAAGCCAAATAATCACAGAAATAAGAAGCTTATTAGATGAAAAAGGATATTTAGAAGTCGAAACACCAGTATTAAATACAATATCAGGTGGTGCTACTGCTAGACCATTTATAACACACCATAATACATTAAACATACCAATGTATCTAAGAATAGCGACAGAATTAAACTTAAAAAGATTGATAGTTGGTGGATATGATAAAGTATATGAAATGGGTAGAATATTCAGAAATGAAGGAATGGACATAAGACATAATCCAGAATTTACAACAATAGAGTTATATGCTGCATATGAAAATTATCATGACATGATGGATATAACAGAAGAAATATTCCAAAAATGTGCTATGAGAGTATGTGGAACAACAAAAATAACATATCAAGGAGTAGAAGTAGAACTTGGTGGCAAATGGAAAAGAATCAGCATGATAGACAGTATCAAAGAAGCATGTGGAGTTGATTTCAATGAAGTAAACTCTGATGAAGAGGCTATTGCATTAGCCAAAGAAAGAAATATTGAAATTCCAAATGGAAAAGAAACAAGAGGACACATAATAAGCTTATTCTTTGATGAATATGTTGAAAAAACAATAGTACAACCAACATTTGTATATGATTATCCAGTAGAAATATCACCACTTGCTAAAAAATCACCAAAAGATCCAAGACTAACAGAAAGATTTGAAGCATTTATATGTGGTAGAGAATATGGAAATGCATTCTCAGAATTAAATGATCCAATTGATCAATATGAAAGATTTAAAGAAGAAATTGCTGCAAGAGAAAATGGAGATGAAGAGGCAGGAATGATGGATGAAGACTTCATAAATGCACTTGAATATGGCATGCCTCCTACAGGTGGACTAGGATTAGGAATTGATAGGTTAGTTATGTTATTAACTGATTCAGCATCAATAAGAGATGTATTATTATTCCCAACAATGAAACCTTTAAACTAAAGAACATATTAATTGTAGCTTTTTATAATGGGAGAGTATAGATTTCCTATTATATAAAATAAAACCCACACCCCGTACACTAGTTAGTGTTTGGGGTGTGGGTTTTGTCAAGAGAGAGTTACTTCTCTAATGACAAATTCTGAAAAATCAGAACTTGTCATGGAAGTCGTCAGAATCCAGGTTAGCTGCCATTGGAGAGACGACAACTCCGTCTTCCTCGGGAACAAATGCCCGAGTGTCGAACTCCTTTTCAGGAGCAGTTTCCTCTTCAGCATCAGGAATGGGAATTTCCACTCCTTCAGCTTCTTTCTCTTCGGATTCATCCGAGTTCTTACCCAAAGACAGGAAGTCAATGAAGTCATCACTAATCTCTTTCTGAGGTTTCTCCTCATCAGGTGAGTTACCGAACTCAGCCAAATAGGTTGAGAGGGAAAACACCTCACTCAGCGATTTGGCCTTGAGGTGCTGAGAGAACTCAGGGGAATTCACCTTTTTATAGAGCTCTTCGAGTAGCTCTACATCAAAGATAGTAAAACTAGGAATCACTTTCGTCCCCAGTGCCGTGGGAGTAACGACAGTCTTGCCGTTATTCCACGTGATGTAGAAACCATCACTATGGATACGGACAGTACCATCATCACCGTCAGTACTGTAGATTACTTCTACAGCAGGATCCTCGTACCGAACGAGAGTCAAGCTAACATGATGACCATCCTCTTCCTTGAAGATAGACATGTTGTACATGTGTGCATCACCATCCACGATGCGGACAGTGTCTTCAGTCAGAGACTGGAGAATCACAGCATCACTGCTGAGACCCATGAAACCCAGTTCGGGCTTTACAGGGTTAGCTAAGAAGTGGCCAACAGCGTCCTCGAACCAGTTAGTAAAGGTCTGGCTGTTCTCATTCAGGTAAGATGTGAGGGACACCAGGATTTCGTTAGAAATCCGGCTGTCAATCGACACGTTCTCGAACTCGTACTTTCTCTTGTTAGAACCAAAAAACATAATTTTGGTCCTCCTTTCAAATAAAATGATACTATAATTATACCATAATGCTCAGAAAAAGTCAAAATTATGTAAAAGTCATTTACAATAAAGCCAGAATGTTATATAATAACAAAGTAAATTTTGTTTACAGAACGGAGGAAATATGTTTGGATTTAATTTTGATAAAAGAACATTATATATAATAATAGGTGTGTTAGTAATATTCTCATTAATGAGTTATGGAACAGAAGGTCTATTCGGTTTAGTACTTTCAATACCAGCAGTATTGTTAGCAATAACAGTACACGAGTTTGGTCATGCATATGCAGCATATAAATTAGGAGATGATACACCTTTAAGACAAGGCAGATTAAGTTTAAACCCATTAGACCATATAGACCCACTTGGGTTAGCAATGTTATTATTTGCACATATTGGTTGGGGTAAACCAGTACAAGTTGATCCAAGAAATTATAATAGAAATATATCAGTAGAAAAAGCAGATGCAATTGTATCATTTGCAGGTCCACTAATGAATTTCATAACAGCAATAGTTTTTGCGCTTATATATTGTGCATTATATAAATTCGCAGGTGTAGCATTTTTAATGAGCACAGTAGGCTCAATAATAATGGCTATAATTGCAAGTATTGTAACAATGGATATTGGTTTAGGAGTATTTAACTTGATACCATTACCACCATTAGATGGCTCAAAAATCATATTACCAATATTACCACAAAATGCAAAATACTGGTTAATGGATCATGAGCAAATATTTTATTTAGTATTTTTATTAATCTGGATAACAGGATTTGCAGGACAACTTATATCACCAATAATTGACCAAATTACAACTTGGGTTATTAATCTTGCAAGATTGATATTCGGACTTTAGAAAGGAATAATATTAAACATGAAAAAGGATATATTAGTATTAGGAATAGAATCAAGTTGTGATGAAACCTCTGTGGCCGTTGTAAAAAATGGCAGAGAGGTTTTGTCAAATATAATAGATACACAAATAAAAATTCATGAGCAGTTTGGTGGAGTAGTGCCAGAGATTGCATCAAGGAATCATATAGAAGCAATATCAAGAGTTGCAAAACTAGCTATAGAAGAAGCTGGAATCAGTTTAAAAGATATTGATGTAATCGCACCAGCATATGGCCCAGGTTTAGTAGGGGCACTACTTGTGGGAGTTTCATATGCACGTGGATTAGCATTTGCTTTAGAAAAGCCATTAGTAGGAGTTAATCACCTAGAAGGACATATAGCAGCAAACTATATTACACATCAAGATTTAAAACCACCATTTTTATGTATGTTAACATCAGGTGGAAATACTCAAATAGTTCAAGTAAAAGATTATTGTGACATGACAGTATTAGGCAGAACTAGAGATGATGCAATAGGCGAGGCTTTTGATAAAGTGGCAAGAGTTGTTGGCTTAGGTTATCCAGGAGGACCAAAAGTAGATAAATTGGCACAACACGGAAATCCAACAATAGATTTTCCAAAAACACATTTTGAGAACTTAGATTTTAGTTTTAGTGGAATAAAAACAGCAGTAATAAATTTACATCATAAAAATCCAGATGTAAATAAGGCTGATTTATGTATCAGTTTCGAAAAAGCTGTAACAGAAGTTCTAATTGAGAATATAGAAAAAGCAATAGAACAAACTGGAATAAAAACAGTTGTATTAGCAGGAGGAGTATCTGCAAATACATATATAAGAAGTCAATTCATGAAATTAGAAGGAAAAGGAATAAAAATATATAAACCAGATTTAAAATTATGTACAGACAATGCGGCTATGATAGGTTCAGCAGGATATTACAGATTTATGAATGGAGATATATCAACAAATGTTTTAAATGCTGTACCAAACTTAAAAATCGGAGAATAAGTCAAATGTCATAAAAATAGAAAGGAGGAAAAATGTCAATATACACAATAGCAGATTTACATTTATCATTTAATCAACATAAACCAATGGATATATTTGGAGAAAATTGGTCAGGTCATGAAGAAAAAATAAAAGAAAATTGGCTAAAAAAAGTAAAAGAAAATGATGTTGTGGTATTACCAGGGGATTTTTCTTGGGCAACATATTTGGAAGATGCAAAATTGGATTTTGAGTATCTAAATAGTTTGCCAGGTAAAAAAATCATGTTAAAAGGTAATCATGATTATTGGTGGACTACAGTAACAAATATGAAAAAGTTTCTATTAGAAAATAATTTTTTAAATATAGATTTTCTCTATAATAATAGTTTTGAGTTTGAAAATAAAATATTGTGTGGCACAAGGGGGTGGAGTATAGGAGACAATGTTGAAGAAGACCAAAAGCTAGTAAATAGAGAGCTAATAAGGTTACAACTGTCATTAGAGGATGGAGTTAAAAAGTACGGAAAAGATAAAGAAATAATTGTATTTATGCATTATCCTCCAATAACTAAGGCAAAAATAAATGCAAATCAGGAAGTGGAATTTATTAATTTAATGAAGAAATATAATGTAAAAAGATGCTATTATGGACATCTACATGGAGCGTCAATATATGATGCGATTGAAGGAATCTATGATGAAATTGATTTTAAATTAGTAAGTGCAGATGGACTAAATTTTGATTTGATAAAAATAGATACATAAAAAGGAGAAAGATATGTTAGATTTAAACAAAGATGTAAAATATGTAAAAACTGTAGGACCCAATAGAGTTAAACTATTAAATAAATTGAATATATATACATTAAAAGATTTAATAACATATTTTCCAAGAGATTATGAAGATAGAAGCAAACCTAAAAATTTATGTGAATGTGTTGATGGAGAAGAAGTTTTAATAGAGGCAATGGCAACAGGCAGAATAAATGAAATGCACAAAGGCAAGATGACAATAAGCAGACTTGTAGTAAAAGATCAAACAGGAACATGTTTTATAACGTGGTTTAATCAAGGATATTTAAGAGATAAATTTCAAGCAGGCAGAATGTACAGATTTTTTGGTAAAATTTCAAACAAAAACGGAAGGTTTGAAATGAATTCACCTGTATATGATGAGATTGACAAGAGCAAAAATACAGGTAGGATTATTCCAATTTATCCATTAACATATGAATTAAAGCAAAATACATTGAGAAAAATAATGGAAAATGGTTTGGCTGAAGTAAAAGGAATGTTGCCAGAAACATTGCCAGAATATATAATGAAAGAAAATAACTTATGGGATATAAATAATACTATTGAAAGAATACATTTTCCAGTTGAGCTTTCGGATTTTAATAAGGCTAGAGAAAGGCTTGTTTTTGAGGAATTATTAACAATGCAATTAGCATTATTAAAATTAAAAAATAATTATGAGCAAAACACAAATGGAATTCAGTTTGACAAAAATGTTAAGATGTCTGATGTAATAAATGAATTACCATTTAAACTTACAAAGGCACAGCTGAGAGTTCTTGATGAAATAGACACTGATATGGAAAGTAATAAGTCAATGAATAGGCTTTTACAAGGAGATGTTGGTTCAGGTAAAACAGTAGTTGCAATGATTGCAGCATATAAAGCAGTAAAATCAGGGTATCAAGCAGCCATAATGGCACCAACAGCAATTCTTGCAAGTCAGCATCTTGAAGGCTTTAAGGGAATATTGGATAAATTCGGAATAAGATGTGAGTTATTAATATCAAGTATAACGAAAAAGAAAAAAGAAGAAATCCTACATAAATTACAAGAAGGTGAAATAGATATATTAATAGGAACTCATGCAATTTTAGAAGAAAATGTAGTATTTAAAAAGTTAGGTTTAGTTGTAACAGATGAGCAACATAGATTTGGAGTAAAACAACGTGGAAAAATTGCTGCAAAAGGTGAAAGACCAGATGTTATAGCAATGTCAGCGACTCCGATACCAAGAACATTAGCACTAATATTGTATGGAGATTTAGATATATCAATAATAGATGAACTTCCTCCAAACAGAAAGAAAATTGAAACATATGCAGTTAGAAAAAATATGGAAGAAAGAGTAAATGCATTTATTAGAAAGCAGATAAATGAAGGCAGACAGGCATATATTGTATGTCCTCTTGTAGAAGAAAATGAAGAAATGGATTTAAAATCTGTTATAGAATTAGCAGAAAAATATAAAAAAGAAACATTTAGTGAATATAAAGTTGAGTATTTGCATGGAAAGATGAAAGCAAAAGAAAAAGATGAAATAATGCAAAGATTCAAAGATGGAGAGATTAAAATTTTAATTGCAACAACAGTAATAGAAGTTGGAGTTAATGTACCAAATGCTAGCATAATGGTAGTAGAAAATGCAGAAAGGTTTGGTTTAGCACAATTACATCAGCTTAGAGGTAGAGTTGGTAGAGGAGAATATCAATCATATTGTATATTAAAATATGAAGGTAATGGAGAAACAGTTAGGCAAAGAATGAAAGTAATGTGTGATACAAATGATGGATTCATAATATCAGAGAAAGACTTAGAATTAAGAGGGTCTGGAGATTTTTTCGGAACAGAGCAACATGGACTCCCAGAGTTTAAAATAGCTAATCTATTTGAAGATATTGGAATACTAAAAAAAGCTCAAAAGATAGCAATAAATATAATGGAAGATGATCCATTACTTGAGAAAGAAAAAAATAAGAAACTAAATGAACTAGTAAAAGATAAGTTTGGGTCAAGAATAGAAATGTAAAGGATGTTGATAATATGTTACAAATAATTGTTAAATTATTAGGTGCAATATTAATGCTTTTAGGAGTTATTTTAATATATGATGCAAGAGTGATTGTAAATGAATATTTTAAAAAAGATAAACAAAATGATTATACCCGAAAAAGTAAAATAGTTGGAACTGTATTAGGAGTATGTGGAGGTATAATGATTTTACTCGTAGCATAAGTGTTATAAAAATACTTCTAGTTAAGAAACCATATATAATTTAAGAACTATGAAGCTGGTAATTGAATAAAATACATTAATTTAGAAACAAAAAAATTCATAAAAAATGAAAAAATCGTATTGACAACAATTGCAGAATGTGGTAATATATAAATTGTCAATTCGATATGCGGATGTGGCGGAACTGGCAGACGCGCTGGTCTTAGGAACCAGTGTCAACGACGTGGAGGTTCAAGTCCTCTCATCCGCACCAAACAATAAAACTCTGTAATACTGATAAATCAGTACTTTGCAGAGTTTTTACTTTTATAACTAATGAAATAGCCATGCAGTATATTTTTTATGATTCATAAAAATATAGTTTATTAACAGAAGAAGGAAAGAGCTTTTACCCAAGAAATTTAAAAATGAAAATAAAAAAGTTTAGTAAAACAATAGTAATTACAATGTATAACTCAGAAGATTGATATTTTATGTAAGGTATGCTATAATAGTATTATTATTATATTATAGTCTTTTGGACTTTAAACTGGAGGAACTAAAATGACAAAACGGAGAATGCTTGCCATGATTATGGCCCTCATCGCTGTTTGCAGTGTGCTTTCTGCTTGCACAGCAAGTAGAGAAGAGAGTAGTAAAGACCAAGTAAATGAAGAAACTTTATATGGAAGTCTTGTTTTGATTGAAACAAACGAGATCAAAAATTCAACTCTTGATTACTCCATTGTATATGATAAAGAAACAGGAGTGATGTACCTATTTATGGACATGGGAGTCGGTAGAGGTGGACTTACAGTGATGTACAATGCAGATGGTACACCCAAACTCTATTCTCCGGACACTGAGACTGAATAAGTCTTAGCCCCTCCGGGGGATTTTTATTTTTTATTTATCTATGTGAATTAGTATAACATACAATAAAAATAGATCAATACAAAAGCAAACAAACTTTTACGTTTTGTTTATGAATGCTAAGTTAGTATCAAGATTATACCAATTGTATAGTCTTAAAATCGTTGACAGAATAATAATACATTTGTATAATAAAAGAATAGAAATAGTGAACGTGATTAAAAATAGTAAGGAGAAAGCAATGGAAATAAAAAAGAATCAAGAATATATTGTAGATATAATTGATAATGGATATGAAGGAGAAGGAATTGCCAAGATTGACAATTTCACTATATTTATACCAGGTGCAATAAAAGGTGAAAAAGTTAAAATTATAATTGTAAAAGTTCTATCATCACATGCATTTGGAAAAATAATTGAGATAATTGACGAGTCAGACATGAGGCAATTACCTGATTGCGATACATATAAAAGATGCGGAGGCTGTAATTTAAGACATATAAAATATGAGGATACACTAAAAATAAAACAAAGTAATATCCAAAATTTAGTCAATAAAACTTTAAAAGATAAAGTAAAAGTTCAAGAAACATTAGGTATGGAAAATCCATATTACTATAGGAATAAGGCTCAATATCCTGTGAGAATCTCAAAAAATGGTGAACCTATAATAGGGGTTTTCGCTAATAGGACACATGAAGTTATACCATTTGAGAATTGTTTAATACAAAATGTGAAATCGCAAAAAATAGCCAAGTATGTTTTGGGGTTTATAAAAGAAAATAATATAACTGTATATAATGAAAAAACAGGAAAAGGCTTATTTAGACACATTGTAATAAAAGTTGGGTTTAAAACGAATGAAATTATGTGCATATTTGTTATTAATGGAAGTAATATACCAAGGGAAAATGAATTGATACAAAGACTTATTAAGAAATTTCCCGAAATTAAAGCAATTATTAAAAATGTTAATACAAAGAATACAAATGTAATACTTGGAACAGAAAATATAAATATTTATGGCAATGAATATATAGAAGACATTTTAGGGGAATATAAATTTAAGATATCACCATTATCATTTTATCAAGTTAATCCAGTTCAAGCAGAAAGATTATATGAGCTAGGTGTAGAAATGGCTGGAATAACAAAGGAAGATACTGTTTTTGATTTGTATTGCGGAATTGGCACAATTTCATTATTTATGTCAAAATATGCAAAAAAGGTATATGGTGTTGAAATAGTAAAAGAAGCTGTTGATATGGCAAGAGAAAATGCAATTACGAATAATGTAAAGAATGCTGAATTTTATGCAGGTGATGTAGAAATCATATTAGATGATTTAATTAATAAAAAAAATATTGTTGCAGATATTGTTATGTTTGATCCACCTAGAAAAGGATTAGACCAAAACAGCATAAATAATATCTTGAAAATTAAGACTAAAAAGATTATTTATATCAGTTGCAATCCAGCAACACTTATCAGAGATTTAAGTTATTTTGAAGGAGAATACAAAATAGAAAAAATTGTACCTGTAGATATGTTCCCTTGGACTTCTAATGTGGAATGTGTATCAGTATTACAACTAAAAGATACAATGTAATAATTAATGAGTAATATTTTGAATAAAGGTTAAACTAATTGACAAAAGGAGAGGAAAATTATGTTTAAGCCACAATCAATATATTATGAAAAAGAAATAGAAAATTATGAGTTAGGAAAGGAATTATTAGAAAAATATAAAGATGTACCAAAAGTGATTATAGAAAATCACAACAATATAGAAGAAATGAGAAAAAAAGAAAATGATGAGTTTCCTAAAATGAAGCAGAATTTAATAATAGGAATAAGAAAGACCCATAAGTTTGTAGAAAATCACAAAACATCAGACTTTTTGGTTCCGTATACATCGTCGGGTTGTACAGCAATGTGCCTATATTGCTACTTGGTATGTAATTACAATAAATGTGCATACTTAAGGCTATTTGTAAATAGAGAGCAGATGCTTGAAAAAATAATTAAAACTGCACAAAAAAGTGAAAAAAATTTAACATTTGAAATAGGAAGTAACAGTGATTTAATTTTAGAAAATACGATAACAAATAACCTTGTATGGACTATAGAAAATTTTGCAAATACACCTAAAGGGCAATTAACACTACCAACAAAGTTTGACATGGTAGATCCGATTCTTCCATTAAAACATAATGGAAAAGTGACAATAAGAGTTAGTATGAATCCAGAAGAGATTATAAATAAAGTTGAATTTGGAACTTCAAGACTAAAAGGCAGAATAGAAGCTATAAATAAACTAGCAGAAGCTGGGTATAATGTTGGTATTTTAATTGCACCGGTTATTTTAGTAGAAAATTGGAAGAAATTATATACTGGATTGATTCAAAGACTAAATAGTGAACTTTCAGAAAAAGTAAAAAAACAAGCATTTTTCGAAATTATATTTATGACATATAGTTTTGTTCATACCAAAATAAATGAAGAAGCATTTCCAAATGCCATAAATTTATATAATACTGAAATGATGACAGGTAGAGGTAAAGGAAAGTATGCTTATAAGCAAAATATTAGAATAGAGGCAGAAACTTATTTGAGAGAACAGATGGAAATATATTTTCTTAATAATAGTATAGAATATATAGTGTAATTATATAAAAGAATCTTATAAATTATCATAATGATTGTTTATAAGATTTTTTTGATTTCGAAAATGCATAGTTCAGCTATAAAAATAAATTTTAATAATAATTGTTGAATTTAAATATGTATTATAGTAAAATAAATGTGTTAAAATAAAGGTTGAAAAATAATTACAATTTTGGACTATGCCAACTTTGATTTTTTCCAACCGGATTTGTAAATTAAGGAAGAAATGAAGCTAAATATGAATAATACAGGATAAAAATGAAAATAACTAAACTGTAAAAGTTTAATCTTAAGGAGGATATAATTGAAAATGAGCAAAGAATACGAAAGCGTAGATAGTATAGAAAGTCTACAAAAAACAATTGAAAAAGTAAAAGAAGCACAAAGAGAATTTTCAAAATTCTCACAGGAAAAAGTAGATGAAATATTTAAAGCTTCTGCAATAGCAGCAAACCAAGCCAGAATACCACTTGCTAAAATGGCAGTTGAAGAAACAGGCATGGGAGTTGTAGAAGATAAAGTAATAAAAAACCATTATGCATCAGAATATATTTATAATAAATATAAAAATGAGAAAACATGTGGTGTTGTTGAAGAAGATGAACAATATGGAATAAAGAAAGTGTTAGAGCCAATAGGTGTAATAGGTGCAGTAATCCCAACAACAAACCCAACATCAACAGCTATTTTTAAGGCTTTAATATGTTTGAAAACGAGAAATGGAATTATAATAAGTCCACACCCTAGAGCAAGAAAATCTACAATAGAAGCGGCAAAAATTGTATTAGAGGCAGCCGTAAAAGCAGGTGCACCAGAAGGAATTATAGCATGGATAGATGTACCATCATTAGAATTAACAAATATGTTGATGCAATCAGTTGATACAATTTTAGCAACAGGTGGACCAGGTATGGTAAAATCAGCATATTCTAGTGGAAAACCAGCACTGGGAGTAGGCGCAGGAAATACACCAGCAATAATAGATGAATCAGCAGATATAGAACTTGCGGTAAATTCAATAATACATTCAAAAACATTTGATAATGGTATGATATGTGCATCAGAGCAATCTGTAATATTAGTTGATAAAATGTATGACAAAGCAAGAACAGAGTTCGTAAAAAGAGGCTGTTATGTATTAAATGAAGAAGAAAAAGAAAAAGTTAGAAAAACCATAATAATAAATGGAGCATTAAATGCAAAAATAGTTGGACAAAGTGCATACAAAATTGCAAAATTGGCGGGAGTAGATGTACCAGAAAATACAAAAATATTAATAGGAGAAGTAGCAAGTGTAGATATATCAGAAGAGTTTGCACATGAAAAATTATCTCCAGTATTGGCAATGTACTATGCAAAAGATTTTGATGAGGCAATAGAAAAAGCACAAAGATTAATAAAAGACGGAGGTCTTGGACATACATCATCATTATTTATAGATACACTTCATGAAAAAGAAAAAATAGAAAAATTCTACAATAATATGAAAACATGCAGAGTACTTATAAACACACCAGCATCACAAGGAGGAATCGGAGATTTATACAACTTTAAGCTAGTGCCATCGCTAACGCTTGGGTGTGGCTCATGGGGAGGAAACTCAGTATCAGAAAACGTAGGAATAAAGCAATTAGTAAACATAAAAACAGTTGCTGAAAGGAGAAACAATATGCTTTGGTTTAGAGCACCAGAAAAAGTATATATAAAAAGAGGCTGCTTGCCAGTAGCTTTAGAAGAATTAAAATATGTAATGAATAAAAAGAAGGTATTTATAGTAACAGATACATTTTTATTTCAAAATGGATATACAAAACCAATAACAAATAAACTAGATGAACTTGGAATTGCACATACAACATTCTCAAATGTAGCACCAGATCCAAACTTGGCATGTGCAATTGAAGGAGCAAGAGCAATGAACGAATTTCAACCAGATGCGATAATAGCAGTTGGTGGAGGTTCAGCAATGGATGCAGCTAAAATAATGTGGATAATGTATGAACATCCAGATATAGACTTTTTAGATATGGCAATGAGATTTATGGATATAAGAAAAAGGATATATACATTTCCTAAAATGGGAGAAAAAGCATATTTTATAGCTGTACCAACATCAGCAGGAACAGGTTCAGAAGTTACACCATTTGCTGTAATAACAGATGAAACAACAGGTCAAAAATATCCATTAGCAGATTATGAATTATTACCTAAAATGGCAATTGTAGATTGCGATATGATGATGAATTCACCAAAAGGTTTAACATCTGCGTCAGGTATAGATGCATTAGTACATTCAATAGAAGCTTATGCATCAATGATGGCAACAGAATTCACAGATGGATTAGCATTAGAAGCAATAAAAATAATTTTTAAATATTTACCAAGAGCATATGAAAATGGAGCAGATGATTCAGAGGCAAGAGAAAAAATGGCAAATGCAGCAACAATGGCAGGAATGGCTTTCGCAAATGCATTTTTAGGAATATGTCATTCAATGGGACATAAATTAGGTGCATATCACCACTTGCCACATGGAGTTACAGTTGCACTTGTATTGAACCAAGTTATGAGATTCAATAGTGCAGAAGTACCAACAAAAATGGGAACATTCCCACAATATGATCATCCACACACATTAAGAAGATATGCGGAAATTGCAGAATCACTTGGATTAAAAGGAACAAATGATTATGAAAGCTTAGAAAACCTTATAAAAGCAATAGATGAACTTAAAGAAAAAATAGGAATAAAGAAAACAATTAAAGACTATGGAGTTGACGAAAAATACTTTTTAGAAAAACTTGATGAAATGTCAGAGCAAGCATTTGATGACCAATGTACAGGTTCAAACCCAAGATATCCATTAATAAGTGAAATCAAAGAAATGTATTTGAAAACATATTATGGAGAATAAAAAGTCGGTTTGCCAAAACTTGCGAAAAATAAATGAAGAAAGGAGTATATGATATATTTGGTTATTAAATATATCATACAATATAAAAATGTATTATAATTTAGAAAATCCAATAGCAGAGAGAAAAAATAAGACAGTATATAGAGATAATGATAAAACAGTAAAATTATTTGTAGAAAATCACTCAAAAGCAGATATATTAAATGAAGCATTAAATCAAGCAAGAGTGGAAGAAGGAACATCATTAAATATACCGAAATTAACAGAAATAACAAAAATAGGAAACAGATGGGCATTAGTTTCAGAATTTATTGAAGGAACACCACTTGATAAATTAATGAATGAGCATCCAGAAAAAGAAAATGAATACCTAAATCTTTTTGTAGATACACAATTAAAAATACAATCAAACACAGTCCCATTACTAAATAGAATAAAAGATAAATTCAGAAGAAAGTTGACAAATGCAAAAAACATTGACGAAAATACAAGATATGAATTAATGCAAAGATTAGAAGGAATGAAAAACCATGCAAAACTATGTCATGGTGACTTTAATCCAAGTAATTTAATAATAAAAGAAGATGGAACAGTTTATATAATAGATTGGTCACATGTAACACAAGGAAATGCCTCAGCAGATGCAGCAAGAACATTTTTGCTATTTTCAATGAATGGAAAAAAAGAACTAGCAGAAAAATATATTAATCTATTTTCAGAAAAGTCTGGAATTGAAAAAGCAAATATACAAAGATGGATTCCAATTGTTGCGGCAACTCAACTAACAAAAGGCATAGAAGAAGAAAAAGAATTTTTAAATAATTGGATAAATGTTGTTGATTATCAATAAAATATGTTATATAATTGGGGAAAATAAAGGTAATATGGTTGGATTAATTACAATTTGTAATTCTAATTCATAAAATTGCAATATTTCCAACCTTAAGATTACCTTAAAAAGGGAGGAATATATATGGAATATTTAGAAAGTTTACTAAAAAAGACAGGGTGGAATGCACTAATAACATCAGTAGTATTTGCAATATTAGGAATAGTTTTAATAATGAATCCAGAAGGAACTGTCAGAGTTGTATCTTACATATTAGGAGCAATGTTTGTAATCGTTGGATTATACAAAGTTGTAAATTACATAAGTAACAAAGGAAAATACAATTTCTATAATTATGATATGTCATTTGGTATAATAGCAATATTAATTGGTATTGTAACAATATGTTTCAGTAATGAAATTGGAAGATTATTTGGAATATTAATAGGAATATGGATAGTATATAGTTCTATACTAAGAATTGACTTAGCATTCAAACTTAAAACAGTTGATTCAAATGTATGGATATATAGCTTAATTCTTGCAATTGCAATGTTAGTAGCAGGAATATATGTTATATGTAACTCAGGAGTTATAGTAGTTACAATAGGTGTAGTTATTTTAATATATGCAATTTTAGACATTATAGAAAGTGTAATGTTCTTAGGAAATGTTAATAAATTAAAATAAAAGTAGCATGTGGAAAAAGGAGGAATTAAATTGAACGAAAAGTACAATCCACAAGACTTTGAAGAAAAATTATACGAAAAATGGGAAAAAAATGGTTATTTCAAACCAAGTATGGATAAAACAAAAGAAAGCTATTGCATAATGATGCCACCTCCAAATGTTACAGGTAAACTTCATATGGGACATGCACTAGATGGAACATTACAAGATATATTAATAAGATTTAAAAGAATGCAAGGATATAATACATTATGGTTACCAGGTTCAGACCATGCATCAATATCAACAGAAATGAAAGTTGTACAAAAATTAAAACAAGAAGGTAAAACAAAACAAGAAATAGGCAGAGAAAAATTTCTTGAAGAAGCATGGGAATGGACAAGAATTTATGGGGGAACAATCCAAGAACAACAAAGAAAATTAGGTTGTTCATGTGATTGGGATAGACGTAGATTCACACTAGATGAGGGCTTATCAAAAGCAGTGCTAGAGCAATTTATAAGATTATATAATGATGGATACATTTATAAAGGAAGTAGAATGGTAAACTGGTGTCCAAACTGTAATACAGCAATATCAGATGCAGAAGTAGAATATAAAGAAGAAGCGACACATTTATGGCATTTGAGATATAAAATAAAAGACGAAGACAGATATGTAGAAGTAGCTACAACAAGACCGGAAACAATGCTTGGAGATACAGCTGTTGCAGTAAATCCTGATGATGAAAGATACAAAGACATCATAGGAAAGACTGCAATATTACCAATAGTAAATCGTGAGATTCCAATAATAGCAGACGAGTTTGTAGAAAAAGAATTTGGAACAGGATGTGTAAAAATCACACCATCACATGATCCGAATGATTATCAAGCTGGAATAAAAAACAATCTAGAATTTATAGAAGTATTTGATGAAAAAACAATAATGGGAGATTTAATGCCAGAAGTTGCTGGAATGACAGCAATAGATGCAAGACCAGTAATAGTAAAAAAACTTGAAGAATTAGGTTCATTAGTTTCAATAGAAGATTATACACACAATGTTGGAAAATGTGAGAGATGTAAAGCAACAATAGAACCAAGAGTATCAGAGCAATGGTTTGTAAAAATGGAAGAACTTGCAAAACCAGCAATAGAAGCAGTGAGAAATAATGATGTAAGATTTGTTCCAAAAAGATATGAAAAAACATATTTTAATTGGATGGAAAACATACAAGACTGGTGTATATCAAGACAATTATGGTGGGGACATCAAATACCAGCATATTATTGTGATAAATGTGGACATATACATGTTGCCAAAAATATGCCAGAAAAATGCGAAAAATGTGGTTCTACAGAATTACATCAAGACCCAGACACATTAGACACATGGTTCAGTTCAGCATTATGGCCATTTTCAACATTAGGTTGGCCAGACAAAGAATCAGAGGACTTAAAAATGTTCTATCCAGGAAATGTACTTATAACAGGATATGATATAATATTCTTCTGGGTAGCAAGAATGATATTTTCAGGTTTATATTCAATGAAGCAAAAACCATTTAGTGATGTTTTAATGCATGGAATTGTTCGTGATAGTCAAGGCAGAAAAATGTCAAAAACATTAGGTAATGGAATAGACCCAATAGAAGTAATAAATGAATATGGTGCAGATGCACTTAGATTTTCAGTACTTTCTGGAACAACAATGGGAAATGATATAAGATACATGCCAGAAAAGCTTGAGCAAGCTTCAAACTTTGCAAATAAAATTTGGAATGCTGCAAAATTCGTTATAAACAATATTCCAGATGTAGAAAAAGTAAAAGAATTCGGCAAAAATCCACATGACTTAAAAATAGAAGATAAATGGATTTTAAATAAATTAAACAAACTAGTAAAAGAAGTTACTAGAAATATCGAGAACTATGACTTAGGAATTGCACTAGATAAAATATATGCATTTATATGGAATGAATTTTGTGACTGGTACATAGAAATGGCAAAATCAAGAATATATAGTGAAGATGAAAATGAAAAAATCGCAGTAAGCTATGTATTAAATCATGTTTTAGGAATATCAATGAAATTATTACATCCATTTATGCCATTTGTAACAACAGAAATTTATGATAGTATTGCTAAAAATGATGATACTGAATTGATGATATCTGCATGGCCAGAAGTCAAAGAAGAATTTGAATATGAACAAGAAGAGAAAATCATAGAAGAAATAAAAGATGTAATCACAGAAATAAGAAATGTAAGAAGTACAAAAAATATTCATCCAAGCAAAAAATCAGAAATAATAGTTGTTACTAAACAAGATAATTCAGAACTAAAAGAAATTATACCAATATTCATGAAACTAGGTTTTGCAAGTGAAGTAAAAATACAAGACAGTAAAGACAATATTCCTGAAAATAGTATTCACATTATAGTAGATGATATCGAAATATTTATGCCTTTAGCAGGACTAATTGATGAAGAAGAAGAAAAGAATAGAATAGAGGCAGAAAAAAATAGATTACATTCAGAAATTGCAAGATGTGAAAAAATGCTATCAAACCCAGGATTCATCAGTAAAGCACCACAAGCCAAAATAGATGAAGAAAAAGCAAAACTTGAAAAATATAAAGAAATGCTAAAAAGCATTGAAGAAAATCCCTAGAGTGCGAGTCTAGGGATTTCTTAGAATATTATCAAATTTTGTGCCATGTGTTTGAATATTAAGAATTCTGGTATTATCATCTGAGTTATCTCTTTCAAATGAAATATGTATATAGTCATTTGGTAGAACATCTTTTATCAATTCGCCCCACTCAATAATACATATTCCAGAATTAAAATATTCCTCACCACCAATAGCATAAAATTCTTCAGAGTCCTCAAGTCTATAAACATCAAAATGATAAATATTTATATCTTTATTTTTATATTCATTTACAATTGTAAAAGTTGGGCTTGATATTTCATTTTCTAAATTAAAATATTTCAAAAAGCCCTCTGTAAACTTTGTTTTTCCAGAGCCTAAATCTCCAGACAAAACAATTATATCTCCAACATTTAATTTACTTGCCAAATTAAAAGCAAAATTTTTAGTTTCATCTTCACTATGAGAAGTAAAAATCAAATTATTCATAACTAATCCTCCAAATAGTATTTTACCTTAAAACCATGAAAATGTAAAGTAATCTTTAGCATTTTCGTTGACATAAATTTTAAAATGTAGTATAATTCGGGCATACAGAGTTTGAAAAAATCATATTAATTTATATGGTAATCAAAAACTGTCAAAAACTATTAGCGAAATAATCAAAAAGGAGGGTTATTATGAGCAAAGCTCAACCTCGGCTTGGTTCGAATGAGTTAAAATCCATAAAACATATTAGTTTTATGGAAAAGCTCAAGGACGAAGCTAGAGAGGAGTCTGCAAAGATTTTGTTTTTCTTAGTCATTGCAGAAACCATCAGCTACCTTATAGGTAGGTTTGTACTCGGAATGGGGAGTGATGAAAAATACTCTGTATTGATGGTATACACTATCACATGCATTGTATTGCTCTCCGGGGCGTGGCGTAGCTACAGACAGGAAAAAGGAGCATTACTTCTTTCTCAAGAAGATGATCCTAAATGTAGAGTTCGCCGAAATGGCAAGTGGAAAGAAATTTCCAAAAACCACATTGAATGTGGTGACGAAATTCTGCTACAAGCAGGAGACAGAATACCCGCAGATGGATTTTTGATAGACGGTTCTATCAGAGTCAATCAATCGTCAATTAATGGACGGAGTACAGAGGAGGTTGAAAAGCGAGTAGTTGAGGATGTATACGAGCTAGAAGAAGATGAACTACTGTCTGGAGCATATAAATGCTTTAGAGAAAGTTTTATCATTTCTGGCACCGCTATTATGAGAGTCACGGAGGTTGGTAAAGAGACACTTGTTGGTAGAAAAAACATTTCCATTAAAAGAGAAGGTAATTCTCCTGGAGATGAAAAAACCAAGCGGATTTTCAAAATGGTCAGTATGTTTGGCTACTTTGGAGGAGCATTTGTCGCTATCAGAAGCCTTGCATTAGGCATTCTGGAAATCGTAAGAACCGGTAATATTACTGTTGGGGCAATAGCATTTACTGTGCTAAATGCACTCATGCTGGGAGTATCCATCATTGTAATGGCAGTACCTGAGGGGCTACCACTTATTGGAGGATTAATCCAAAGCCTGAATGTAAGAAAGATGAGGGATGATAACATTTATGTTAGAAATCCTAAATCTGTTGAAACAGCAGGATATGTTACGAGAATTTTCATGAACAAAACTGGTATTTTCACAACTGGCAAAATGCTAGTTTCCAATGTCATTACTGGCAATGGACAAGCATATACTAAGTTCATGAATATGTCTAAAATTTTGCGGGAAAATCTTGCAATTGGTGCAGGAGTTAATAACGAAGCATTGATTGACACAGACGGAAAAGCGATGGGATCAAATGAAATTGATAGAGCACTGTTACAGTACTTCATTGACAACAATGTTGAAATTAGCAGAAGCAATATCAAAGAAAAGCAAGGTTTTGATTCGATTGCAAAATATACCGCAATCACTCTGGCAGACGGAACACAATATATCAAGGGTGCTGCAAAAGTAGTACTTGAAAATTGTGACGCATTCCTTGACAATGATGGTAAAGAATATGTCTTCACTGTAGATGCCAGAGAGAGATTAGACAAAGCTCTTAGAATCCAAGCAGCACGTGCAATGAAAGTTATTGCAGTGGCAAAAACTTATAAAGGTCATAAAACTTTTATTGCAATCATTTCCATCAGAGATGATGTAAATGATTATGCACTAAAAGCGCTTGAACGACTGAAAAAAGCAGGAATAAAAGTCACTATGGTAACAGGTGATGGAATTACTACTGCAAAATCGGTTGCACAAGCTACTGGATTAATTGGAGAATATGGAGATATTTGCATTACTCATGATGAGTTAGCCAAAATGACTGACGAAGAAGTAATCGAAATTCTTCCTAATCTTAAGATAGTGGCAAGAGCTGAACCTCAAGACAAAGAAAGATTGATAAAGCTTTCTAAGAGCCTAAACGAAGTTGTAGGAATAACAGGCAATAATGTAAAAGATGTTGCTGTTTTGAACAAAGCCGATGTCAGTTTTGCAATCAATTCTGCAACAGAGTTCGCAAAAGACGTCGCAGACATAATCGTACTTAATGATAACCTAAATACCATTGGGAATATCATTAGATATGGCAGAACTACCGCAAAAACGGTTAAAAAGTTCATTGTGTTCCAATTGACTGTTAATGTCAGTTCTGTTATTACTGCAATAGTTGGACCGTTCCTCGGAAGTGGAGAAGTTTTTACCATTGTTCAGATGCTCTGGATAAACATGGTAATGGATGTTCTTGCAGCAATGGCATTTGCACAAGAACCTTCTCAAGAAGCATACATGCTTGAAAAACCAATACCTAGAACAGCAGACATTATTAACACATATGTCAAAAGTGCAGTTGCAGTTTGTGGTGTGTTTATCACAGTTGTATGTCTGGCAATTCTTAAAAATGTCGGAGGAATTCATAACATCATTAATAGCAATGATGAAACTGTAATCAAGACATTTATGTTTGCAACATTTATCTTCTTGATTATTATGAATTCTCTAAACGCGAGAACGCAAAAGCTTAACCTATTTGAGAACATTATTCAGAACCGAAATTTTATTTTGGTGATGAGTTTTGTGGCAATCATGCAAATAGCGATAATTCAGTTCGGAGGCAAAATCTTCGGAACAACTCCGCTGTCTTTGCACCACTGGTTATACGTTATCCTGATTTCGCTTGTAATCATACCAGCTGACTTTATTCGAAAGATTATTGTTAGCAAAATGGGAATAAACGAATAGTCTATGACAGTCCCCCTACTAGATACATTAATCTGGTAGGGGGTATTTTTTGATTCACATTTTTTCGATTATAGACAAAAATTTTCCAAAAATATTGCAAAAATTTTTTATTCATAGTATAATATAAAAAGTGGCAAAATAAAATTAATAAAAATAAAAAGAAAACATTAAAATGTATACGCAAAAATGATTACGGAAATAATAAAATAAAAGTGTATAGAAGGGATGAAAAAAATGGAATATATGTATATATTAAAACAAGCATTAATGTATATACTTGTAACATTTTGGTGCTATCAAATAGCAATAAGTTTATGTTCATTAGTAAAACTAAAAGATAAAAAATTATTAACAAATAAAAAACATAAATTTATGGCAATAATACCAGCACACAACGAAGAAGCAGTAGTAAGTAATTTAATAGAAAGTTTAAAACATCAAACATATGATAAAGAATTATATGATATCTATGTAATTGCAGACAACTGTACAGATAATACAGCAAAAGTAGCAAGAGATGCTGGAGCAATAGTATTAGAAAGATATGATCCAGACCACAAAACAAAAGGTTATGCATTACAATGGTTTTTAAAACAAAAAATAGAAGAAAATGCAGATTATGATGCATTCTTTGTATTTGATGCAGACAATATTGTAGACAAAAACTTTATAATAAATATGAATAAGAAATTATGCCAAGGAGAAGAAGTAGTACAAGGATACAGAGATATTAAAAACCCTACAGACAACTGGATAACAGCAGGTTATGCTTTATTCTACTGGACAATGCATAGATTATATCATTTAGCAAGATACAATGTAGGATTATCACCATTATTAAATGGAACAGGATTTATGGTAAAATTTGATGTAGTAAAACCAAATGGATGGGAAACAGAAACATTAACAGAAGATATAGAATTCTCATTAAAATCAATAATACAAGGTAGAAAACTAGGTTGGGCAACAGATGCAATAGTATATGATGAACAACCAACATCATTTAAACAATCATGGTCACAAAGAAGCAGATGGACAGTTGGACATATGCAATGTGTTAAAAGATATACAGGAGAACTATTTAATGCAGTAAAAGAACACAAAACAGTTATGAATTTTGACGGATTCCTATATATGGTCGGAACAACACCAATGCTAATATTAACAATGGTATTAATGATAATAAATTTTGTAATGTATTCAGCACAAGCAATGACAAATGCAGAATTAGTAATAAATGTATTAAACTATTTAGTACCAACACTATTCTTACCAATAGGAACAGCGGTATTAGCAATGATATTAGACAAAAAACCTATAAAACCAATGATTAAAGGGCTAATATGTTATCCAATATTCATGGGCTCATGGGTAATAATAAATATAAAATGCTTATTCAAGAGAGAAACACAATGGGAGAAAATTAATCACGTAAGAAATATCAAAATTGCAGAAGTTAAAGAAGAAGTAGCAGAAAAGATATAAAAGAAAGACACGTTTTACCGTGTCTTTCTCAAATAAAGTGACCCAATAAGGAGATGAAAAAGCTTGTCAGATATAAAAGTATATGCATTTGTTGGACCATCAGGCACTGGAAAGAGCTATAGAGCACAAATGGTAGCAAGTGAAAAAGGAATAAGATTTATAATAGATGATGGCTTACTTATAAAAGATAATCAAATAATAGCAGGTGAATCAGCAAAAAAAGCATCAACAAAAATTGAAACAGTAAAACATGCACTATTTTTAGATGATGGAGAAAAAAGCAGAATACAAAAAGCTCTAAAAAAATATAAACCGTCGAAAATATTGATATTAGGAACATCTGATGGAATGGTATCAAAAATTGCAGAAAATCTTGGTTTACCACCTGTATCAGAAACAATATATATAACAGATGTTGCAACAGAAGAAGAAATGGAAACAGCCAGACATATACGTGTAACAGAAGGAAAACATGTAATACCAGTACCAACATTTGAACTAAAAAGAGACTTTTCAGGATATTTACTAGACCCACTTCAAATATTTAAATCAAAAGGATTAGGACAAAAACCATATATATCTGAAAAGACAATAATAAGACCTACATTCAGTTACATGGGTAATTTTACAATATCAGATACAGTATTCAGACAAATAATGGAATACTTGGCAGAGAAAATGCCAGAAATACATAAGGTTCTAAGAACTAGAGTGACAAGTTCAGAAGCTGGACCAGCTATATATATGGAAGTAAGTGTAGTATATGGAAATAATGTAAAAGACAGCCTGCGTGAATTTAAACAAAGAGCAAAAAAAGAGATAGAGAAATTAACAGCAATGAATGTGGTATCTCTTGAAGTAGTGGCGAAGAATATATATATTCCAGAGCTAGAGGTAGAGAAATAACGAAAAATAAAATTGACTAGTTGGAAAAGAATTAAATTTTGTAATTATTTTTCAACTATACTTGGAAGGAAAAATAAACATGAAACATATAAAAAAATTTTTTAAAAAAATAGGCAGAGGGATTGTAAAAGGTGCTCTACGTTTATATTTTGCGGTAGTCTATAGAGCTAAAGTAATTGGAACAGAAAACATACCAAAAGACAAAAATGAACCACTGATATATTGCGGAAATCATAGAACATATGCAGATCCACCATTAATAGTTATAACAGCTAAAAGACATGTTAGATTTTTAGCGAAAGAAGAATTGAAAAAAAATCCATTTTTTGCATTTCTAGGAGTTGTATTTGATGGAATATATGTAAAAAGAGATTCAAAAGATGTAACAGCATTAAAAACAGTATTAAAAGCACTAAAAAATAATGAAAGTATTGCACTATTCCCAGAAGGAACAAGAAACGGTCTAGAAAAAGGACAAAAAGTAAAAGATGGAGCTGCATTTTTTGCTGTTAGAACAGGAGCACGAGTTATTCCAGTAGGAATAAGTGGAGGAGAAAAACCATTTAAGCAAATGACAATAAAATACGGAAAACCAATGGACTTCAGCAATAGAAGTAAGGATGAGTTGGATGAGGTTACAGAGGAGATTATGACTGAGATTATAAATTTAACTAACTAAAAAATAAAAGAAGTTGGGAAAGAATTAAATTTTGGCAAGGAAGATTTTATTTAAAAGGCAAGGGCGCGTACGAGTTGTACGTAACCGCGTTTTAAATGAAATCTGACACAGTCCAAAATTATAATTATTTCCCAACCAGAAAGGGATGTAATAAAAAATGAACAATAATAAAATAAGAAACATAGCAATAATAGCACACGTAGACCATGGTAAAACAACACTAGTAGACGCACTACTAAGACAAAGCCATGTATTTAGAGAAAACGAACAAGTAGCAGAAAGAGTAATGGACTCAAATGACCAAGAAAAAGAAAGAGGAATAACAATATTATCAAAAAACACAGCAGTAATGTACAATGATGTAAAAATAAACATAGTTGATACACCAGGACATGCTGACTTTGGTGGAGAAGTAGAAAGAGTATTAAAAACAGTAGATGGAGTACTTTTATTAGTAGATGCATTTGAAGGAGCAATGCCACAAACAAGAGAAGTATTGAAGAAATCATTAGCATTAAACTTAAAACCAATAGTAGTAATAAACAAAATAGATAGACCAGGAGCAGATCCACAAAAGGTATTAGACCAAGTTATGGAACTATTTATAGAATTAGATGCAAATGATGATCAATTAGACTTCCCAGTAGTATATGCATCAGCAAAAAATGGTGTTGGTAAATTAGATTTAAATGCACCAGATGGAGATTTAACATGTTTATTTCAAACAATAATAGATAATATAAATCCACCAGCATGTGATGAAGAAGGACCAGCACAAATGCTAGTATCAAACATAGATTATGATGATTATGTTGGTAGGATTGCAGTTGGTAGACTTGAAAGAGGTTCAATAAAAGTAGGTATGCCAGTAAGCATATGTGAAAAAGATGATAAAATAACACAAGGAAGAATAGCAAAAGTATATACACATATGGGACTAAAAAAAGTAGAAATTGAAGAAGCAAAAGCAGGAGATATAATTGAAATATCAGGATTACCAAATATCCATATAGGTGATACAATATGTGATTTTAACAATCCAGAAAAAATACCATTTGTAGATATAGATGAACCAACAGTTTCAATGACATTTAGTGTAAACAATGGACCATTTGCAGGTAGAGAAGGGCAATTCATTACATCAAGACATATTAGAGATAGATTATTTAAAGAATTAGATAGAAATGTAAGTCTAAGAGTAAAAGAAACAGAAACACCAGATGCATTTGAAGTATCAGGTAGAGGTGAATTACATTTATCTGTATTAATTGAAACAATGAGAAGAGAAGGGTTTGAATTATTAGTATCAAGACCAAAAGTTATAATAAAAGAAATAGATGGAGTAAAATGTGAACCAATTGAAAGATTAGTTGTAAATATTCCAGATGACTGTGTTGGAAATGTAATAGAAAAATTAGGAAAAAGAAAAGCAGAAATGCTAAATATGGAACCAGCAGAATCAGGACACACAAAAATAGAATTCAAAATTCCAGCAAGAGGACTAATAGGATATAGAACAGAATTCCTAACAGACACAAAAGGTGAAGGTATAATGAACCATATATTTGATTCATATGAACCATTCAAAGGTGAAGTTATATCAAGAGTTAGAGGAACAATAGTAGCATTTGAGACAGGAACATCAATTACATATGGATTATATAATGCACAAGATAAAGGTGAATTATTTATAGGACCAGGTGTAGATGTGTATGAAGGAATGATAGTTGGACTAAATTCAAGAGGTGAAGATTTAGCAATAAATGTATGTAAAGAAAAACATTTAACAAATACTAGAGCTTCAGGTTCAGATGATGCACTACGTTTAGTACCACCAATTCAAATGTCGCTTGAAAAAGCTATAGAATTTATACAAGATGATGAACTTGTTGAGGTAACACCTAAATCAATTAGACTTAGAAAGAAAATTTTAGATAATAAAGAGAGAGAGCGTGCTGCTAGAAACGCTAGCAAGGCTTAGTTGAAAAATAATTACAATTAAAATATAATTGTTTCTTAAGCTAGAAGAAAGATGTGAAGAAATGAACAAAGAAAAATTAGAAGATATAAAACAAAATGCACTTGCCAATCACATACCAATAATTATGGATGACACATTAGAAGTAGTTGACAAAATCTTGACAGAAGTAAGACCAAACAAAATACTTGAAATAGGTACAGCTGTTGGATATTCAGCGATATGCTTTTCAGAATATTTACAACCAGGTGGTAGAATAGACACAATAGAAAGAGACGAAGAGTGCATTAAACAGGCAAAGGAAAATATAAAAAAAGTAGAAATTGATGCAAGCAAAATAAATATATACCAAGGTGATGCAGTAGAAATATTACCACAATTAAATGATGAGTATGACATTGTATTTATAGATGCTGCAAAAGGTAAATATCCATTTTTCCTAAACCAAGCATTAAGAATGATAAAACCAGGTGGAGTAATATTAGCAGATAATATTTTATATAAAGGTTATGTTATGAGCGATTATAACAAACATAAGCAAAGAACTGCTGTAAGAAATTTAAGAGAATATATTGCAAAAGTTACAGAAAATGAAAATTTAGAAACTGAGATATTGGAAGTAGGAGATGGACTTGCCATTTCTAGAGTGAAAGAAAAAATTATCAGATAAAATTAAACAAGCATAAAATCGAGTTGAAAAATAATTACAAAATTTAATTCTTTTCCAATTGTAGAAGGGAGCATTAATAAAAACATGTTAAAAGAAATAGAATTATTAGCACCAGCGGGTTCATTCGAAAAAGCCAAAATAGCATTCTTATATGGTGCAGATGCAGTATATTGTGGAACATCATCACTATCATTAAGAACAAGAGCAGACATGCAAGATAATGACCTAGAAAACACAATAAAATATGCACACGAAATAGGTAAAAAAGTATATGTAACACTAAATATATTTGCATGGGATGACAAATATGCAGAAATAATAGAAATGGCAAAAAAGCTAGAAGAGCTTAAGCCAGACGGAATAATAGCAGCAGATGGCGGAGTAATAGAAGTAATAAAACAATATGCTCCAAGTGTACCTATAAATGTTAGTACACAGGCTAATATAGTGAGTTTACATGACTGCAATTTCTGGTACAAAAATGGTGCCAAAAGAATGATAATGGCAAGAGAAATGAACAAAGAGCAGTTAAGATACATAATGGAAAACAAACCAGAAGATATGGAAATAGAAATATTTATACATGGTGCAATATGTTTTGCATATTCAGGCAGATGTTTCTTAAGTGACTTCTTATCAAATAGAAGTGCAAACCTTGGAGATTGTGCACAAAGTTGCAGATGGTCATATAATCTATATGCAGAAGAAAAGAACAACCTAGGTCAATTCATGCCAATAGAAACAAACGAATATGGTACAAGCATATTTTCTTCAAAAGATTTATGCCTTATAAAAGAGATTCCAGAAATTATTGAGATGGGTGTAGATAGCCTAAAAATTGAAGGAAGACTTAAAACAGAATATTATGTTGCAAGTATTGTAAATGTATATAGAAATGCAATAGATGATTATCAAAAAGACCCAGAAAATTACGATGTAGAAAAATACATGAAAGAAATTGAAAAAATCAAAACCAGAGAATTAACAACATTTTACTTTAATGATAGAAAAAACACAGATATACAAGAATATGCAGGACATCAATATAATGAAAAATATCAATTCGGCGGAAAGATAGTTGATTATGATGGAGAAAAAGCAATAATAGATATAAGAAATAGACTAACTGTTGGAGATACAATGGAAATATTGGTTCCATACCAACTTGAGCCAGTTGAATTCAAAATAGAAAAAATGTGGGATTTTGAAACAGATGAAGAAATTGGTTTCATAAATCCAGGCAAACAAGACCAAAAAGTTAAAATGATATTACCAATAAAATGTGAAAAAAACTGGATTTTGAGAAGAAAAAAATAAAAAAAATCTTTATAAGATATAGAGAGAAGGAATAATGGAGTTAACAGGACTTAGCAAAGAAGAAATTGAAAAAATTTCCTAGATTTAACAAATTTTATATTAAGTGATGTGGAATGCGCTAAAATTAGTAAAAAATGCACCCAAAAATAATTACAAAATGTATTGACTAATGGGTGCATTTTTGCTATTATAATTTTAGGATGTGTATTGCAAAATTTAAGTTAATAAGTTTTTATGTGAAGATTTATGTCAAAATGTGAGCAATACAACATGAAGAAAATGAAGTAAAATAAAAGAAATCAAAAGAAAAGTAGTGTAAAAGGAGAGTAAAGTAATATGAAAGTTATGATGGTGCAAATCCTTGGAGGTGTATATACACACAATCACTTAAGTGTTGAAGAAAAAAATGGAATAAATAGAATTAATAGAGATAGCAGGAAAAGCATGGTTATTGGATGATGCTTTTTTCTGCTATCTTTTTAAGTTAACATAAATAAGAGAAAAGGATGGATTTATAATGAGAAAGAGTACAAATGTAAGAATGAGAAAAACAGTAGAAAAGATAAGTAAAGCAATTTTAATGTTAATATTGATTTCAACGATAATGGCTTTTTGCATGAACGGATATGAAAAAAGTTCAGTAGCACCAAACCTGATAAAATCGAATGAGAATAGTACTGTAGATTCTAGTGTTGTGCAAAATAGCGCAGATGGCACGGCAAATGGAGTAACGAGTGGAGATAAACCAGTCGCGCTTGACCAAAATCAGCTTCAAAGCTTAGATGATTATATTTCTAATAACAAACAAAACCCAGATTCAGAAACTCCAAAAGAAGAACAAACAACAGAAGATGGACTACAACCAGATGAAGAAAACCAAGAAATAAATGAGCAAAATGCAGAAGAAAATACTGCTGATAATGCAATAAACGATGACGCAACTGCGAATGAAGATGAAGGAATAGCTCTACTCTCATCAGAATCAAAAGGAACAGCAAACGTTTCTTGGAAAAGCCAAATAAAAGGCGAATATTGGAACAAGATAAACAAAATAATACCAACATCAGATGGCGGCGCAGTAGCAGTTGGATGGGTATACCAAGAATCAACAAACCCAACAATAACAACAAATGGAAATAAAGATGCACTTATCATAAAATATGATTCAAAGGGAAAAATTGAATGGTTTAAAAACTATGGCGGTTCAGGAGATGATGAATTTACAGATGTAGTACAAAACAAGGGGGCAGAATATTACACTGTTGGAACTACGACTAGCACTGACGGAACATTTTTAGGAACAGGTAATAAATGCAATGTTAAGTGTGAAATTGATAAACAAGGAAATGTAGTTGATAAGAATGTATTTGAATATGGAGACATAGTGTTGTTTGAAAGTGCTGACGGATACGCAAACAGTGTTGAAGTGGATGCGAAATCAAGAATTGTTATAACGAATAAAAGCATAAATGATTCATTTATTTGCACAACCCTTACTGGTGAGTATAAACTTGTTGGTGCGTGTGAAAATTCGGGTGGATATTGTGTTGTCTTGAATTTTACAGGAACATTGAACACAGGTATTGAGAAGATTGCATCAAATGGTTCTCAAGACGGACTTATAATTGAATTTGGGCCTAAAGGAGTCACTAGGTGGTATAAAACTTTTGGAGCATCTAATAATGACGAAATTTCTGGAGTTTTTGCAACAAATGATTTATTCGTGTATGGAAGTTACTCCACAGCTATGACTATTGATAATGTTTCATTACCAACACCAAAAGGTGGATATGATGTATTTTTATTTCAAATAAGTACAAATGGTGAATCGATAGCAGCAAGAACATTTGGAGGAACACAAGATGATATGATAACATCAGCTGTAGAAACATCTGATGAAAGTTTACTAATTGGTGGAACTTTCTATTC